>NZ_JAGEKJ010000008.1:0-172628 GCF_049887835.1 Gluconobacter sp. NFX36 | reverse complement strand
ACCGGCGATGGACCGTGATCTGCTCAAAACGCAGAGCGAAAGTCACCCCGGAAACCCTCAATCAAAGCGCCAAAAAACTAAAATCATCAGACAAGCGCATCAACAAACAGTTCTTCGATCCCTCCAGCTTATTCAGGAGCTAAAGACCCGAGGGTATCGTGTGTTCTGTATTGACAGAGAACACGTTAATGGCAGTGGTACTGTCTGGAACCACATCCCATTTGGCGCGGAGGATAAAACAGGCGCTCTTCCGCTTTCTGAGCGGGCGCGATGGATAAAATATGCCGAATTTTTCATAGGGCTTTCCAGCGGATTAAGCTGGCTCGCCTGGTGCGTAGGCACAACGCCTGTTGTGCTTATCAGTGGTTTTACCCGACCGGAAAATGAATTCTCTACGCCATATCGCGTCATAAACTGGCATGCCTGCAACGGCTGCTCAAACGATATTCGTTGCGTTCTCGATACCTCCAATTACCTCTGGTGCCCGCGCCATGAGGGGACACCCAGACAGTTCGAGTGTTCCAAACTGATCGCCCCAGAACAGGTCATGGACATTATCAAGACAATTCCCAACCTTCTAGAGGATACGCCATGACCGACCCAAAGGCGGCCGACATCTTCAAATCCATTCTGCAGGTTGGCAAAATTCCTGATTCAGCAGGCCCTGCGCCCAGTTTGAAAGACGCTGATCAAAACAAGGCGAATGAAAGTTCAGCTTCGTCGGGTGATGCGGACAATCAAGGCGGTATTCTGACTGCTGCTGCCATTCCCACACAGGAGGGACCGGAAGGAATCAGATATGATTTCAATATTGGATTGCGTGTTCAGGTTCCGGAAGGAAAATGGCGCGTACGCTTCTTTGATCTTGATACCGAAACGGTTTTTTTCGATGGAGAAGGAAGCAAATGCACTTTTGGCAGCCGAAAAAAACACTATCTGAGGGCAAAAATAGAAGTATTCCGGGACGGGGTGCTCATTTTTTCTCATATTTATGATGCTACCGATCGACCTGTCGCTATCTTGATGCCGGGCGGAACCATTGGTGATAGCATTGCATGGTTCACCTACGCGGCTCGCTTCAAAAAACAACATGGATGCAAACTTGTTGTTGTTCTCGCAGATCAGATGAAGGAACTTCTGGAGCCATCCTATCCAGATATCACTTTCATTCTTAGAAAAGATTATCTCTTAAAAAACAACGAATACTACGCAACGTATCATCTTGGCCTGTTCTTTGAGGATGAAGATAATTCCTGGCAGCCGGCAGATTTCCGGATGGTCGGACTTCATCGCACTGCAGGATATATCCTTGGTGTTTCTCCCGAGGAAGAACGTCCACAACTTGTTATTTCAGGTCAAAGGCCAATCGAGGAGCCATATGTTGTCATTGCGACGCAGGCAAGTTCCCAGTGCAAATACTGGAACAATCCCGAAGGATGGCATGATGTCATAGAATTCCTCAAACGATCCGGTTATCGTGTTGTTTGTATCGATAAAGATATGGTCTGGGGACAAGGTCTGCACTGGAACCAGATTCCGAATGGATGCGAAGATCAAACTGGTGCTCGCCCTCTTTCGGAACGCGCGAACTGGCTCAAGCATGCGGAATTTTTTGTTGGCCTCTCAAGCGGGTTAAGCTGGCTTGCTTGGGCTGCAGGAACACCCGTTGTGATGATTTCCGGTTTTACCCATCCGACGAATGAGTTCGAAACGCCGTATAGAGTCTTCAATACTCATGTATGTAATAGTTGCTGGCACGATATTCGTCATCCCTTCGAACACAGCAATTTTCTTTTCTGCCCTCGCCACAAAGACACACCCCGACAGTTCGAGTGTACACGGCATATTAGTTCGGGCCATGTGATTGCCGCCATTGAGGAAGCAATATCCCATATTTGCATAGAAACAGACGTCACAGCCAGAACATGCCGGGTGTAGCGAGGCAAATGGCTAGGAAGAAAACGGTAGGGCATTTGTGATCGCGTGTTGCGACATGCCTTCCGTCCTTGAGGCGTCAACCAGGCGATTTGAAATTTTTTTTGGCCGTAGGATCGAAATCGTGTGATGTGCCGCGAGGGAGGGCGTATCAATTATGACGGTCTGTGGATCTGCTCCCCCAAGTGTTAAAGCTAGAATTTTCTGGACGTAGATATGTATGCATGAATTTCATGTTTTTATGAAATAAAATCATTTTTTCTCACTAATCCTCTCGGGCATAACAGCATCCAACGCGTCTCAACATAACCGGCCTGAAAATCGCCGATTGGAAGCTGCACACACGTAAAATTCTCCATAGGTTCATAGCCTGATCTGGGGAATTTTTGCCCGAGCAAGGTGAAACAGGAATGTCTGCCAAATTTACGTTCTCGATCAAGAAAACCCGGTTTGATGAAGACTACACGCCTTCAGACGAAACACGCCTGACAACCAATTTCGCCAATCTAGCCAGAGGTGAACACCGGCAGGAAAATCTCCAGAAAGTCTTGCAGATGATTGATAACCGTTTTAACTCCCTTGCACACTGGGATAACCCGAAAGCAGATCGTTATTCTGTTAATCTTGATATTATTTCTATTGAAATGACAATCAATACGGGTGCAAGATCAGATGTCTTTCCACTTATAGAAATTCTCAATACGATCATTATTGATAGAATTAAAAACGAACAGATCTCGGGTATTACCGGAAATAGTTTTTCTTCTTATGTTCGTGATTACGATTTCAGTATTTTTCTCCCGGAACACAATCAGGGGCGCTTTGAGTTTCAGGTTCCCGATCATTATGGAGATCTGCATGGCAATCTGTTCAAATCGGCGATCCATTCGGACGCTTACAAAGCTCTGTTTGGCAAGAACCCTGTCATCTGTCTGAGCGTTTCTAGTAATAGAAGCTACCATCGGACAGAAAACCATCATCCGGTTTTGGGTACCGAATATGAACAGCGAGAGTTTTCTCTGACCGATCAGTATTTCGGGAAAATGGGCATGCAGGTTCGGTATTTCATGCCTGCTTTTGCCAGCGCTCCTTTGGCGTTCTATTTTATCGGCGATCTTTTGTCGGACTATTCCGATCTGGAACTGATCAGCACAATCAGCACGATGGAATCTTTCCAGAAGATCTATCGTCCTGAAATCTACAATGCCAACTCCCCAGCGTCCGACTGCTATCAGCCGAGCCTGACGCATCAGGATTATTCACTGACCAGGATCGTTTATGACCGTGAGGAGCGTAGCAGGCTGGCCGTTGAACAGGGAAAGTTTACGGAAGAACGCTTTATCAAGCCGTATCAGGATCTGCTTGAGCAGTGGTCTGTCCAGTTTCCTGTCTGATCCATCAAAAACACCAAGGCCGAATGATCATGAAAACACTTCTCCCGACCTCGACCGCCGGCAGTCTCCCAAAACCTTCATGGCTCGCAAAGCCGGAAACGCTTTGGTCCCATTGGAAACTGCAGGGTGAGGAACTTGTCGAAGGCAAGCAGGATGCCCTTCGTCTGACACTGGACAATCAGGACCGTGCCGGCATTGATATCGTCAGCGATGGCGAGCAGACACGCCAGCATTTCGTTACAACGTTTATCGAGCATCTGAGCGGCGTCGATTTCGAGAATCGTCAGACTGTCAAAATCCGCAATCGCTACGACGCAAGCGTCCCGTCCGTTGTGGGTGCTGTATCGCGCGAAAAGCCTGTCTTCGTCGAAGATGCCAGGTTTCTGCGCAAACTTACGAAGAAGTCGATCAAATGGGCTCTTCCTGGTCCCATGACCATGATCGATACCCTGCATGACGCGCATTACAAGAGTCGAGAAAAACTAGCTTGGGAATTTGCCGGAATCCTGAACCAGGAAGCTCGCGAACTTGAAGCCGCTGGTGTCGATATCATTCAGTTCGATGAACCTGCCTTCAACGTTTTCTTTGATGAAGTGAATGACTGGGGCATTGCGACTCTGGAAAAGGCTATTGAAGGCCTGAAGTGCGAAACAGCCGTTCATATCTGTTATGGCTACGGTATCAAGGCGAATATCGACTGGAAAAATACTCTGGGCTCGGAATGGAGACAGTATGAGGAGATTTTCCCCAAGCTGCAGCAGTCGAACATCGATCTTATCTCGCTGGAGTGTCAGAACTCGCGCGTTCCGATGGATCTCATCGAACTCATCCGTGGCAAGAAAGTGATGGTCGGCGCCATCGACGTAGCTACCAGTACTGTTGAAACCCCCGAAGAGGTCGCCAGCACCTTGCGGAAAGCTCTACAGTTTGTCGATGCAGACAAACTGTATCCGTCGACCAATTGCGGAATGACGCCGCTGTCTCGGCAGGTCGCAACGGGAAAATTGAACGCTCTGAGCGCAGGGGCTGCAATTGTTCGGAAAGAACTCTCTGCTTAATTGTTTGAGTTTTCGCTTTAAGCAAGAGGTACGCTGTGTGCGCGGAGTAACGTGGAGAGTAAAATCTTCTCCACGTTCTCGAAATTTCTAGCGACTTCAGTAGATCTGGGGCAGCTTACTGCGCAGTAAAGTGCCAGCGGAAAGTAGACTCAATTTTTGATAATTTTTATATCCGCCGGTTGGAGTTTATCCTCTTTTTTCAGCGAGTGTGCCCAGAATTAGCACAGACAGGAGTTTTTGAACCGCTCTGGGCGTAAGAAGGCTGCGGCAAATTTGGTAAATAGTTAGAAACAAGATTTCTGATCTTCGGGCTCCTATGTCTCGCCATCATATGATGATTTTTGAAAACGTCGAAGAATCGGAGGATGCTTTTTGATGCGAGACGCGGACGATATTTTGGTAGAAGGAAATAATTAAGGCTTAATTCTATCGTTATATTCTGAAAGATCTTCGTTATGGCTTCCTGCTACATGGCAGTGACATGCTCTTAACTGGTAATATAACGTATGAAAATTTCATCTTAGAGACAGGTTTTAAATAATGAATATAAATGATAATTTTTGATGATTGTATAAATTCAATGCATACCATTTGGTGAGACATGGCCATTCTCGAACGCAATCATCTGATGATCATCCAGGAAGTCGCCCGGGAAGGATCGCTCACAGCTGCGGGAGCACGGTTGAATCTGACACAGCCTGCTCTTAGCCATGCTGTCCGCAAGATTGAGAATCAGCTCGGTGTGAAGATATGGCGACGGGAGGGGCGGTCCTTGGTTCTCACGCAGGCCGGCCAGTGGCTTCTCTCCCTTGCGGACCGTCTACTTCCCCAATTTTCTCTCGCGGAAGAGCGGCTGGAACAGTTTGCTAACGGCGAACGGGGTATTCTCAGGATCGGGATGGAGTGTCATCCCTGTTATCAATGGCTACTCAACGTTGTTTCGCCTTACCTTGAGCGTTGGCCGAAAGTGGATGTCGATGTTCGTCAGAAGTTCCAGTTTGGCGGGATTGGGGCATTGTTGAGTAACGAAATCGATATTCTTGTAACCCCTGACCCTCTTTATAAGCCGGGTCTCATTTTTACTCCTGTTTTTGATTATGAACTTGTTCTTGTCGTAGGAAGTTCTCACAAATTGCATGGTTTGACATTTATTACGCCCGAACAACTGGCAGATGAAACGCTTATTACCTACCCGGTTCCTGCTGAAAGGTTGGATATCTATACCCAGTTTCTTCAGCCTGCTGGTATTGCCCCACGTCAGCAAAAGCAGATCGAAACTACCGATATCATGCTGGTGATGGTCGCGCATGGTAGAGGTATTGCAGTTCTTCCGCGCTGGCTGGTCGAAGAATATGCATCACGTTTTGATTTGCATTCCATGAGGATTGGTAAACGTGGAATTGCTAAACAGATTTTTCTGGGGCGCCGCGAAGCAGATGAGGATCTGCAATATCTCAAGGATTTTGTACACTTTGCTGCTGACCCGCAGGGATGATGTAAGCGTTATGTTTCAAAAGCTCAATGCGTTTTAGCTGCTCACAGCAGGTGATTTTATGACTATGTCTGACGAAATCCTCTTCCGACATGTGGATTAGCGTCGTAAGCCTCGTCGGCGATAAAGGCTTTGGGATAGACGTCATGGAACAAGAGTTGTGCTTCAGTGATTGTTGCCCTTTACTCGGGCGTCCAGGAAAGCATCGCAGTCTTTCCCGCAGCATCGACAATGACAGGGATTTTGATGGTCAGTCCGCCATGCTATCGCCCGATGACCTGATCCACGTCTCTGACCTTTTTAAATAGGCGTTGCCAGACACGAGCTTCGAATGAACGCCTGTGAGGCAATCCACAAGAGACTAAACTCAGATGACATGGCACGCCATTTCGTGCCGTTCTGATGGTGCCAGAAAATCGCAGATATCGTCTGTTGAAGGAGCCTAGGCCGGGCCTTGCTTTTCGGACGGACTTCTTCATAACAACTGTCAGCCAGAGGTCGACAAGGCACATCATCTATATCTGAATACATGAGGCTGGATTGACCTGTCTGCGGTGGCTGAATCCTTCTTTGCGAAGAGTGACTGACTTGAGGCCTTGATGAGAGCTGATCTCGCTATGGCGGCGCTAAAAGATGTCATTGCCTTGTGTCAACCTTTGATTTTATCGTGCTCATGAACGAAAAGGGAAACTGCTGGGACAATGGACAAGCAGTGAGCGTCTTCAATAACCTTTAAGGCTGAACTCTTGTGACGGAAGGCTTGGGGCACGCGGAAGAAAAGCCGAGCAAGCCACAACACTCTGTCTCAACAGAGCCTACAACCTACAGAGACTGTTTTAGTGCCCTCCTAGATCATGACGCGAAGCGGCTTAACAGACAGCCCATGGCTCATCTTGAGCGGGACATGTCCAGAGGAGAGATACCAAAAAATGATCTTGAAGGAATTGTCTAATTTTGTTGATTGCGATGCGATATATTTCTACTTTCCCGTGTCTCCTGCATAGAAGGCAAACGTTAAATTAAAGGAACCAATTTGTTGCATAAAAACCGGATGGTGCTGCTCATTCTTGCCGCAATGATACTGGGGAGCTTGGTAGGAGGTGTCGCGCATGCGTTTTTCCCATCTCCTGCAACACAGCAGATGATTGCCGGTGATCTGTCGATTGGTTCGACCGTATTTTTGCGGCTTATCAAAATGATTTTGGCCCCCCTGATTTTCTCCACACTTGTTGTTGGGATCGGTCATATGTCTGATGCTGCCGCGGTTGGAAGGATTGGCGGCAAGGCCATGTTATGGTTTGTCTGTGCGTCTTTGTTGTCTCTCACTCTTGGTGTGGTTCTTGTAAATATTTTCCAGCCAGGTGTGGGTATGCACAAAGTCAATATGATGACAGATACCCATCTGGCGGCGCATTCGTTAACTTTAGACGGCTTTATCCAGCATATGGTTCCGGATTCCATTTTCCGTGCGATGACGGATAATGAAGTTCTTCAGATTGTGGTCTTCTCAATTTTCTTTGGTATTGCCTGCGCGTCTCTGCCAGGTAAGGCAAGAGCTGTTTTGGAATGGGCGGAAAGCCTATCCTACATTATATTGAAGGTGACCGCATATGTTATGATGATTGCCCCTCTGGCCGTCTTTTGTGCCATGGCAGCGACTGTCACAACGAATGGATTTTCCATTTTGACTATCTATGGAAAGTTCATGGGGGAGTTCTATCTTGCACTCGCAATCCTGTGGGCGGTTTTGATTGGCATTGCATTCGCCTTTCTCGGTACGAAGGCCAAAAGACTTGTGGGCCTGATGCGTGAACCATTTCTTTTAGCATTTTCAACAGCCAGTTCCGAGGCTGCTTATCCGCTCATCCTGGAGCAGCTGGCCAAGCTGCCCGTATCACGGAAGGTTTCGTCTTTCGTTCTTCCACTTGGCTATTCCTTCAATCTTGATGGCACGATGATGTACTGTACTTTCGCTAGTATATTCATTGCCCAAGCATACGATATTGCACTTTCCTGGAGCACGCAGATTGCCATGCTTCTTGTACTGATGCTGACAAGTAAGGGAATGGCAGGAATTCCAAGAGCATCTTCAGTTGTGATTGTTGCGACACTTGGACAGTTTAATATTCCAGAAGAAGGAATTCTGTTGATTCTTGGAATCGATACTTTTTTGGATATGGGACGATCCGCCACGAATGTGATCGGAAATTCTTTGGCTGCCGCAGTGATTGATAAATGGGAGGGCACGCGCCCAAGTGTCTAGTTATCAGATGTTGAGGTTCGGGATCTGTTGATCTTATGGGGAAGGCTTCAGACTTTTCAAGAAGACTGAAGTCGAGCGTGGCCTGTGTTTTCCGACGGACACATAACCGGATCGTTGCGTCCTTTTTTCAAAGAAACGCGGCCGCACTGTGCGTTGATGAAGCTCACGCATTAAGGCGCGTTATCTATTTGTGCTGCGTTGGTATGATGCGATGGGCAACCCGGGGCACAAAGCGCACTTTACAGTTTATAGAAATGTTGGAGTGCCGAAAGAGTGGGGCTGAGGGGGCGATCTATCGGTGCGGTCTTCAAAACTGTTCTTAAAAAAGAATGTAGGACGCCCAATTTGGAAAATCAAAGACAGGGGATCGTCTGACATATCGTCCGACAAGCGCTCAGGGTGATTTGGTATCCTTCAACAGGCGCGTTGCTGATGCTCAACCGGAGCTATATAGCTCTTTATGGCAAGTATGATACAGTCTGTATTTCCCGATGATGCGTGGTTGGTCCGGGAACTTCTGATCCAGACGGCCTGTCCGAAAAGCAAAACTCCGCCTCGCGATTTGCGACGGAGCATGTCGGCGATTTTCTGACGTCATCAGAATGAGGCGAAGTGTCGATCCATTCCGCCTGAACTTGGCCATCGATGGGCGGCAGCTCAACTCTTCATCCGTACTGCTGGTCAGGATCGTCTACAACATGCGTAGCTTTCTGTTCTTTGAGAGGATCAGTGCAGCCGCATAGCGATCCTGGGCTCAATTCCTGAACTCCTCTGTGCGAGCGCGCGTAGTGCTGTAGCTGAGGAGGGAGTCATGGAGCCTGCCGGAACCTGTCAGTCAGCACATTTTTTCGACGCCTATGGTCATGACACGATGTCCGATCCTGAAAATCCGCCTTTGGGTATGCAAATTCGTGACACGACGGCGTGTCTGTTGCACGCTTCTGCCAGGTGATCATGGGGGCTGATTGTATCCGGAGAGTTCATCCTCGAAGGAGTGAGGAGTAATTGGGCGCATACGAGGCTGAATATGGCTTGCCAAAGCCGGTGTGCGAAGAACGTTAGCAATAAAATGCCATCTGACATTGCTCAGATGGGAAACGGGAGAGAGTGTTATGAAGATCGGATTTGTAGGGCTCGGTGCCATGGGGCACCCTATGGCAAGGCGTCTTCTCGATGCAGGACATGAGGTTGTTGTTTACAACCGAACTGCAACGAAAGCGGACGATCTGGTGGCACATGGGGCGACACGATGCGAAACTCCTGCTTCTGTTGCCCGGGATAGCGAAATCGTTTTCTCGATGATGTTAGACGATGCGACCACCGAAGAAATAACGTTTGGTAAGGACGGGATCGCAGTTGGACTGACATCACAGGCCATCCATGTCTGTTGCAGCACAATCTCGCTGACTCTGGCGCGACGGCTGAGAGACGGGCACACCGAGCGTGGGCAGATCTATGTCAGTGCCAATGTTCTCGGTCGACCGCCTGCAGCCGAAGCGGGAGAGTTGTTCGTCATGGCTGGTGGAGCCAGTCAAGCATTGGATCGGTTGGAACCAGTATTAAAATGCTTTGGGCCGAAAATCTTCAGGCTGGGCGATGACCCGATCCAAGCCAATCTTGCAAAACTGTCTTTGAATTTTATGATTTATTCGACCATTGAACAAATGGCAGAAGTCTTTGCGCTCAACGAAAAAGCGGGGACTGATCCGCGGAAAATTTTCGAAGTCATGACAGGTAGTTTTTATGACGCGCCGGTTCACATGAACTACGGTCAGCTGATGGTCAATCAAGACTTTGATTCCCCTGGGGCGCCTGTGACACTTGGACTGAAAGATATTGGGATGTTCCTGGATGCGGGTGGAGATTACGCAGTTCCATTGCCTTATGCCTCTATCGTCCGGGATCGCCTGTTGAGTGCTATTAGTGCAGGCGATGCTGATAGAGATTTTGTTGTTCTTATGGAGCGTGTACGTCAGAGCAGTGGTTTGAGATCGGAAGCAAGAAAGGATAAAGAGAATAATTGATGAATATGCAGAAAGTTCTGGAAAATACACGCTTGTAAGTGTGGAGGGTGACTGGTCCAGGCAGGAAGTGGAAGGTCTTATAACTGAGGATCATATTCTTCCTGTCTTGAGATATCGCGAACAAAATTCGTGTGGTTGGATTGAAAAAATGGGAACAGAAGCGATTATGTATTTCCAGGGAGGTTAGAGATTTCATAAACCCGTAAGGGAGAATCTTTTTTTATTGATCTGTTACTTAAAGCCTTATCAAGATGGGAGAAATGTTCGTTCATAATCTTGATCGCCTCCCTTTTATCGTTTTTTCTTAGTGAATTTACCATATCCCTGTGGTTGTTGCAGGATATTTGAGCTTCATGTGTAGACTGGTAAAGGGTTGCTATTAATAAAATTCTGGCCGTAAGCGTTTCAAGTATTTCAACAACAACAGAATTTCCATAAATTTCTGCAAGTTTAACGTGGAAATGCCCAAGCAGATAACTTCTTTTAGCGAGATCCCGCGCATCAATGGCTTTTTGTTGTTCGGTGACATGGTTTTCTAGTTCATTTAGAGCTCCTTGAGGAATGTTTTTCTGGGTAAAAAGGAGGCCAATTTCAACGGATCGGCGGGCCTCAATTGTCTCTCGGGCTTCCTCGATGGTGGGCTCGATAACAAACCAGCCCCGACGAGGTGAAACGGCCACAATGCCGCGACTGCTAAGGCGCATCATGGCCTCTCTTACCAACGTGCGGGAAACGCCGAATGTCTGTCCTAAATCTTTTTCGCCCAGTCTTTCACCGGGTAAAATTTTTCCTGAAAGGATGGCCGTCATGATGCGGTCTTCAATTGCGATGCCGCTGCATGGCAATGCGCTTGTGATATCGTTGCACATAAAAAAATTTTATGAACCTGCCCTAGCATAAGTGCAAGTGGGTTGGTGGTTCACATTCAAAACATTCCGGGTCCGTCTCTTTTTTGGTGGCGTTCAATGTGAATTTGTCTTATCTGGTATACAAGATTCGCAATGCCCGTGAATCATCAGATTTTCTGAATGCCCCATCCTGTCGATCTGGAAACGCCAGCGGTTGCAGCGACGAAGCAGGGGGTACATTCCGCATACGGGCGCACACACAGTGCGAAACGTCACGCACCAACGGCTTTGTCTGCGTCTGGTAGTGAAACGGTGCATGTCAGTGTCCGCCGTGGTGTGACGGGAGCTGGCCAGCACGAGGCGCATTCCGAGACCGTTTTGTCGCGCCAGGAACTTCAGAACCGGAATGTCCGACAGTTGACGGATATCGTTCGCGTTGCACCCAACCTGACAATTCAGCCCTCTTTTGGCAGTTCTGCGCTGAATTTTGCGCTTCGTGGCGTAGGGTTGATGGACTTTACCCAGAACAACACTCCGTCCGTCATGCCTTATGTGGATGGGGTGGCCTATCCGGTTAGTATTATGACGTCCGGAATGCTCTTTGACATGGATGATATTTCCGTTGCGCCCGGGGCGTCCGGTTTCACTCATGGACAGTCCACGACAGGGGGCGAGATCAATTTTCACACGGCAGATCCAACGCCTGACTTTCATGCTGGCCTGACAGAAGATATTGCCAGCTACGGGCGCAACCGCGTCGAAGGATATGTCTCCGGACCACTCTCCAAGTCTGTTTCGTTCCGTCTGGCAGGGCAATCCATGACCGGCGGAGGCTTTCAGCATAATTCCAAGGGAGAAGGATATGGCAATGCCAATATCGGTGCCCTTCGCGGGAAGCTTCGCTGGAAGATTGACGAAACTTCAACACTGGATATTGGCGGTCACTGGACGACGGATCAGTCTGAGTCGTCATCGGGTCATAACCTGTACAACAGCTATGGCGTTCCCATTACGTCCGATATCATGGAGACTGAATGGGGGCTTGATCCCCGTTTTGCAAAGATCATTGGTATTAACGCGAACAACAAGAAACCGCGTGAAGACAATATGTTCTGGGGTGCCAATGTTCGATACACCAAGGATTTCAACTGGGGTCGACTATGGACTCTGAGCGCGTTTGAAACGGTCGACGAGCATGAACTGACCAATCAGACGAATTCTGTTGCGTCCTATGGTAATATGTTCCGCAACAACCAGACAAATGTGTTCTCACAGGAAGTCAAACTTGAGTCTCTGAATCCGCATGCCAAATTTCATTGGGAAGTGGGCATGTATTACAGCCGGGCTCGGATGGCACAGAACTTTTGGTATGATTCCTCTGACCGGCCCAATACCACGCCATTGAACCAGACGTCTTATCGCCAGAATCAGCAGAACTTCAACCAGTACGTCCAGCTCTCTTACCGGGTTTTGCCCAAGCTGACTTTAATCGGGGCCATCAGCCACGAATCTGATGATCGTCAGATGTTGAATGTTCTCAGTACAAATTATGATCTGAATACGGGTGCCAGAACACGCGTCCAGAACTTTGGTAACTCCGGAGCACTGACCAACCAGTTTGCCGGACGTGTCGGGGCACAGTACCAGTTCAAGCCGAACATCATGGGTTATGTGATGTTCTCGCGTGGTTTCAAGCCGGGTGGATTCTCTGCCAATATCACCCAGGAAGCCAGCCAGCTGAAGCCTTTCAAGGTCGAACAGGTCCTGACTTACGAGGGTGGTTTCAAGACCATGCTCTTTAACCGCCGTTTGCGCTTTAATGCCGCAGGGTTCTATTACGACTATCGTGACCAGCAGCTTCTGGGCACCATTCTTGTGCCTCCGTATGGCGTACTTGGCGGTTATGTGAACGCTCCGCGCTCCAATATCTATGGCGCTGAGTTTGACATGGAAGCGCATCCGTTCAGTGGTCTCGTCCTGACACAGAATTTCGGTTACCAGAACGGTTCCTATTCCCAGTTCCAGAGCCTTAACCGTGGTGCAACCACAGCCCAGTTTGCCGCAACAGGTGTCTGGTCGCCGGTCAACACGAACTACAATGGCTATAATATGGGGCTGGCAAATCTGACGCTGTCTGGCGCTGCCACCTACTCATGGTCGATGTTCCGCGACTACAAGATGACTTTCGACGTGGATTACAACTATCGTGGGGCACAGACGCAGCCGCAGCACATTGGTGACGGTGGCATTTACCGTGCCCCGGCATACTTCCTCGTAAACTCCTTCCTGACCTTTGCCGCACCGAAACAGCATTGGTCTGTCACGGTGTATGGCCAGAATCTTGCGGATCGTCGCTACTGGCTCTCCGGTGGTACACAGGCGACATTCTATGGCGTGATGGCTGGTCTACCACGTTTCGTGGGTGCAAAGATGAACGTAACATACTGAAGGCAGAAGATTGGAGGCCTGTGATCCAGAAGGATTTCTCCTCCTGGATCAAGGTTTCTGAAACGATAGTAAGAAGAAGAGCTGGATGAAAAACGACACGACCCTCCCGGCAGGTGCAAAGCACAGGTTTCGTCCAGGAATTTTCTCTCAGGTGGTCGCGGCGACATGTCTGGGCGTTTTTCTGGGCCTGTTTGTTCCGCACCTGGCAGGAGAGTGCCGGTGGCTGACGGATCTGTTCCTGCGGCTTATCCTGATGGCTGTTGGTCCTCTCCTGTTTTGTATCGTTGTGACCGGCATCACAGGAGCCGGATCTCTGAGTGCCGTGGGACGTCTCGGTTTTCGATCGCTGATCTATTTTGAAGGCATGACAACGCTTGTGCTTCTGCTCTCAGTCGGGGCTGCAATGCTGCTTCGACCGGGGCGGGGAATGACCTTCACGCCAAGCGCGGAAGATCTGCATATTGTTTCGTCCTATGAAGCGAACGCCCATGTTCTGCACGGGCAGGGTTTTACCGGTTTTATTCTGGGTCTGATTCCACGCTCTCCAGTCGCAGCATTTGCTGATGGAAACATTCTGCAAATTCTGTTTTTCGCTATTCTGGTTGGCTGCTGCCTGTCCCGCATTGGGGATGCAGGGGCGCCTGTGACGCGCCTGATTGAAAGTCTTTCGACACTTTTCTCGCGTATGATGCGCCTGATCATTGCTCTTGCGCCGCTGGGTGTACTTGGGGCTGTTGCTACAACCGTTGCTGAATACGGTTTGGATGCCATTGGTCGGCTGGCATCGTTTGTTGTGCTCTATTTTGTGGCGATTGCCGTTTTCATCGTGGTGATTCTTGGCGGCTGTCTGCTGGCCTGCGGTGTGCATCCAGGGCGTTTTGCCCGTTATTTCCGTGAAGAAATCCTGATTGTCACGGCGACGACCAGTTCAGATTCCGTACTTCCCAGCATTATGGCCAAGCTGGAGACTATGGGTATTCCTCGACAAGTGGTGGGGCTTGTTGTGCCAGCGGGGTATTCCCTCAATCTGGATGCGCTCTCCATCTATCTCGGCTTTGCCATTGTCTTTCTGGCTGACGTTACCGGAACACCCCTGACCCTGACCCAGATGCTCTCCATGCTGGCGACGGCACTGATTACCTCCAAGGGCGCGCATGGTGTACCAGGCATTGCGATTGTTGTGCTTGCAGCGACACTGTCTGCTGCTCCGTCGATCCCTCTATCCAGTCTGGTCCTGCTGCTGGCTGTGGACTGGTTTATCGGAATTGCGCGCGCTGTGGGTAATTTGGCCGGAAACTGTGTAGCGCCCGTTGTTATGGCAGTCTGGAACGGGTCTCTTGATCGTAGTCGCGTTCAGGACGTTCTGGCCCCTCGTGGAAAAATGGGAGCTTCTTCATGAATGGCATGACGAACGTTCATTATTATCCGGAAGCCGTTCTTTCCAAGCAGGTCAAAGCCCAACTGGTTCATGCCGGTGCGCAGGACAGGGATGCGGACGCTACGACACGGGCTCTTCTGCATGCGTCCCGGATTGGTGTGGACAGTCATGGCGTCCGTCTGGTGGGGCATTACGTCCGGTTGCTCCAAACCGGGGGAATCAATCCGCGGCCCTCCACTGTTTTTGAAAGGACCGGGCCTGCGACTGGTCAACTGAACGCTGACGGTGGGCTTGCCCATCCTGCAGCCTATCGCGCCATGGATGAAGCCGTCCTGCTCGCGCGGGAGGCCGGGATCGGAGCTGTGGGCGTGCATCATTCCTCCCATTTTGGGGCGGCTGGGGCATTTGTGGTGGAAGCTGCCCGACAAGGCATGATCGGTCTGATCATGAGCAATTCTGATGCTGCTGTGTCCCTTTTTGGGGGAGCGCAACCGTTCCATGGGACAAATCCGATTGCCATGGCAGCGCCTGTGAAGAACTCCGATCCATGGTTCATGGACATTGCCACATCTTCCATCCCTTTCAATCGTGTGAAGCTTTATCGCTCGCTGGGTCTCCCGTTACCTGCGGGGGCTGCGGCGGACAATTCCGGGTATGCCACGCAGGACGCGTTGGCGGCATCTTTTCTTCAACCTCTTGGGGGAGAGGATTTCGGCTTTAAGGGCGCTGCACTGGCAGGATTGGTGACAATATTGGCTGGCGCATTGACGGGGGCAGCGTTGGACCCGGTTATGGTCGGGACAGATGAAGAGCAGAACTCCCGGAAGCGCCAGAATGTCGGCCATTTTGCGATTGCAATAGATCCGGCAAGGTTTGTCGGGCAGACTGCCTATGATTTAGCGATGGGCAGCTATCTGGATCTTCTGCGCAGCAGTCCGTCAGTAGATCCGCAACACCCTGTGATGGCGCCGGGAGATCGTGAATGGGCGGAAGCCAGACGACGGATCATCACAGGTATTCCGATTGATCTTGAAACCGAACGGGCCCTTCAACTGGATGGATCGAAAAGCTATTTATAATGATAGCTTTTCGATTTTTTCATCCTGACAAAAGGATATTATAGGCTGGCAGATTGGTGCCGTTGGTCTGTGGGGTAATAATTTTCCTGTAGTGATGCTTGCAGTTTTTGACCTACGACATCAGTGCAGAGAGCAAGAGACAGAGCGCCCGCATCGGGATGGCCCTTGCTTCTTTCCCCATGTGTTCGGGCGCGACCAAGCTTTGGCAGCAGGTCCTTTGTGGCTTCTGCGGCGGCCTGAGAGGCCTTGGCAGCTTGTGCCCATGCTTGTGGAAGGGGCGTTGCTTCAGCAAGTTGGGTCTCAAGTGTTTCGACAAATGGAACGAGCGCATCAATCAAGGTTTTGTCGCCGGGTTTGGCCTTACCCAAGGTCATGATGCGTTCCATGGCCTGTCGGGCACCCAATGCGAGATGTTGGGAGGAGGGGAGAGCATTATCGTCCAGAGCCAGACTGAATGCTCTCAGGCCTTCGCCCCAAAGCGCGCCAGATGTCCCGCCTGCGCGGTCCGCCCACGCATCTGCCGCAGCGGACAGGACCGTGGCAGGACCAGCTCCGGAGGCTGCGGCTTTGGAAGCGGCTGCCCGTGCCGCTGCTGACCCTCGGGCCATGCCCTGCCCATGATCTCCGTCGCCAGCTACGGCATCAATATGGCCAAGTTCCGCCTCTGCTTGGGCGAGAGCGTCTGCCAGATGAGCCATCATGTCAGAAACGCACTGTCCTCCATGGCGGCCCGCGGCTGTTGAGGATTTCATGTAGGTAACGCTGTTCTCAGTGGCAAGATCCTCAGGCTGCGTCTCTACGTCTCCGATCTGGCCGTGGCGTAGGGCGGCCGTATCGACGGGGGCACGCCAGAGTTGTTCCAGTTGCTCGTCAAGCCAGGTCAGGGTTAGGGAGCAGCCTGCCATATCAAGGCTTGTAACGTATTCTCCAACCAGGGGAGCAATGGCCGTTAGTCCGGCTTTTTCAAGCAGAGGGGCAAGAGCTTCCCAAAGAACAAAAAGCTCTTCCTGTTTCGTGCTTCCTAGGCCGTTCAGGGTAATGGCAACGCGGCGCGGTGCATCCGCCGGGAGTTCGCTGACAACCTTGTCCAGAAGGATCTGGGCGAGGGCCTGAGGCGCGGGAATGTTGTCTTCCCCGATGCCGGGTTCCCCGTGGACTCCCAGTCCAAGAGCCATGCGGGTGGAGGGAACATGGAACAGCTTGTCTTTCTCTCCGGGGAGTGTGCAGCCATCGAATGCCACGCCAAAGGTTCTCGTTTGGCGGTTCACCCGGTGCCCGATTTCCTCGACGGCATCCAGATCAAGGCCGGCTTCGGCGGCAGCTCCGACGATCTTGAAGATTGTCAGATCACCCGCGATGCCTCGGCGGCGTTCTCTCTCGCCTTCGGTGGCGCTGGCAACATCATCCATCGTGGCAAGGATGCGCACGTCGTAGCCTTCCGCGCGTAGTCTGTCTGCAGCGATGCCGAAGTTCAGGACGTCTCCGGCATAATTTCCGAAACCGAGGAGAATGCCTCCTCCCAGATCTGCTTGACGGACCACGCTCTGGATGGCCTGGGTGGATGGTGAAGCGAAGATGTCGCCTGCAATGGCTGCATCCGCAAAACCGCTGCCGACATACCCGATGAAAGCGGGGTAGTGGCCGGAGCCACCTCCGACAACTACGGCGACTTTTCCTTGCGTTCCCGGTTTGGCACGCATGACGCCACCACGGATCATTTTGACAAGATCTCTATGGACCATGCTGTATCCATGGAGTGCAGAGGCTGCGAATTCAGAGGCATTGCCGCAGATTTTGGTCATCTAAGTCTCTCCTTTTGCAGGATGGAAAGCTGCGGACGGGTCAGGACGCGTCGCGGTTGAGGTAATGGCGTGCGAGAGAGTCCAGAGAGATGGCCAGCACAACGATGCCGCCGCTCACAATGGACTGCCAGTAAGGCGAGATGCCGAAGAGGACGATGATGTCCTCAATGATGCCAATGATGACGGCGCCAAACACGGCTCCGACCGGGCTTCCCAGTCCCCCTGTAGTGGCAACTCCGCCAATGACAGCTGCGGCGATGGGGGAGAGGACCCAGGTGTCACCAATCGAGGGCTGAGCAGTTCCGAGACGGGCCACCATCAGGATACCGGCTAGCGCGGACAGGAAACCAGCCAGAGCAAAAGCTCCAACGCGAATGGCGTTGACGCGGATGCCGAGCATTTTTGCGGCCTGTGGATTGCTGCCGATTGCGTAGATGTAACGCCCGACAGGGGTGCGCATCATGACGAAGGCAACGATTGTCAGGCAGACGAGGAGGATCAGGAAGGGGACGGGTAGTCCGAAAACCAGGCCTCTACCCAGAAAGCTGATTTCATGTGGCACGCCTGTGATGGCAACGCCACGGGTGGCCACAAGATTGGCACCGCCATAGACGCCTGCCATGCCGATGGTCAGCACGAGGGAATGTAGCCGCAATTGGGTGATGAGCAGACCGTTCAGCAGGCCGCATCCAGCGCCCATCAGTAGGCACAGGCCGAGGGAAAGCCAGGGATTTAGCCCCATCTGCACCATCAGCATGCCTCCAACGACACCGGCCAGGCCACCGATGGCCCCGACGGACAGATCAAGTTCTCCAAGGATCATCAGGACGGCCTGTCCAATCGTAACCAGCCCAATAAAGGCCAGTGCACGCGCAATGATGATCATGTTGAAAGACGTCAGGAAGTGCGGGGAGAGCAGGCAGGAGATCCCGAAAATCAGGATCATCGCGCCAATGACGCCTCCAAGTGGGTTGGCAATCATCCGGGCGATCAGCGTGCGCAGGGAGGACGCCTTAGGAGGGGTGGGGGTAGCTCCGGGGAGTGTAGTTTCAAGCGACATGGCGGGTCTCCGTGGCGCCGATGATCGCGCCGACAAGCGTGTTGACGTCAGTGGTGGCCTGATCGAACGAACCGGTGGTGCGGCCGTCGTACATGGTGATGATGCGGGTGGCGCAGCGTTGGAGCTCGGTCATTTCGGACGACACGAGAATGATGCCGACGCCTTCTTCGGCGAGTTGCTGCATGATGCGATAAATCTGGAATTTGGTTCCGATATCGATCCCTTTTGTGGGTTCATCGAAAATCAGGATACGGGGGCGCCGGGCCATGGCACGGCCAATAATGGCTTTTTGCTGGTTTCCACCAGACAGATAAACAATCTTCTTGGCGGCTGACGATGTGCGGACATCGAACTTCTCAATCGTGTCGGAGACGATGGATTTCTCTTTGCCGGAAGAAATGATTCCGCCGCGTTTCATCTTTTCCAGAACGGACAGGCTGATATTTTCCCGCACACTCAACAGCGGGAAAATGCCATGATGCTTCCGTTCTTCGGAGAGATAGACCATTCCCATGGCAACGGCGCGATCCGTCCGTCCACGTGGAATTTCTTTATCGCTCAAGATGCAGCGACCGGCTTTTGCAGAATGGTACCCGAACATGGTCTGCATGACTTCTGACCGGCCAGCACCGACAAGCCCTGCAAAGCCAAGGATTTCGCCTTTGCGAAGCTGAAACGAGACGTCCGAGAAGCCGGGGCCTGTCAATCCTTCCACGCGAAGCAGAATATCGTTGTCGTCAATCGCGCCACGAGGCTGGAATTTTTCTTCCAGTTGAACGGAATTGCCAGACATGAGACGGATAAGATGCTCTTCCGTCATGCCGTCCATGGGAAACGTACCGACGCTTCGTCCGTTCCGAAGAACAGTGACTGTATCGCCAAGACTGAAAATTTCTTCCATCTTGTGTGAGACGAAAACGATGGCACATCCACTGTCGCGCAGCGTGGTGATGATGCGGAACAGGTGCTCTGTCTCATTGGCCGTCAGGGACGATGTTGGTTCATCCAGGATCAGGACCTTGAATTCGTCGCGGCAGGCTGCGCGTGCAATCTGGAGCAACTGCTGGTCTGGCACGCTGATGCGACTGACAGTTTGTCCTGGGCGGGCATGAATGCCAAATCGTTCAATGAACTTTGCAGCTTCCGCTTCCATCGCCTTGCGGGAAATGGTCACGCGACCAAATCCCGAATGATGGAAGGGCATGAACATGTTTTCCGCCACCGTCATGGACGGGAACAGATTCAGTTCCTGCGGGACGTAAGCGATACGGGAGAACAGGCTATGATCGGCAAGAGCATCATGCCCCTCGATCAGCACTTTTCCTTCATCGGGTTTGACCAGACCCGTCAGGGTTTTGATCAGCGTCGATTTTCCCGCGCCGTTTTCGCCAGCGAGAATATGGATCTTGCCCGGTTCAAGTGTCAGATCGACGTGGTCAAGCGCGACCACGCCGGGGTAGCTTTTACGGACAGCTTCTACCTGAAGAACCGCCATGATCGTGCCTCCTGCTTCAGAGCAGAGTTTAGAGAGATTTCTTGGTGATAACGTCGATGCCCGTATCGATGTATTTTGGGGTTTTTTGGCCCATTGCGCTCTGCCAAGCGGAGACGACGGCCCAGTAGCCCTGCATTTCCGGACGGCTGGAGGCTGTGGATTCAGCAACGCCATCCTTAATGAGCTGAAGCATGTCATTCAGGTTATCGAGGCCGACTTCCTGTACCTTACCCGCTTTTCCGCTTTCACGAATGGCCTGACCGATGCCCACTGGCCCGGAAGCGTCACACGCGACCCATCCAGCAAGATTGGGGTGAGCCTGCATAATGGCAGAGGCCTGTTTCTGACCGGTCTCGATGCTGTCGTTATCAATCCCTGTCGCGACGACTTTGATATCGGGATATTTTGCGAACACCTTCTTCTCGCACTCTGCTCGCAGGGTGTGGTTTGGTGCGGTCGGGACGCCCATCATGATGGCGACTTCACCTTTCTTACCAATCAGCGTGGCGAGACGTTCGGCCGCAATCGTTCCCTGCTCGCAGAAGTCCGCGCCAACAGCCGTGATGTTCATGCCTTCCGGGGGGAGGGAGTCGAACACGGTCATGGGGATTTTCTGCTCGATGGCTTCATCCATCGTGGCGCGATTACCCTTTTCGTCGAGCAGATCGAGGATCAACCCATCTGGATGGGTCGCAATGGCGCGCTCGATAATGTCGTTCTGGGAGGACACATCAGCGGTTTGGGGCGCGCGATATTCGATCTCAATCTTCTGGCCAGTTGTCTTGGCAATCATATCGGCTGCAGCGTGGGCACCGTTATTGAGCTTGTCGAACCAGGGATGGACGACCTTCGGGATCAGCACGAACCGTAGTGGTGTGTTGCTGTCGGTGGCCTGTGCTGCCAAGGGCGTTGCTGCCAGGAGAGCGCCAAGGAAAAGAGCTTTCTTCATGTTTCTGTCTTTCCGTATGATCCGTTCCGGTCCCGTTCCGGAAAACGGTACGATGTGATGTCAGCAGCTTGTTGTTGGCAGATGGTGCTCGGAATACTTCCGGCTCAGCGTCTCAATTCCGGCCACGTTGCCTGCTGAAGGGCCAGACGGGTCAAAGCTGTGTGCCAGCCAGGCATCCACAATGCTCTTGGCCAATTCCGGTCCGATGACTCGTGCACCCATGGTGATGATCTGGGCATCGTTGGAGAGCGCGGCACGTTCGGCGGAATAGGTGTCATGCGTCAGGGCCGCACGGATACCGGGAATTTTGTTGGCGGAAATGCACACGCCAATTCCTGTTCCACAGCACAGGATACCGCGATCAAAATTACCCTCCGTGATGGCAAGACCAACCCGTTCACTCAGTTCGGAATAAAGTTCCGGCTGGTTGTCTTCGGGGTGAGACATATCAACAATGGTATGAGGTGTTGTGGCTTGCAGATGTGCTGCAATGAGAGAGGCCAAGCCTTCACCAGCCTTATCGCCACCAATTGCGATACGCATGTTTTTCTCCATTCTTAAGGGAGGTATTCAGGAGTAACGTTGGCTTTATTCACCCTCGTGACGGGTATTTCCGCAATTTCCAGGTTAATCCCGGCGTTGCGGAGTGCGTCTTCCAGGTCCTTTTCAAGACCTGAGTCCGTAATCACCACGTCAAATTCCGTCAGATCAGAAAAACGGTTGAGCGTGATGACGCCGAATTTGGTGCTATCCACCAGCAGGATGCGCCGGTCGGAGATATTCATCAGAGCCTGTTTGGCTTTGATGATGTCCTGCTCCTGATGGTAGGCTGTCATTCCGCGAATTGCTGCCACGGACAGGAACAATGTGTTGACGCGCAGGGATGCCGCAGCCTGCTCGCACAACGTTCCGAAGAAGGCGTCGAAATCCGTGTTATAGCGACCGCCAAGCAGCAGAAGATTAACGTTGGCATTGCTGGTGAACAGGTTGGCTGTTCCCATGCTGTTCGTCACAACTGTCAGAGCAAGATTTTCTGTCAGACGTTCTGCAAGGAAACGGGATGTGGTGGAATCATCCAGTGCAATGATTTCTCCGTCCTGCACGAAGGTTGTGGCCAAGGCTGCGATTGCCTTTTTGGCTTCGACGGCACGGTGGCTGCGCTGGTCCGTGCTGCCTTCCGAGAAGGCTTTGGGCACAGTTGTGACGCCGCCATGAACACGTCGCAGAACGCCGCGTTCTGACAGAACTTGCAAGTCACGGTGGATGGTCATTCTGCTCGTCACAAAATGGCCTGCCAGTTCGTCGATCTGAGCGCCGCCCCGATCCCGGACGTAATCCAGAATATTCTGGCGGCGTGCAGAAACGGAGCGTGTTTCGAAAGCTGTCGGGGCAGTCATGCGACGACGCCTTCTGCCAGAGCATGGAAATGGTCGACATTCCAGGCTGCGCGCCCAACGAACACTCCGTTGACGTTTTGGAGGCGGCTGTAACCGGACGCGTTGTCCTGATTGACGCTTCCGCCATAGAGAAGGCGTACCGCGGAACCTGCTTCCATTCCTGCAAAATTGACCAGAACATTCCGCAGATGGTTATGGGCTTTATCAATAAACGGCACATCGGCAGGCCGTCCACCTGCTCCAATGGCCCAGACAGGCTCATACGCCATCAGAACTCTTGGGATGTTTTGTTCGGAAACGCCGTGCAGAGCGATTTTCAACTGCCGGGCGAGCGTTTCCAGTGTGACATCATGAGAATATTCTTCAGCGGTATCACCGATACAGACGAGTGGTCTTAATCCATGATGCAGCGCGGACTTTACCTTGAGATTAACGGTCCAGTCCGTTTCTCCGAAATGTGTGCGACGTTCTGAATGACCGATTTCAACCAGTTCTGCCCCACATTCGGAAATCATGACGGGTGATATTTCTCCCGTCCAGGCACCGCTGTCTTCCCAGTGCATATTCTGGGCGCCAACGATCACACGGCTTCCTGAGAGACTGTCACAGACATCCCTCAAAGACGTAAAAGGTGGGATGACGAACGGTTGAATGGTTGCCGGGAATGATAACCGGGCCAGTCTGTTGGCAGCTTCAGCGGCGGCTGAAGGGCCTTTGTTCATCTTCCAGCTTGTACCAACCCAGGTAGCGTCACGCTCCATCGCTCATCTCCGATTCGAGCATCTCATACGTAACGACTACACTGTTATATATAACTGTGACAATGATATAATTATCTCATAAAAAAGCTCTCATATCTGATTTTTGTGTTCCGTTTCGGAGTTGGTTAGGCCTTAAAATAATATAAATAATTGTTTTATAAGGAAATATATGGGGTTTCCGCTATGGTGGACGGTATGGTCATAAATTGACACTCATCACACCAATATGTGATTTAAGTGTTGTTTTTATGGGATTTTTGTTTGCTGCGAAATGAGCGTTCTTGGCATGTTATGATTGTTTTGCATGAAAAGGGCTTGTAGCCCTTGGACAAAAAAGGCTGACGGACGCCTGATTTGCGCGTCCATCAGCCAGTATAGTTTTTGAATTTACAGAGCCCAGAGCCGTCTTTTATCAGAAGGCCACCAGGATCGGGATCTAACCAAACAGATAGATCCGTATTATGAGCAGGCTACTCACCATAAGAACAAGTAAGATGCTCCATTTCAGTGTGAATTTGAGCATTTCTCCTTCGCGTCCAACAATTCCGACGGCGGCACAGGCCACGGCAATGGACTGGGGCGAAATCATTTTTCCTACTGAACCCCCTACAGCATTGGCGGCGACGAGCAGGGGGCCGCTGACATTAATCTGTTGACCTGTGGCTGCCTGTAATCCTCCGAACAGAGCGTTTGAGGATGTATCCGATCCTGTGAGGAAAACACCCAGCCATCCAAGGATTGGAGACAGAAATGTAAAGGCGGAAGATGTGGCGGCAAACAGGAGAGCAAGCGTTGCAGACAAGCCGGAGTAGTTTGCCAGATAAGCAAATGAAAGAACCATGCCGATAGAATAGATCGGAATTTTCAGCTCATTGAGTGTCTGGAAAAAGATTGCTGCTGCATCCCGGGGGCGGGCACGCAGGACGAATGTCGAAAGGATCGCCGTCAGCATAATGCTTGTGCCAACCGAGGATATAAGATCGAGTTTGAAGATGGAGTGATATGGCGTGGGTTCCAGAGACACTGGAGGCATTTTGATGATTAGGTCATTCAGATAGGGAAAGGGAAACGTGATGACGGTTGAAGCCAGCGGACCACCCGGTTTGAAAAGGTTTTTGAAGGGCACAATGCTCCAGATCGCTACGAACACCGTCAGAATGACAAACGGCATCCAGGCACGGATAATATCGCTGGTGCCATAAGTCTTTTCAGGTCCGGTAACAGATGTCGCCTTGCTGTTCTGAGGAAAACGGAAACTGGTCGCAGGCGTCCAAAACTTCAGAAAGAGAGGAATGACCACCAGAGTTGCCAGTGCTGCCGCAATATCAGGAAGTTCAGGACCGACGAACACAGCGACCAAAGTCTGTGTGATGGTGAAAGTCAGGGCTGCAACGAGGGTAATTGGCCAGACTTCTCGTAGTCCTCGCAGGCCATCGACAATCAGCACGACAAGGAAAGGAATGATAAAAGCCAATCCTGCCAGAAGGGGCATTGCAAGACGGGAGATCAGGAACGGATCTGCACCGATAACCTGACCACCGACAATGACGGGAATGCCCATTGCTCCAAATGCGCCAGGGGCAGCATTGGCGAGAAGGCAGAGGCCACCCGCGTAAAGGGGAGGGACGCCAAGACCCACGAGAAGCGCGGTTGTAATTGCAACCGGAGCACCAAATCCTGCGGCGCCTTCAAGAAACGCCCCAAATCCATAAGAAACGAGCAGGATCTGAATGCGCTGATCATCAGAAACTGTGACGATTGAATATCGAATAATATCGAAATATCCGGTTTTGACCGAGAGCTTGTAAAGGAAAACGGCAGCCAGAATAATCCATGCTATGGGCCACAAACCATATAGAAAGCCGTATATTCCTGTCGCGATCAGGTACGGTACCGGCATGCCGTAAAACAGGACTGCAATGATGGCTGTAAGGATGACAGTAATGGTGCAGGCGATATGGCCCTTCATGCGGAGAACCAGTAACGCCACAAAAAAGAATGCAATCGGTATAAGAGCGACCAGGCTTGAAACAATGATATTTCCGGCTGGATCGTAGATCTGGTTCCAGGGGGACATGGGTTTATTCTCCTGACTTCGTGCCGATAATGCATATCCATGCCGATGTCCGGCTCTGGATGTGAGGGTTTAAAGGTTGCCGATAAGTTTGAGGCCGATGATCGTTGCGTTCGGGATGACGGAGGTTTCCCCTGGTCGCATCTGGTATTCGAAAGAGGGCTGGAACAGCAGACCTGGCATTATTGGAATGCCATAATAGGCTTCCAGCGTTGCCGTATGAGTTTGTGGACCGTTTACGCCTGCCGGAAAGGGTAGTCCGGCCTGCTGGAGAAGATTTTGTCCGAGCGTGAGGCGTTTACTGATCTGGTAATAGGAGTACATCACGCCAAAGCGGTCGAGCGGACGAAACGGTATGACGCCAAGAAGCGAGGTACCGACGTAAAACTGGTCTGAGAAGACAGAGACTTGCGGAGTATTGTGAATATATCCTGCCATCAGATAGCCTCCCGCCATCTGATGCAGACCATGACTGCGGTAAATCATTTGATCGGCCTCAATATAGAACGTATCGCGTGCTTGAGGCCTCCGCACGGCATAGCGAAGGGCCATGGAAGAGGGAACATTTCCAATCAGGTCCGCGAAGCCGCTCGTGTCATGACCAAAACCCAGTTTGTAATGGCCTGGCAGTTTCCGGGGGCCAAAGAAGGGCTCCCAGGTCAGTTCGATCGGGAGCATGACGCCGGTTTGCTTCTCGCTGCCCCATGCCCATCCTGATGGATTGGATGTGAGTACGGAGGACGCATAAACGCCGGTTCTTAACGTCAGGTCACGTGTTGGGCGCAGTCGAACTGTGCCGCCCCATGTCGCCTTAGGATAGACGCTCCATCCCTGAACGCCCTTGATCCCCACCGGGGCCGAACACTGGATCATGAAGGTGCACAGGAGCAGCGATGTGCCATAGGTATGGGTGAGGGTGAGGCGACCGAGATTGATATTGATACTATTGCGCCGGAAGGATTTTTCGACATAAAAATCCGCCAGATGAGCGGCCATGTGTCCAGAAAGGCTGTAAACTTCTGAGAGCAGAATGCGTCGTTCTCCGACGTGATCGAAACTGATCTGTCGACCTGCCCGTTCCATTAGAACGCCATGCAAAATCCATCCATTCAGACCGAGCAGTTTTCCAAGATCGAGGTTGTTGATCAGAGTGAGTTCATGGGCATAAGACATGCCTCGGCTCAGGCCCCCGCTTACGTTGGCAAGCGCTTCTCCTTTATAGGCGAACTGGAATGTGTAGCCGTGTTTGCCAAGCCATGCTCTCGCTGGGGATAGTTGTGGAACCAGATTGCCGAAGGCTTGGGCAGGCACGAAATAGCCCGCAGACAGGTCGCGTTCCCTCAATGCATCGTCTCTGTGATTGAGGAGCGCAGACAGGCTTTCAGTATTGAAAAGGCTTTCGAGCTGATTGGGGTCTGAGAGATGTTCTCTCAGTCTGGGGTGAGTAGATGTGGCATGTGTTGTTTTATTCAGTTGAGTACAGGGGGCGTTGGGAGCGCTTCGGGCGGAATGGAACACTGAGAGTGCAACAAGCAACATGATGCCTGTCAGCTTTGCGCGTTCAGATATTTTTTTATTACTGATGTGCGATAAATTCGACGCAGACCATTGAAAGAAAGTATCGCACATAACTGCAATATTCCAAATCGGCATAGGTTACATGTAGGGAGAGGGTATTTTGCATGTTGTGTTCTTGTTGTGAGACACAACATGCGGTATTTTTACTTGGTATTTTTTAATTTATTGATCCCGTGCAAGTTTTTCGACGCTGTTGGATGTAATTTCCGAGATGGAGCGTGCTCCAGTTAGCGTCATTGCAACGCGGAGTTCTTTTTCAATGATGTCCAGCACGTTCGAAACTCCGCGTTCTCCGGCTGCTGCGAGTGCATAAACAAAGGCGCGCCCAAGAAGAACGGCATCGGCTCCGCAGGCGACCATTCGCGCAATATCCAGCCCGCTGCGAATACCTGAATCAGCCAGAATTTTCAGATCTCCTTTCACAGCATCCGCGATCGCGGGAAGGGCCCGAATGGTGGACAGGACACCGTCAAGTTGCCGTCCACCATGATTGGAAACGACGATTCCATTCGCGCCGAATTTGACAGCGTCTTTTGCATCTTCAGGGTCCAGAATACCCTTAATGATCATTGGCCCTTCCCAGAAATCCCGGATCCATTGCAGGTCTTTCCAGCTTATTGAGGGATCGAAATTACCTGCGAGCCAACCGATATAATCTTCAAGGGCTGTAGGCGTACCGCGATATGTTGAAATATTACCCAGATCATGCGGGCGCCCACGCAAACCAACATCCCAGGCCCATTTCGGATGTGTTACGGCCTGAGCATAGCGTCGCCATTTGGCCATCGGGCCGGACATGCCCGAATGGGCATCGCGATAACGCGCGCCGGGTGTGGGCATATCGACCGTAAAAACAAGAGTTGTTACGCCAGCGGCTTTTGCACGCTCCAGGGCGTCTCGCATGAAACCGCGGTCTTTCAGCACATAAAGCTGAAACCAGATTGGTTCCCGAACTGCAGCCTGTACTTCTGCGATTGGGCAAACCGATACGGTAGAGAGGGTAAAAGGAATGCCCTTGCGGCTTGCAGCGCGTGCGGCCTGTACTTCGCCTCGTCGAGCATACATTCCTGTCAGGCCAACCGGGGCGAGAGCGGCTGGAAAAGCCAGTTTGCGACCAAATAATTCAGTAGAAGTATCCAGGTCGGACACATTGCGCAAAATACGCTGCCTCAGAGCAAGGTCCGCAAGGTCTGCAGTGTTTCTTTTCAAGGTATGTTCAGAATACGATCCACCATCAATGTAATGAAATAAAAATGGAGGAAGTTTTCGAGCCGCTGCTTTTCGATAATCCGTCGCTGCCGAAATAATCATTGCAACTCTCCTTGGCGGTGATCTGGTCCCGCGTGCGCTTTGTTTGTGTTTCCGTCGGCCCGTCTTTCTTGCGGTCCGTCTAGCGCATTGTCTGGAAGAGAAATGGTTGGACATCCATTCGCTGAAACTGGCGTTATCCATATGTTTTCGATATATAAAAATTATTTTTTATAAAATACCTATATGTTTTAAGGGTTTAGAGGGTGCGTGTGCTTCTTGATGGCTCTCTATCAAAGAGACGTGATTACTTTCTGTGTTGTTTGATTTTTAGTCAAAGGGGTGTTTTTTATTTTGAGAAATTGGGACTATCCAATTTCTTTTTACTTAATCATCTGGTAACTAATTGGTTAATACTTCTCCATTTAGGATTGTACAGGATTTAATTTTCTCACGACGCCGCACTTGAAGGCGTTGGTCCTGCCTCGTTAATTACGTTTCAGCAGGATGTGTGGAAAAATTCTCTGTTCGAGAAATCACGTGATGATCGTTTAAGGCGCTGAAGCAGGTGTAGATGGGAGTGATGCGGTTGGCATTCGTCCAGCGAGTTCGCTGAGAAGATGGTGAAACCGTGCGCTCGGCCCTGAGAGTTCAGGCTGGCTGGAGGCCAGGGCGATAGAGGCGCGGGGCATAGGGCCGTCGATAGGATGGAATGTCGCGCCCTCAGCGTGGATTTGACTCAGATAGGCGGGAACAATCGAAACGCCCATCCCGGCTGCCACCATGGGAACTGTTGCTGCAATCTGTGGAGTGGACTGACCCAACCGGGGTGTAAAGCCCGCTTTCTGGCATGCTGCGATGATGGCGTCATAAAAACCGGGCCCAAGTTCGCGTTTGAAAATCAGGAAAGGTTCATTGGCCACGGCAGAAAGCGGGATACGGTCCTGCTGCGAGAGGGGGTGGCCTTTGGGAATGGCCAGAACCGTAGGCTCATCAAACAGCGGGTGAAGGGTGATACGCGGATCCGGCGCTGGCGGACGGACAATGGCTATGTCTAGTCGGTGTTCATGCAAAGCTTCGCAGAGTGCAGGAGTATTACTTTCGTCCAAAGTGATGACGATATCTGGCCAGCGTTCCCGGAACAGTCGGATAGCGCGCGGAATGAGGGGAAGGAGGGCGACCGCACCTGCCATACCAAGGCGTAGTCTCCCTTGTTCGCCTCGTGCCAGCCCGCCTGCCAGTAAATAGAACTCGCGTTCCATTTCCAGAATATGCCGTGCCTTTGCCAAGAGGTGTATGCCCCCTTCCGTCAAGGTGGCACCCCGTCGAGAACGATGAAAGAGGGAAAGCCCCAGTTCTGTTTCCAGCGCTTTGATCTGCTGGCTGAGGGGAGGCTGTTCGATATGCAGAGCTTCGGCTGCACGGGTAAAACTCCCGTGATCCGCAATGGAGACGAAATAGCGTAAGTGGCGCAGGTCCATGATCCATATGTATCATGTATGGAAATGCATTCAACTATATATTGGACTTTATTCCGTATCCTGCCGAGAGTCGTGTCAGACATTCCTCAGAGGATATCGTGATGAGCTTTACTGTTGGACATTATCTTGCTGAACGGCTGACGCAGATCGGTTTGAAAGACCATTTTGCTGTAGCGGGAGATTACAACCTCGTCCTGCTGGATCAGCTGCTCGAACATGGCGGCATGCGCCAGATCTATAGCTGTAATGAGCTGAACTGCAGCTTTTCTGCTGAAGGGTATGCGCGGGCCAAAGGGGCTGCTGCTGCTATCGTGACGTTCAGTGTGGGTGCCATTTCAGCCATGAACGGTCTTGGTGGGTCTTATGCGGAGAACCTGCCTGTCATCGTGATTTCGGGTGCTCCCAATACGAATGACTATGGTTCGGGGCGCGTGCTGCATCATACGATCGGCACGACGGACTATAATTACCAGCTTGAAATGGTAAAGCACGTCACCTGCGCGGCTGAGAGCATCACGGATGCTGAATCAGCGCCAGCCAAGATTGATCATGTCATCCGCACGGCTCTTCGTGAGAAGAAGCCGGCCTATCTGGAAATTTCCTGCAATGTGGCTGCGGCTCCCTGTGCTCGCCCTGGCCCGGTGGACTCTCTGCTGTCCTATCCGGCTCCGGACGATGCCAGTCTGAAAGCCGCTCTTAAGGAAGCGGAAGAATTCCTCAAGCAGCGTGAGAAGGTTGTTATCCTCGTTGGCAGTAAGCTTCGTGCGGCTGAAGCTCTTGAGGAAACCGTAGCTCTGGCGGACAAGTTGGGTTGTGCCGTTACAGTCATGAGTGCGGCCAAAAGCTTCTTCCCTGAGACGCACCCGGGTTTCCGTGGCGTTTACTGGGGTGAAGTCAGCAGCCCCGGTGCTGAAGCGGTCGTCAAAAGTGCAGATGGCATCATTACGCTCGCACCTGTCTGGAACGACTATTCTTCGGTGGGTTGGAATGATCTGATCCGTGGTGAGAACGTCCTTGAGGTTAACCCGGACCGCGTAACGGTCAATGGCAAGACGTTTGAGGGCTTTCGTCTGAAGGAGTTCGTGAAGGCTCTCACGGCACAGGTTCCTCATAAGCCTGCGTCTTTGACCGGACGCTATGAGCCTGTCGTTCTGCCAAAGGCTGAACCGTCTGCTCCACTGACGAATGACGAGATGACGCGTCAGATCAACGCTTTGGTGGATGGTAACACGACTCTTTTCGCCGAGACGGGCGATTCCTGGTTCAATGCGACCCGTATGCATCTGCCGGAAGGCGCGCGCGTTGAATCCGAGATGCAGTGGGGGCATATCGGCTGGTCCGTCCCGTCTGTTTTCGGTAACGCGGCAGGCTCCCCGGAGCGTCAGCACGTTCTGATGGTCGGTGATGGTTCGTTCCAGCTTACGGCTCAGGAAGTCGCACAGATGGTTCGGTATGAACTGCCGGTCATTATTTTCCTGATCAACAACTATGGTTATGTGATTGAAATCAAGATTCATGACGGGCCATATAACTACATCCAGAACTGGGATTACGCCGCACTTGTTAACGTCTTCAATGGCGGTGTTCCAGGTGAGGCAAGTGGCAAGTCGGGTCTGGGCCTGAAGGCTACGACGGGCGCAGAGCTGGCGGAAGCTATTGAAAAGGCGAGAAAGAACACTCGTGGTCCAACTCTGATCGAGTGCAAACTTGATCGCACGGATTGCACGGATGCGCTTGTCGCATGGGGTAAGCGCGTGGCTGCTGCCAACTCCCGGAAACCACAGCGTAGCTGAAAGCACAAATCTGAGACGGAAAAACCAGAGCCTTTGCGGGCTCTGGTTTTTTTTATGTCACTGGCGCTCGGCATGGCCTGTCGGCATAAGGCAGTAACCACTGTTCCAGAGTATCCAGGGGATGTTCTGCGGTGCAGAAATAGAAAATATTGTGGTGGATAGAAGGTCGCTCATGCGGAGTTTTTGGGTGTGAAGAATAATATTTCGGGAAAAGTCGGCGCTGATATACGCTCCGCATGTCGTATTTTGTTTGCGGCAATTATCTTCTGTGTTGGCTTTGCGCTTTTGGCTGGAGGGTTCCGTCTTATTCTTTTGGGCGGATCTTTTTATTATTGCGCCGCAGGTTTGGCGTATGTTGCCATTGGTATTCTCATGTTTCTGCGGCAGCGGTTGGCTTTGTCCGCGACAGTTGCGGTTTTTCTCGCCACTTTGCTTTGGGCGTTGGTTGATACGCCGGAAATCGGTTACTGGGCACTGTTGCCTCGTCTGACGGTTCCAGCGGTGCTCTGTGTTCTGGGGCTGTGGGGAGCGGCAACACTTTCAGATGTTGCTTCCGGGGCTTGCAAGGGCAGCGTTATCGGTGGTGCGGGTCTTGTACTTGCTCTTCTCGTTACGGTGTTTGAAGCCTTTACACCGCATGGTGCCATCCACAATGAGAGCGATGTTGCGACCCGCGCTAAAGATGTCGTGGCCAGTGATGATGTTCCGGATGACTGGGCGTATTTCGGTCGAAATGCACATGGAACACGTTATGTGCCGTATACGGCCATTACGCCTGAGAATGTTCGCAATCTAAAAGTTGCCTGGGTTTATCACACAGGGCGCCGCGTGACTGGGACTGGTACGGGCGTTGATGAAAATACGCCGCAGCAGATTGGGAATGTTCTTTATTCCTGCACCCCGGAAAATAAGGTTGCCGCGATTGAGGGCGATACGGGGCATGCTCTGTGGACGTTTGACCCACAGGCTCATTCCGCAGAGCATGTAAGCTGCCGTGGGGTAGGGTACTACGATACCGACAAAGATCTGACGCTGACAGCCGAGGAAAAATCTGTCGATCTGGAGGCGCCCTGTCGTCAGAGCGTCATTGTAAACACGGTCGATGCCCGTCTGATTGCTCTTGATGCGCATACGGGAAAGCTGTGCCCGAAGTTTGGAAACAATGGCGTTGTTGATCTGAAGTCCCGCATGGGGCCTGTCGAAAACGGCAAACGGTATCATCCTACGGGTATTCCCGTCATCATGGGTCATACGACGGTGATTGGTGGCTGGGTGCGCGATATTGTGCATGGCGAACCTTCAGGGGCCGTGCGGGCATTTGATGTGCGAACGGGGGCTCAGACCTGGACATGGGATGTTGGTGATCCGGATAACGCCAATGCCACAGACCCTTCCAAGACCTATACGCTGGAAACACCAAATGTCTGGACCATTCCGACATATGACCGTGATCTGAACCTGGTCTATCTGCCGACGGGTGGTGGCCCGCCGGATTATTGGGGTGGCGATCGCGATGCAGCGAAGGAGAAGTTTGGTGCGGCGATCGTGGCGGTTGATGCTACAACTGGGCAGACAAAATGGGTGTTCCAGACGGTTCATCATGATGTCTGGGACTATGATATTCCGTCCCAGCCTGTTCTTTATGATGTGAGTAACGCCAAGGGTGAGAGAGTTCCTGCTCTGATCCAGACCACAAAGACGGGCAATATCTTTGTTGTTGATCGTCGGACCGGGAAGCCGGTGACAGATGTGGTCGAGAAAAATGTTCCACTCCAAGGTGCGGCGGAAGGTGAGCATCTGGCCAAGACACAGCCATTTTCTGTTGGGATGCCGGGTATCGGCAATAAGCCGCTTACAGAAAATTCAATGTGGGGCGTAAGCACGTTCGACCAGCTCTACTGCCGGATTATGTTTCGTAACTCTGTTTATGAAGGTCCATTTACGCCACCTGGCGAGAAGCCCTATATTGAATATCCAAGTCTGCTTGGTGGGATGAACTGGGGCGGTATCGCTATTGATGAAGCCCGGGGCTTGATGTTCGTGAATGACATGCGCGTACCGCTGCGCATGATGCTTGTGAACGAAAAGAACGCTTCTCATTACACAATTTCGATGGATGAGGTTCCAGGCTTCATGGGCACTTTGCGCCCGCAAGTGGCAGGCCCTTATCGTGGTGTTCGTATTGATATTCTTCAGTCGCCACTGGCTGTACCGTGTAATACGCCGCCATTTGGAACGATGAACGCCATTGATCTGCATACGAAGAAGCTATTGTGGCAGGTTCCTCTTGGAACGGTGAAAGACACCGGCCCCATGGGTTTGAAGACTCATATGTCTGTACCAATGGGGCTGCCGACGCTGGGAGGCCCAACGGCTACGGCGTCAGGTGTTCTGTTTTTCGCGGGGACGCAGGATTATTATTTAAGAGCGTTGAATTCATTGACGGGTAAAGAGCTGTGGAAAGCACGGCTGCCAGCCGGGGCTCCGGCAGCACCTCTGGTGTTTCGCTCTCCGAAGAATGGCAAGGAATATGTCGTGATTTCGGCAGGCGGCATGAGCCACTCGCCAGATGTGAGCGATGAAATTATTGCTTACACGCTGCCTGATGGAGAAGGGGAATAACCATTTTACATTGATCCAGGATATGATTGTCTTGGGTCAAGTTCGATCAATGATCTTGATCGTTATGGACGAATGGAAGACGGAAGCAATGATCGCCCGTCTTCCATCCTGTTCTTTGGGATTGCTCAGAGGGTCATGGCTTAAAGCACTTTCTCCCATCCTCCCCCAAGAGCCCGATATAAAAGGGCTACGGATTGAGCGACGTTTGCGCGGGCTTCAGAGAGTGCGCTTCGGGTTGATAAAAGAGCACTTTGCGCTGTCAGAACATTCAGGAAGTCCCCAGCGCCCTGACTATATTGCAGTTGAGCAATGTGAACGGCTGTCTCGTTCTCGGTGACACTTTCCTCCAGCCGTTTCTGACGTTCCTGAGCGGTACTCAGATCCGTCATGGCGTCGTCGATTTCTTCCCAGGCATGCAGAATTGTTTTCTGAAGTGCGATCGCCGCTTCTTTCTGCTGGGCTTTACGAAGATGAAGCTGGCCTGTGAGCCGTCCCCCTTCAAAGAGAGGCAAAGTCATGGTCGGGCCAAAGCCATACTGACGAGAGGCCCAGGACCCAAGTCCACTGAACTGGAGAGCCTGAATATCGAGGCTGCCAGAGAGAGTTATACGTGGGTAAAAATCTGCAATGGCGACGCCGATGCTGGCCGTCGCGGCATGGAGGCGTTCCTGTGCTGCACGGATATCCGGTCGGCGGTCTGCCAGTTGTGAGGGCAGGCCGGTCGGGATGATTGTGGGCACAGGCGGAATGGCGCCGGGCTTGCCGAGGGTGCTGGCCAAAGCGCCGGGTTCACGGGCGACAAGGAAACTGAGGGCATTGATGAGATGCACTTCCTGACTTTTCAGAACAGGAAGGCGCGCCTCAAAGCTGTGCATCTGCCCGCGGGAATAAGCGACGTCGAGTTTGGTCGCTGTTCCTTGAGTAAAGCGGAGATTTGTCAGATCAACGCTATGACGTGCGATCTCGATGCTCTGCTGCGTGATGGCGATCTGGGCCTGAATATTCCTGAGCGCGATATAATTCTGGGCTGTTTCCGCCATCAGGGAAACAAGCACATTGCGCTGCATGTCTTCCGTGGCATGCATGGCTGCCGTAGCGGCTTCAACCTGCCGGCGAACATGCCCCCAGAAATCGACTTCCCAGGACGCGCTCAGCCCATATTGTGGGAGATTAAAGGCGGGATTGCCCTTGGCGCCATCAGCTGCCGCAGGTCCGAAGCCCTGCGCTCCGCTGGCAACATCCCCGGGACTGGCCTGTTCAGTCGTTCCCAGAAGGCCGAGGATACCGTTGGTGCTGGCGCGCTCGCGCGCATAGGATGCGGCTCCATCTAGCCGGGGCATCTGCGCGGCACTGGCAATGCGTCTTTCTGCCTGGCTTTCAGCAAGGTTTAGAGCCGCCGTCCGCAGGTCCAGATTGCTCCGGACAACCTCTGCTTCCAGTTGCGTCAGCACCGGATCGTTGTAGAGGTGCCACCATTGTGGATCGAGTGCGGCTTCGGTTGGGTGGTCTGTCGCTGGGGCGACACTCTCATGATAGTGCGCAGGCGATTTGTCAGTCGGCTTATGATAGTCCGGTCCGACCGTACAGGCGCTCAGTGCTGTGACGGACAGAAGAGCGGCTATTCGTGGCGATAGGGAAAAGCGCATGGACTGTCTCACTGCCAGACGTAACGGTTGTCGCGGGCATGTGGTCCTTCCGGCTGTGAGGCCGTATCCACTTCCGCTTCAACAGACATGCCGACGCGAACCTTGGCCGCCAGAGGCTGCCCGGCATCGAATGTCAGCTTGACCGGCACACGCTGGACCACCTTTGTGAAGTTGCCTGTCGCATTGTCCGGCTGGATCGCAGCGAAGGCCACGCCGGTTGCAGGGGCCAGACTGTCCACATGGGCATGGAGCGGATGGCCGGGGAAAGTATCGACCCAGATGGTGGCCCGCTGGCCTGTCTGCATTTTGGTGAGTTGGGTTTCCTGAAAATTGGCCAGCACATACGCTTTCTGAACGGGCACGACAGCCAGCAGACCTGAGCCCGGGTGGACATACGCGCCGATACGAACACCGCGCTCACCGACAATGCCGTCCACCGGGGCGGGAATGGTGCAATAGGACAGGTTCAGCTCGGCCTGATGTTCGGCGCTTTGTGCTTTGAGCAGAGCACCCTGCGCCCGCTGGATTTGAGCCTGAAGAACCGGGATCTGCTGTTGGGCACTGTCAACGCCAGCCTTGTCACGGGCGAGGGCTGCCATGGCTTCCCGGAGATGGGCATCAGCGCCCTGCTGTTGCTCAAGCGTGCTGGCGCCCCCCGCTGAAAGATTATGATAGCGGGTGGCGTTCTGTTGCGCGAAGGCCAGACTGGCTTCGTCGGCTTTGACGGTATCGGATGCTGCGGCAATCAGGCTGTCCTGACGGGCCAGCATGGCCTGAAGGTTGGTCACATCGCCTTCTGCGGCCACCACGTCACCTTTGGCGGCGGCGAGGGCTGCGCGATAGTCATCGTCTTCGATGTGGGCGAGTTCTTCGCCAGCGTGAACGGTTTCGTTGTCTTCTGCCAGAACGCGGTCGATTCGGCCCGAGACTTTGGGGGCAACGGTCGTGAAGTCAGCCGTGACATATGCGTCATTGGTCTTCTGATGAACGCCGTCACCCACGAAGAAACGATCGGCACTCCAGGCCAGTCCGGTCAGAACCACGACGGCACAGCCGGCGAGAAGAAGAGGCTTTCCATAAATCATGTCTGAGAGATCCGGATCTTAATGTGCGGGGGCGGAAAGGGGAGCCGCCGGAACAGGAGTGGAGACAGGGGCGGGAGCAGGCTTGGGGGCCGGGCCTTTGCCGGGCGGGTAGACGCGTTTTGGAAGAATAAAATTCAGAACGACGTAACCTGCACACAGCACGGCAACGACCAGATAGATATCGGCCAAAGCCAACACCACAGACTGTTCGTGCAGGTAGTCATGAAAGATTTCCAATGCGTTGTGGGAAACATGCGCCGTATCCGGGGACGTATTCTGGATCGCGCTCTCAATCGGGTTTCCCATGCTGGACAGGGACGTCGCGTTATTGCCGGAGCGGTCCAGGAGCATGTTGGAATGATACTGCTCACGGCGTCTGAGCAGTATCTCGAACAGGGCCGCGCCAACTGCGCTGGCCATCCCCTTGAGCATGTTCACCATGCCGGAAATAAATGGGCCGTCCGCCGGTCCGAGGGACATCGTTGCCAATACCAAGACGGGAATGACTACCATGGGCTGCCCTACGACCTGTAGGCCCTGCAGAAGATAGAAATTATCCCGCACCCAGTCGGGTGTGAGCCAGGTTCCTAGAAACGCCGCCAGCCCAAGGCAGCTCATGCCAATACCAAGCAGATAGCGGCAGTCCACCGAACGCATGTTGCAGAGGGCCGCCGTCAACGGGAGCATGATGAGCTGTGGCAGGGCCACCATCAGCGCGATAGGAGCTGTCTGGGACGGCCGGTATCCACGCACTTCTGCCAGATACGTGGACGGAATTTGTATCATCAGACTGCAGATGACCAGAACGCCCACAAGGGTAAGCATGGCCATCGCAATGTTCCGGTTCTTCCAGTACTGAAGCCGGAAAAACGGGCTGTGATGGTGCCACTCGTGGAACAGGAAGCCCACAAACAGTGCCCCACCCCAAAACGTCAGATGGGAAATAATCGGAGAGCGGAACCAGTCCAGGCGGTCGCCCTGATAAAGCACTGTGACCACGCAGAGAATGGACGGCACACCGATGAAGAAGCCACGCCAGTTGAACTTCATGAACCGTTCGAGATGCACCGGGTCTCTGGGAAGGCCGTAAGCCATCATGGCGATGGCAATGGCGCTCAGGGGAATGACTTCCCAGTACAGCCAGTGCCAGCCGAAGTGCTCAAACCACAGGGCTTCCAGCGGACCACCAAGATTGGGGCCAAATGTCGCACTCATGGCGTAGCCGCCCACACCAAACACCTTGATGGGAGGTGGCAGATATTTAAGCATCACGGTCATGAGGACGGGTGGCAGACATCCCGCACTGAGGCCCTGTGCTGCACGCAGAAAGCACAGGGAAACCATGTCCGGCATGAAGGGCAGGGGAATAGACAGAAGAGCCAGAACTGCCGTCATGAAGATCGAAAAGCGGTAGATTGAGAACGTCATGTAGAACCATGGCGTGAAGGCCATGGCGGCAATGTTGAAGGCTTCGTAGGTCGAGATGAACCACGTGCCTTCATCACGGCCGATATGCATGGCACCGCGGATGTCCGACAGGCCGATTTCGGTGATGTGTTCGTTGAACCCTGCGACATGCACAGCCAGCAACATACCAAGACACCCGATCAGAGTGCGTATCCCGAAGGGGGGCATGTAGGACGGTTGCGCGGGTAGCGCTGCGGTTTGTGAAGGTGATGCCATCAGCTGCTCTCTTGGTGTCTGAGTGCATCTATCGGGGTAACTCTTTGAGGAGAAAACCCTCACTTCGAACAGGTTAGGATTTCACTTTTTGGAAGGATGTCTGAGAAGCCTTTCATTTCTGTATGTTGGACTTCATCGTTCCTGTTTATGGTCACGGGAATGTTTGCTGTTACCTGAAGGAAGGAAAATGCCATGTCGGAAAAGCAGTCGCTCGGGCGTCGCTATGATCTGGATCTTTTGCGTTATCTTCAGGTTCTGGTGGAGGAACAGAGCGTTTCTCTTGCTGCGCGACGGCTTAAAGTCAGCGAGCCTGCCATGAGCCGGCACTTGGCCAAACTCAGAGCTGTTTTCGGCGATCCAATCCTCGTTATGTCAGGTCGCAGGATGGTTGCGACAGCCTTTGCGAACCGTATCCGCGACAGAGTTCAGGTTTTGGTGCGTGAAGCGGACGATCTGTTAAGTGAAGGGGCAACTCTCAATCTTAGAGGAATGGCACCATTATTTACTATTCGTGCCAATGATCTTGTTGTTGGGGCATTTGGGCGGGTTATTCTTCTGGCGCTCCGTCAGGACTGCCCGGATTGTCGAATTGTTTTTTCGCCTGAGTCCGAGGAAACGGCCAGTGAATCCCTAAGGGGAAACAGGATAGATCTTTATATTGGAGCTACAGATGATCTTCGTCCTGAAATTATGCGAAAAACTCTTTTTGAAACGAATTTCAATGCTCTGGTTAGAAAAAATCATCCAATATTCGAAAAAGAAATTACGCCCAAGGAATTAGTAAAGTATGATCATGTTAGCGTATCACGAAAAGGGAAGCAGAATGGTCCTATTGATACCGTTTTAAAGGAGAGATACGGGTTATCTCGTAGAATTGCTTTGGTAGTTCCAACGTATTACTCTCTTATTGAATCCATGAAGGAGGCTGATGTTATACTTCCTTTGCCGGAAATTGTGACTGATCGGCTACCACTGGCTTCATTGGGTTTGAAGACTTTTTCTTTCCCTTTTAAGCTTCCTCCTGTTCGCGCGTTTCAGGCTTGGCACCCTCGTGTAGATGCTGATCCTCTTCATCGTTGGTTTAGAAATACGGTTTATTTTGCTATTCGTGAAGAACAAGACCGACTTATTGAACGGACAAAGGGCGACATGAACACGAAGCTGTAATGCGTTCACCGATCAGAACGGACGACCGCTGAGTTTTTTCATGACTGCGGGACAGATCAGTGATTATACCGGTGCCTTGCTAGGGCCTGTTAGGCCTTGATATGGTCTGCTGTAGCAGCGATGAGGATGACGTGGATAAAAGATGCGGCGGTTTTCTCATATCGGATCGCGACCGCCCGCCACTCCTTAAGCCTTATCCACAAATTTTCGACCAGATGCCGTTGTTTGTAAGCCCATCTGGGACAGGCGACTTCTGGATCATTCTTCCTTGGTGGAATGACAGGGCGAGATCCTAGGTTCCAGAGATATTCACGGAATTTATGCGATGCATACCCATGGTCACAGACGACATAGGCTGATGGGTTTGGCTGGGCGACAGCGTGAAGGACAGTGCCCTGCCATGTCATCTGTAGCTACCAGACCTTCGTGCCAAAGCCTCCACATGAGCGGCCAAGCGCCTGAGGCACCCTCTTTATCGTCCTTTTTGGCGGCCTCGACCGCCTTGTGATGGGCACGGATCGTCGTACCCTCGAGAAAGATCATGAGGAGAGCCTGATCCCTGTCTTTGACCTTTTCAAAGAGGCGCTGCCATACTCCGAGTTTCGACCATCGAATGAACAACTGTGCAGCAACCCACCAGGGACCAAACCCTGGCGGAAGGGCGCGCTATTTCGTGTCATTCTGATGTCCTCAGAAAATCGCGAAAATCGTCCGTCGAGGTTTTTTTGTGGCGTCTTCCCCTTCGGATGGACTTCCTAGATTAATGGCTCCCATACGGACCAGGCGGTATCGGAAAAGACAGACTGCATCACGCTCATCATACACAGCCATGCAGTCCGTTCCGTTATTCAAGGCATAAAAGGTCCTAGACAGCCTTCCTACTGCACAATGGATGCCGGGAGACCAGGATTATGATGCTGGCTGGTTCAGGAGTGCCATAGAGAAAAAAGGGATCAGGCTTTGCATCCTGGGATGGAAATCTCGCGGACAGTCGGTCAAATATGACACGAGAAAATACAAAAGATGTAGCCGCATCGAAATTATATTCGGAAGGTTCAAGGACTGGCGGCGGGTCACAACCCACTACGACAAATGCCCGAGCGTCTCCTTCTCAGCCATCTGCCTCGCCGCAACCATTATATTCTGGTTATGAGTCCTGAGCCTAACGATAGTTTAGAAATTTGATGTTAACTGCCCACCAATAACCGCCGCATCTTTGAATGTCGTTGTAGCTCCCGGGCGTTGAAGATACTGAAAGTCGGCCTGTAAGGTTGTGCCGCGCATGATATGGGTGCTGTAAAATGCCTCGTAGACATTTTCCCAATTCTGTACCCCATAGACAGGGCCCCACTGATTAGCCAGAAAAGGAAGCCCAAGAGCCAGAGAGGATTCCTGCTGGAGGGAAACGGTGCGGCTCATGTCCATGTGTTGAAACATGATACCTGCCTGATCGCCACTGCGGTGCCAGGGCGTTCCACTTTCGACCGCGCCGATCCATTCATGGTCTCGCATGGCGACGAGATTGCCTTGCGCATATCCCACACCTCCAAGCAGAATGAGACCGTCCGTGATGCCAGGTCCGTTGCGAACCAGCATCTGGTCGAACATGAACCAGGCAGATGTCATTCCAGCTTCATAGCGGCGTTCCAGCCCTGTAGCCTGAAACGAATTTCCGTTGATGTCCTCATAGAGGTTGGGATAACGGGAGTTGTCGTACCAGGCACCAATCTTGTAATTTCCTCGGAGCTTGTTTTTGCCAAAAGATGGCATCCAGCCGATTTCAATCTGTGAAGAGACTTTTCCCAGACCACTCTGTGCCAAAGCCCAGCCGGATATCCCGCCATTGTAACTATGCGGAGAAACCGCGAAAACACCGCCCATAATGTAAGTTTCTTCGGTCGGTCGGAGACGCAGTACACCGCCAAGATTGCCTGAGGGCCAGTCACGACCGCCTGGAACATATTTCCCGGGCGCGAAGTTACTGCAAACAGAGACGTTCATGAAAGAGCAGGCAACATAATCGAAAGCAAAGAAACTACCTGTTGGAATATCACCCAATGACAGGATGATACGGTCATTCAGGAACGATTTATCTGCATACATGGAAACAAGATGAGCCACGACATTGCCGCGGGCGCCATAGATCTGTTCCGGGTTGGTGACTGAATCCCCAAGCGTATGGCTGAAGCTTCGCCCATGACCGTTAATCACGAGAAGATGAGTCCAAAGACCCTTGATTCCCGCAAGCTGTTGCCAGTCTACGTCCAGCTCTGCAGCGACCTGACCTGCAAGAACATTATCCCGTGTCCGGCCACCTGTAACATTGGCCATATATTCTTCGTTAAGGGCGACGTTCAGATACATGCCGTGTTTGGTCAGCCATGTCTGTGCACCTCCCCAGTCTCCGAAGAGATGAGGGTTTCCGTACAGAGATGGGACCAACGGCCCCACTGCGAATGTGCCGACGCCTTCCATCGCGAAAGCGCGGGATTTGTAAGAGTCAGGCGTAGAGAGGTTTTGAGACGTTTCGCTCTGTGCGAACGCATGACGGCTGGAGCCAACACTCCCGAAAACCGCACACAGGAAAAAAACAGCCAGTTTTTTCCTGTGCATGTGACGTCGGGTTTTCATTCCGTGGTCTTTGCCTTTGAGGTCTGCAGAAATGCAGTGACTGCGGACTGAGCCAGATGAGCGTCAGTTTCGCCTTCACCACCGCTGAGGCCAAGAGCCCCCACAAGTTCATTGTTCACCATGATCGGGTATCCTCCACCCGCGGGCAGAGCATTGGGGAGCGTGCTGATCATGTAATTCCCATTATTGAGGGCATGTTCCATGTCAGCAGTCGGGCGGGCGAAGGAAAGGGCTGTCTTGGCCTTACGGATGGCCAGTTCGATGCTTCCAAGTTGTGTGCCATCCATTTTTTGAAAAGAGACAAGATTTCCGCCGGCATCGACAATAGCGATGGCGACGCGGTTATGACTGGCAGTTGCCAGTTTCTTGGCTTGGTCGATGAGAGTATTGGATGTTTCCAGATTCACGGTCAAATCCTTTGCTGATGCGAGACCAGTCAGACTTGCTGATACGATGAAAATACTTAGAAAAGCGCCAATAGCGTGGCGTTGAAACACTGTGTTCAAAAGACTTACCCCTGTTTCAGGTCATTGAGAATGGCATCTGCCGCGCGTAATGACAGTGCGGCCATTGTTAACGTTGAATTGACCGTACCGGACGCTGCCATGGTCGCGCCTGTTGCAAGGAACAGATTGGAATGATCATGGGTCCGGAGCCATTCATCGACCACTGAATCCCGTGGATCGTGGCCCATGATAGTGCCACCGGTGATGTGGTTGTTGGGCGTAAAGTACGGAGTCATCTCGATTTCCGTACCGCCCATGGCTTTGGCGATATCCATCAGGCGTTGTCGTGAGATGGCAGCTGACTTCCGAACATACTCCCCAACATCGTAGGTGACTTCAGGATGTGGAATACCGAGAGCATCCTTATGGTCTTTGGAAAGAACCAGGCGGTTATTGGGGTCCGGGAGAACTTCATGGTTGGCATAAATGTCCACACCATGCGCCGTGCGACGGCGGATTTCTTCATCCAGCTTCTTGCCAACCAACCCCATGGACAGGGCTTTCATGCCGGCGCGGGAGTTCTGGGCCGTATTGTTGTAGCCGATCTGCGTGGCAGCATACTCCGAGCGGAAGTCGCCATCACGGAAGTTGGTGATGGAACTCATCTGGACTGAGCCTCCACCAGCCCAGATGGGTTCCGCAGACTGGAAGCTCATGCCGATGCCCGGATGGTCCATCATGTTCCGGCCAACAAGGTCTGATGAGTTGGCAATCCCATGAGGGTTTCGATCATTTGCCGCCAGAAGCAGCAATTTCGGTGTTTCGATCCCGTTTGCGGCGATCACGAATGTTTTTGCAACGACGCGATGGGACTGCTTGTCGGGATCATAGAAGCTAATCGCTGTGATGCGGTTTTTTGCATCTGTTTCCATCGCGTAGACGACAGCATTGGGAATAATTTTTGCGCCCAGCTTTTCCGCTTTTATTGCCGCGTATACGCCATTGTACATCGCGCCAATCGGGCAGATTGGCATGCAGTTGTTGTTACCACAGCATTGTGGTCGGCCATCATAAGGACGGCTGTTCCGTGCCTGCGGAACAGGAGTGTTTGAGAAACCGAGCTTGCTGACGATCTCCGTGAAAGTGCGGTCTCCATATCCGTAAGGCATGGAGGTCATCGGCCATGGATTTCTGCGAGGCGCAGACGGTGTAATCTCTTCGCCGTTTGGTCCCATCACGCCCATTTCGCACTCAGCCTCGTAATAGTAAGGCTCAAGTTCGTCGTAGCTCATGGCGTAATCGCGGCCCACGCCATATGTGGAATGCAGCTTGAAATCGTTGGGCAGGTACCGCCAGCTTGAAGCCGCCCAGTGCCAGGTTGTACCCCCGACGCCTTTGATGATTCCCTGTTTGTAAGCCGTCCGGTCCGGGCCTTTGACAATCAGGTAGTTATTGTCTGGGAAGTAGTTGGTATGCGGGGCCCAAGGTACGCTGGGGTAAGGTGTTGCATAATCATACTGGGACTTGTTGTCAGGCGGCATGTTCCGCCAGTTTTCTACGATCTGGGAGCGGTCCCGGCGGGGACCTGCATCCAGGAGCAGCACAGAAAGTCCGTTGCGGACGAGTTTGTGGGCGAGCAGGGAGCCGCAGATTCCTGCTCCAATGATGACGACATCAGCCGAAAGCGTTTCATTAGACATGATTTTGACCTTTGAATCTTATTAAGCGGAACGCTTTTTGCGACGGCTGATCAGCCACCAGAGGCCGCCTACCACCAGAATGGCTCCCAGGATGCCACCAGCTCCGAGAAGCAGCATCACGCCCGGGCTGGCGAGCTTGGCGAGAGGAACCTGCTTTCCGCCCGCTCGCACCTGTTTGACCGCATCTGCCGAGACCGTGGCCTGGGCATTGCCAAAGTGACTTAAAACGTAGTCCGCGATTGTGGCGATCTGCTCATCTGTCAGGGGCTGTACGAGAGAGTCTGGACCAAAAGCCGGCATCAGGATTTCGTGGTTATCCGTTGTGCGGTCCACACCGTAAAGAATACTGGCGATCAGATCATTTGGATTGAGCTGTCCGGTCGTCGTATTTCCTACGAGGGACGGATAATAACCGTCTTTGGACCCTTTACCGTCAGATTGATGGCAACTGGCGCACACAGCCTCGTAGAGTGCAGCACCATCGGTTGTTTTTGTCAGAGTACTATTGCTGCGACGGGAGTTAGCGTCAGCAACACTGTAACTGGATGGGCGGCCGGCATGCTCAAAATTAGCGACTGTTTGACCGCTTTCTGCCTTTGCTGGAACCGAACGCAGATATGTAACTATGGCAGAAATATCGGCATCCGGAAGATATTGTAGGCTATGCTCGATTGCTTCTGCCATTGGTCCTGCTGCACGAGCATGTGCGGTTTTTCCAGTCTGCAGATATTGGAAGAGATCTTGGTCGGACCAACTGCCAATACCGCTTTGAGGGTCATTGGTAATATTTGGCGCACGCCATGATCCTATGTCCGCACCAGCAAGATAAGCGGACTGATTGGGTGCTAGAAGAAAGTTACGCGGTGTGTGACATTCTCCACAATGGGCGAGCTCATCGACCAGATACCGACCACGGTTCCAGTCGTCATTGTGCGTATGATCAAAGACATAGGGTTTGCCTTCGATCCTTGCCGCAATTTTCCAAATACCGAGTGATGCACGAATTGAAAACGGGAAGGGGAGTTGCGTCTTGGGGGAAGGTGCATCTACGGGTTTTACTTCAGTCATGATGTAAGCGTAGAGCGATTTGACGTCTTCATCCGTCAGACGATTGTAAGCGTCATAAGGCATGGCGGGATACAGTTGCGCGCCATCGGCGCGAATACCGTGCCGGAGAGCCTTAGAAAACTGCTCCAGTGTATAGTTTCCGATACCGTGCGTCTTCGACGGCGTAATATTGGTTGAATAGATATTTCCCATTGGAGAAGAAATGGCATAGCCGCCAGCAAGAAACTGACCGCCCCGCCCATTGGTATGGCAGGCCGCACAATCAGCGGCAATTGCCAGATAATGACCGCGGCTGATGGAGGGGCGATGGGCTGAAGCAGGTGTTGGTTCTGTCGGTTGCGCCCGTACGTTCGTGCCTGCGAGAAGCAGAACGGTTGTCATGGCTGTGGCGGACAGAGGGCGAAAATATCGCATAATCACGGAATAAAGTCCTTAAAATGCCGGCATGACATCGACGGATGCGGGTTCTGAGACCCAGTAATTGGGCCCGTTATGAGCATATGTCGGAATGACCACGACATCGCGGGACGGTTGATACATGAGTGCTTTTTCGAAAGCGTAAACTTTAGCGTTTGTTCCGTCTTCGATGACACCTGAATACCACGCCCGGATAATCTGGAGGAGTGTGGGATGCAGGGGGTCATCTTTCATGGCTGCATCCAGTGCTTCGACATCCTGATAATTATTTTTAGTAATATGTTCGCGAAGAGCCTTTATTTGAGCAGAAAAATCATGCTTCTGAGCTTCAAATGCCAAGAGAAGTGCTGATCCGATATTGAGATCCAGATTTTTGTGACCGGTGGCAAAAGCGGAAAGCTGCATAAAATCCGAAATGCTATCGCGATTTGATGCCACAACGTCCTGAGTAGATCCTTTCGATGGGGTTCCAATTGCTGCGATTGTTAGGCAGGCACCGGAAAAAGCCAGAAGCTTTCTACGCGAAAGAAAGATTTGAACAGGGCCGGAATCAGCTATTTTTTCCAATGGCCTTCTCCTGAAGACATAATTTGATATGCGTGTGCCTCTTCATTCAAAATTTTCACGAATAACAGAAATGAATATTTTTTGTTTGGAATAACGCGATGGTGATTTTTCATTTTGTTACTGGTAACGTTTCCGAGATATTTATTATAAAATAATATATTCATATTTCTTGTTGATAAAAATTATCTCTAGTTGAGAAATTTCTAAAAAAAATTATTTTTAACTTATTTTTATTTTCTCAATTACTATTATTATCTTGTTTTAATATATCTTATAATATCTGTATCGTTAAAGAAAAATAAGAAATTTATTCTCTAAAGAATGTCATCAAGAAATAATTTTGAAATCACATCGTGTATTTCCATTGAGGTCCGGGGCTGCTCGCTTTGCTTAGGCAGATACCGGACGCAGTCTACAGTCCTTCATTTTGACTCAAGGATCCGGTCCCAAAAGCAAGGCTGGCCGCTGCGATCAAGGCTGCATAATACGCATCCGAGTGACTAAGCATCGCATCCAAATAAGCATTTTGCGAGATGCTGACTTGGGTCATTGATCCTACGCCACTCTGATATGCTGCTGTGGATGCCTTGAAACCCGTCATTGCAGCCGTCTCGAGCTTGTCGGATGCAGCATAGGCACTTAGGCTGGTATGCAGTGCATTTTCCGCAGCCACGATCTGCTTCACCGAGCTATCGATTGTCTGTTGTACTGTGGCTTCCGCACTGTCTGATTGGTCTTCTGCCTGCTTGAGGAGAGCCATTCGTGTCCCACCATCAAAAATGGGTACGGTAATTCCACCCAGGATCAGGCTGCTGAATGCATTACTTGAGAGGTTGAGGGTGGGAGGTGCTTCGCTTCCAACGCCTGGTACAGAGGAAAGTGCAAGTCGGCCTGTGGTATAGGCGACGTTCCCGGTCATAAAGATTTTCGGAAGGAACTCCCTTTTGGCGGCCTGAACTCTGCTTTTGGCGGCTTTTGCATGAGCATATGCTGCCAAAACATCTGGGCGACGTGAAACAGCCTGCTGGACGAGGGCATCCGTTAGTCGAATATCGTTCAGACCCAGAGGGCGCCCGGAAATATCCAGCGTCTCAAGTTTTGTGTTGGGCGAAAGCCCGATAGCATTCAGAAGCGCCAGTGCAGTATTCTGCTCGTCGCCTTCTGCTTGAACAAGTCTGAGCTCAGTTTGAGCTGTTGCCTGGCGCGCCTGGGTAACATCGACAATAGTTCCCTGACCCTGATGTAACCTGGCAATCGCGGCTGCTTCAACGAAGCGGGCATTATCTTGTGCTTTGTGCAGCAGAGCAACGCGGTTTTGTGCAGCAGCATGCGTATAATAGGCGGTCGTAACATTATAGATGATTTTCTGGTGGGCTGCGGTGAAGAGGATATTGGTCGCAATCTGTGCCTGCTCTGTGGCTGCGATGATCGCTTCACGTTTTCCGAAGTCGAACAAAAGCCATTCTAGACCAAGGGTCTGAATTTCGCCCGCTCCTGATCTGCTATTGCGGATACCTCCCAAGGCACTGTTCAGACCTGAATTGATAACGTCTCCTGCAACCCCACCATTATTGATGGAGGGGTTGGCCCCATCATTACGGCTATGATTGTAGCCGCCGACGACAGTTGCTGTCAGGCGGGGAAGATAGGTGCTCTTTGTGATGCCGACAGTCAGAGCGGCATCACGGGCAAGGTTCCAAGCGCGCCGTGTTTCAGGATTGGAGGACTGCGCAATATCGATCAGTTCAGACAGGGAATAAGCATGTCCAGTCTGGAAACCCAACTCGGAAGCTGGTGGCCGAACATGAATTTTCTCATTGGAAGGGAGGCTATATCCCGGTGGGACAGTCAGTGTGTGCGGACCTGGTTTGCCGGGTACCAATTCTCCTCCCACTGCGACATTAGGCTGCCAGGGACGATCAGGCCGGCCTGGAGCCGTATCGAGAGCTTGCGTAGCACAGCCAGACAACAGTAGCGGCGTCAATAAAAACCAGAGGCGACTAGAGGGCGGTCTGGAAGACGATACAAGCTGCAAGAAAATTTGAGGCGAATAGATCATGAGATAATCTGTTTCAGTCTTGCGATGCGATTGGAAAGATCAGTTTTCTCAGAAGTGATGAGCAGTTCTTCAGTGAGATTTGCCGTATCATCAAGAGCTTCTCTGGCAGCCCAAAGGCGGGGCTGTTCTGCGCGCATATGGAGCGGCTCAGACATGGCATACTCAAGTGTTCGCTCGCTTTCGGCCAATGCTGCCTGACTGCTGATAGCAGCCTGGACTTTATCCTGAATGGCTTGCGCCTTACCTTGCTTCTTCAGGCACTCTGCCAACTTCCGGAGGCTCGACCCGAGATGGTCATAGGCACTCGAAGGCCAGAAACTGGTGAACATCATATACGTGATAAAATTCCCAAGCATGATACCGACAATGCGGTCTCGTGCGGTGGCCATGTCAGCGGTTGGGCCATAGCCTTTCAAATCCGTTAGATAAAAGGCCAGACCTATCTGAAAACCAGCATAGGCAATCCGTTCGTCCCCTGTCTTGATCCACGCGGCAATTAGGGAGACGACGAAAACCAATATCAAAAAGCCGGTGATGTCATTCAGATGTGGCATGATCGCAATGATGGAGACGATCCCCAGGGTTCCTCCCATCAGAGCGCCTGTAATTCGTAATGTGAGCTTTGAAATCATTTCGCCCATTGTAGGAAGCGCTACGATGAAGCAGGTGATGATACAGGTATGGATACCGGGCCAGTCCAGTACTTTGAAGGTCAGATAGCTTAGCATCACCGCAGCGGTTCCTTTGACTGCGAAACGGACATGGTCAGGGTTGCTAAAGGCATCTTCTGTAAAAAAGCCGGATTTTTTCGGCTTGGATGGCGTTTCATTGTAAGCGGCAGATGGGGTTGTAAAATTCGGCAGAAGATTGGCCATCGCTTCTAGAATGGGTTGCTCGGGCTTTATGACAGGTCTTTGAATATCTGTAGGATAATCGCCGTCTGAAAAAATATCCGCCATGCTTTCAAGAGTTTTTACAAGACGACTGGACGGTTCTTCTCTCAGGGATGTTCGGCTCGCATGATCGGCAAGTGCCAGAATGGCAAAACTGTTGCTGGCAGCCTGTTTCAGGCAAGCCAGATCATGGGTAGACCAGATTTTTTCAAGTGCAGCCATTCTGGCAGACTTCATCATCCCTGTCGTACCGTCTCTAAGCAGAGCAGTAGCCCGTTCACGTGTCTGGAGGCCAGGGGTCTGAAGAAGAGAGGCGGCCACGCGGAGCCGGGCAGCGATGTCGTCTGTAAGGATTTTTTTTGGGGATGGGCAAATCAGAAGGCCCAGTACGATCATGACAGCCCCGGGGATGGCCAGAAACAGATCCGTATAAAGGAGTGCGCGTGTTACGATTTCCCCTACGGGAACCTGATCGATCGCCACCAATCCGTAAACTGTAATCAGACCCAGCATATAGGCTACGGGTTTGAGTTTGCTGGCTGACCCCAGGAAAAAGAAACTGAATGACAACAGGGCAATAACGATTACCAGTCCCATGGGATGATCAAGCGTCACGCGGACCAGACCGTAGATGACCAGAAGCAGGACGAGGATGAGCACATTGACGGCGATCCCGGCTACTGCATTGGTGACGCGGTCTTTCTGCCAGAGTGCCATTGTTACGAGAGCCGGAACTGCCAGTTCGGGTACCTGCCAGATTTCTCCAATCAGAACGGTCGTCGTGCAGGCTGCGGCCATACGAAGGGCATATCCAAGGCGCCCAGGCGATTGATCGCAGATTAGTCGCCAGATCCGGGCCATGGCCAGTCCTGGCATCATCTGTGCGTTAGGAAGGGGAGAGGGCGCGCTCGCCGCCGTATCAGGGACAGGCTGCGCCATGCCGGATCTCCACAGTCGCTGTAGCGCCGAGCCTTAGAAGATGTGGATTTGTTTTTTCCAACCTGATACGGACCGGGAAGCGCTGGGCGACGTGAACCCAGTCCATCTGACGCGGGACGACAGGTAACGATCGGGCAATACCAGCAGAGTCTACGGATAGAACACCCCAGCCAATACTCTCGACATGTCCTCGTAGGGGAATATGTCGATCAATCATGGAATAAACGGTCACACAGTCATTAATCTGCACGGAAGAAAGATTGATTTCGCGAATGTTGGCAGTCGCGTACCATTCATCATCGGAAATCAGCGTGAAAAGAACCTGGGATGGCGCGAGAACTTCGCCTTCTTTGACGCGTAGGCTGGTAACATACCCATCGGTTGGGGCACTCACGACGGTCTGACGAAGTTCGTATCTGGCATGATCGAGAGCTGCCTGGCTAGCATCCCGTGCAGCAAGAGAGCTTTTCAGATTTCCAATTGCCGTTGTTGCCGCAGTTGATTGATTTTGTGACTGCGAAAGTGAGACTTCAGCGTCATGCAATGCGACACGGGCCTGATCATACTGCTGCCATGGAATATAAGATTGTCCAGCAAGTGGTTTTAGTCGCTCAACTGTACGTGCGGCCAGATCGCGGTTGGTTCTGGCACGAACGACCTGATCTTCCGCTGTAGCTGCGTTCGATGTCTTGATACTGAGTAGGCGTGTCTGGTTTTCAACTTCCGCATTGGCGAGATCCAGATTGGCCTGAGCCTGTCGGACGATCAGTTCGTAAGGTTCCGGATCGAGCTGATAAAGGACTTCGCCTTTATGGACATGCTGATTGACGGAAACGCGCAAGTCCTTCAACCGGCCGCCAACTGTAGAGGCGATATGGACCACTTCTGCATCAATGCTCGCGCTGTCGGAGGAAGGGTGAGTGCTGTCTTCATGTGAGACATGGATGCCAAACAAAAGAGCCGCGCTCACACAGAGAACTGCAATGATGATACCAATTGGCTTTGTATGAGAGATACGAGTGCGCTGCATCATCAGGGACCAAACACCAGCGTCCACACCGTCAGCGCAGCGATGACGCCCAGAGCCATATAAGTAAAAAGCCGAAAGCTGAGGTTGGCATCAATTCCGGTTAGAAGAAATACCACTCGCAATCCCACAGCGACTGCCACACCAATAAGCCCACAGACCATCCATCCTGGAAAGTATGCACCGGCTACAGGAAAAGAGGGGGCTCCCTGAAAGGAACATCCTTCACTTGCAAGTAAAGAAAAATATGGGATGAAAAAACGCAGCCGAATATATCTCATGGTCAATGTCAGAGCTTTCTGCGTTTGAAAAACGAGAGAGCAAATCTATCACATTCCTTTTCAAACGCTACTACGTCGGCATGGTAGTCAATCAATTTTCGTCATTTGAAGTGTCTTTTGGATCATCAGAGATGAAGAGATTGTGAAGACCTCTGCGTGAGGGGCACATCCCGATAGCGTAGTTGAACCTAGGGAAAATCCAGTACAATTCTGGCTATAAAAATTTTTGTTGCGAATGATTATCACTAAAACTATATGGGTGTCATGTTGTGAAACATCAGCTCACATAAAAGAGGTTTTTGGTGACAAATTCATTGCGTACGCACATCACGTCTCTTTCCATTGCTGGTACTCTTTTAATGTCTTCGCAGGGTTATGCCGCAGCGCCTGAGACACACGGTCAAAAGCCAGATCGAAAACCTGACACATCAACGCGGCATTCAAAGGAGACTGCGGATATTGAAGGGTCAGATGTCGAACATCTGACAGTGCAGGGACATGGTTTTAACACCATGCATCAGGCTCTTGGGCTCTCCCGCATGCCGCAGGATGTGATGCATACGCCGCAGAACATCAATGTTGTGCCGCAAGCTCTGATGCAGCAGCAGAATGTCAAATCTCTGGATGAGGCTCTGAGGAATGTGCCGGGCGTGACTACGTCCATCGGTGAGGGTGCTGGTGGAATGAACGGGGATCAGTTTCTGATCCGTGGATTTCAGGCACAGAATGATATTTACGAAGATGGCCTGAGAGATTTCGGCGTTTATTCGCGTGATTCATTCAACTTTGAAAGTGTGTCTGTCATCAAGGGGCCATCTTCCGAAGTCTTCGGAAATGGGACGACAGGCGGCGCGATTAATATGGTGACCAAGACGCCTGGCTTGAAAAATCATTACTCGGCTGATTTTTCCGGAGGGTCAGGAAGTTATTACCGTGGCACCCTGGATATGAACCAGAAAATCAATGATTCTACTGCTTTCCGGATTACTGGGATGGGGGATGAACATAACGTTGTAGGGCGGGATTATATCTTCTCCCATCGCTGGGGTGTTGCTCCGTCCCTTGCATTCGGTATTGGAAAAAGAACGACGCTGGTTCTTCAATACATGCATCAGCAGGAAAATTCTGTTCCTGATTTCGGTGTTCCCGTCGTTACGAAACCGGGAGCGAAATATGGCCAGCCCATCACGGAATATGGCATCCGTCGTACGAACTGGTACGGCACCGATAACGATCAGAACGCCACAAATGCCAACATGGAAACCGCACGCTTCAGCTTTAAGCTGAACAAACACATCACGTTTTACGATGATTTGCGGGGAGGAGAATATTTCCGCTCGTTTGCAGCCTCGAAAGCGACCTGTGACACGACTTGCGTGAATAATTACTTCAATGGAGATGCATCAAAGGCTCTTGTTGCGCGCTCTGGTCCTAGCGGGGCGGGAAATGGCACCGGAGCAGGAACATACATGGCGCCGTTGCCATATGAACAGACGAGTTGGTCGGTACAGAATGTCGGCTCGATGGTTGCGGACTTCCATACTGGCTTTCTTCGGCATCAGATTGTGACTGGGTTTGATATTGAGCGTGTTAATGATGTTCGATCACAGTCGACTTATCTGAAACCAAAACCCTATGCGAGCCTTGTTAATCCCAATCCGCATGTGGGTAATCTTGAACTGGTTCCAGGGGACCTGAACCCCGGAGGACTGGTTTCTCTGGGATCTCTGGGCGCAAAGTCTCATAGTAATGGGTATGGGTTTGATACTGGTCTGTTCTTTTTCGATCAGGTCTGGTTTACCAAGTGGCTTTCTGTGAAAGGGGGCTTCCGTTGGGACCGCTGGCAGACGAGCTACAACCTGACTGGCGGAAACGTCGCTAAAAACCCCGATCAACACTTTCATGATGTCACAGGCGTTTTTAACCCTAATGCAAGTCTTGTCATCACGCCGGATGCGCATCAGACCTATTATTTTACATGGGCTAATTCGACGACCCCTATGGGAATGTATGTCACCAATGGGTCTGTACCGATCCGGCCAGGAACCAATTCCTTTGCGAGCCCGGAAAAGGCACAGCTTTACGAACTTGGTGCCAAGTACAGTATTTTGCATGACCGTTTGGGTCTGACAGCATCGCTGTTCCGGCTGGACAAGGGGAATGCATTGAATGCTGATCCTGTGACCGGCGAAATTCAGGGCTCTTCTGATCGGCAGCGCAATCAGGGCCTGGAGCTTTCTGTCGGAGGTGTCATTCTACCAGGATGGAATATCTCTGCGACCTATGCTCTTTACGACAGTAGTACGACGTATTCTGCCACCAAGGCGAACCGCGGCAAGAATGTTCAGTATGTGCCGCATAATCAGGCGACACTCTGGTCAGCATATAGTGCTTTCCCGAACAAACCTTACAACCTAACAGTGGGTGGAGGACTGACATGGCGTGAGCATGTCTGGCTAAATGCAGCCAATACCTTGCGCGCTCCGGCAAATCTGGATTTCAGTGCCATGATTTCCCATCGATTTAACCAGCATTGGAAAGTTTCCATGAATGGCTACAATCTGGCAAATAGACTGAATTACCAGAGTCTTTTCTCAAACCGAGCAACGCCGTCTGCAGGACGTATGTTCCTGGGTGAAGTTAGCGTCGCATACTGAGAGAATATTTTCTAAGTAATAATAAACCCACGATTATGCACGCGTGGGTTTATTATTTTATTTCATATAATTATTGTGGAAGTGTGATTTTAACTACGATGTAGGGTAATTCCTGCATATCTTTCCCATTGTGGAAATCTGGCAGTCGTGCCCACTGGCCGATTGTTGAGTACAGGCCATCCTTTCCGTAAGTCAGACCATCAGGCTCGATCATGCGGGGATCATGTGCGATTACGGAGAGTGTTCCATCCGGGGCATGCCTTAAAATGGCGTGACGTTCGTCGTCAGTGATGTAAAGCGAGCCATCTGGCCCCGTTGCCATACCATCGCCCATGCCTGTTTCGCCTTCATCATGGACGGAAGCTTCTATCCGCTTTTCTGTCGCGGTACGCTCAGAGAGCACGGAAGTTGGGGCTGAATAGAGCCTACGGCTGGTCTGTGGCTGCCAGTAAAGTGTCTGTTGGTCCGGGCTGATACCGATCCCGTTTGCTCCACCTTGGGGCATCTGGGCATGATTGGCATCATAACGCGTAGCACGACCATCCATAACTGCGACGACGCCCGTTTCGGGCATCACAGGTTTCGTGTCAGCCAGAATACGACGCTGCCTTCCCGAAGCGAGGTCCACCACAATCAATGCAGGGTGAATACCGGTCGAGGTGTCGGTAATGAACGCTGTGCCTGCTTTACCATGCGTCAGATCAATCCGCACGTCATTAACGTGACTGTCTGGCAAAAGGGTTGGCGCAGAAAGTGAGAGGACGTTCAAGACGCTGTTGGTGCCCGGGTCGATCTCGAACAGTTTTTGCGCTCCGGGAACCGTGCCCTGTCCAGCCAACATTCCCTCATCCAGAACCCAGAGATGGCCTTTCGCGTCTAAAGTCATGCCCAGGGGGGAAACAAAGCGATCCTGGGTTGCCGCATCTGGGAAAGGGGTCAAATGTCCGTTTGCATAGGTGGCCAGACGTGGTCCGGAATGATCTTTGACGCTGCGAGGGAAACCGAGGACCAGGCGGCCATCTGGTAATGCGGCAATTCCAGAGGGTTGGGCCTCCTGAAAACGCCCAATGATCTCGACATTACCTGACGAGATAGAGCCTTTGTCAATAGTGTCAGCCGCATATGCGCTGTAACAAAGAAAGAACGCACTAAAAAATGCGGCAAGAGCAAATGGGGACTTGAACGTCATAACGGGATCTCCTTGCATGATTTGAGCGGCGTACAAAAGAATAGCAAGTCAATCATTCTTGAGCGCTAAACATTATTGGGTAACCAGGACTGAACGCACGTGGTGGCGAACTGTTCTGTCAGAAATCTTCAATTGTCTAAAAGTCGCTTCCGGAGAGCAGGATCATGCGCATAGAGATACAGCCCTTTCATCCCGCGTGTCAGGAGAACATTCAAAGCGTTCAGAATGATATGTTGTTTCGCTTTATCAGGAGCCGCTATACCCTCGCGTCCCTGAAATGCGGCACTATCCTCATAACGCGACGGATCAACACGAATTCTGTCGGTTGTGGCATCGTAGGACAGGGAAGGCCCCAAAATAACGCCAGCGTAATTCAGGTCGAAGCCTTGAATGGTATAAACGGAGCCGACTTCATCAATGGTGTCCGGGCGCTCTGCCCAAGGCAGTTTCTCTTCTGGCTTGGAGCGGTCCCAGCGCAGGCGGAAATCTCCTTCTTCAATGAAATGGTCTTTGCCGTCTAAACAGTAGGGATAGTCGTAGGTCGATAGCAGTCGGCAGAGACCGACTTCCCGGTTGCGAGCCTGCAGATCTTCGTAAAGCTTTGCGCAGTCGTCATAGACGCGTAGGTCAAACTTCTGATCCCGGGGGCGGGGCAAGAGGTGGCCCTTTGTCAGCGCATCAAGCCAATGTCTGATTGCAGGCCCTGCTTCAATCCGGAATTGAGTAGTCAGATGCAGGGTTCGGGTCAAACGACCTTGGCAGAACTGATCCAGTAGGGTGCTGGACCAGTGACTTTTGAATTTCAGAACCTGCGACGGATCAAAAACGATAATAACCACCCGAGCCAGATCCAGGATTTCTTCCAGATGATTCTGTTGTTTGAAATGGTTGTAGCGATCTGGCCGGGTAAGAAGCAGGTGGGCCTCGTCGACCAGCACGATATCTGCTTTGGTCTCAGCTTTATGGTGGCGATTGATAAATGTTGTTGGACGTTCGAAGTCCGCTTTTTTAAGCGCCGGCATGTCTGCCGCGATATTGCGGTAGAGTTTCAGCATTTCGGGATGGTTAACCAGAAGCGCATTGCGCGTACCATTGAGTGGATCGGCAGAATTTTTGGAACGCGCTCGTGTCTGAATGTTATTAAAAATAGCATTCAGCACAACGCTCTTGCCGGTGCCCGCCGCGCCTTCAATGACGAGAAGTGCACTTCGGTCGTGCAAGTGTTCAGAGCAGAATGTCAGGACTTCCTGGACAAGAGTGCTCTGTTCCTTGGACAGAGAACGACACGGAGAGAGCTTTGATGTCGCTGTGTTTGTGTACGAGGGCAATGCTTCCCGAATGAACTCGTTCTGTTGGTTAGTCAGCCGCGACATCGGCAACTCTGGCGTCTGTAATGCGCTGGGCGTCTTGTGGGGAGATGCGTACAACGAAGCCTTGATGGCCCGCATTGATATAGACATATGTCTGGTTCATCGCATCCTGCGACAAAACAACGGGAATGGGCGTGAGTTGCCCGAAGGGACTGGTCCCGCCGGATTGGTATCCTGTCAGTTCGTGAGCTTTTTCAGGAGGCATCATGCGAGCGTTTCGCCCACCGAAAAGTGCTGCAATCTTCTTGAGATTTAACTTTTGGTGTGCGGGTGCCACCACGCAAGCGGGTTGTTTTTTGTCAATTTCAACAACCAGGGTTTTCAGAACGCTCGTTGGATCAGCACCAATTGCGTCTGCAGCCTGCATTCCGATCAAGCCGCCGTTTGGGTTATATTCGTAGTTGTGCAGACTGAATGGAATATTTTGTTTTTCAAGAAAAAGGGTAGCGCAGGTTTCGCGGGTCATATGTGATCTCCCATTTTGTCGCGAAGCATTCCCGACAGGAGCCGTCAGCAAGAGCATGACTGAAAGAAAACATGTCCTGTTGACCACTGAAGCAGAAGGACGGGTGCTTCTATGTCTATCCTCGCCCTACGCACAGGGAGGTTGGATATGGTGTATGAACGCTTTAGACAAGCGTCGCAATATTTGCTCTATGACGACCGTGCATAAATGGTCCTTTACGTTTTTAGGGCGGATAACTTTGGGGTGGCCAAGAGTTTTTCGCCCTTGGCGACGCCAAGCCAGCCACTTGTTAGGCATTTGAAATCTAAAAGCTCCTCCTCAGGGGAAGGAGGGCACAAAAGCATGGCATAATTTGTTGCACAAATCGGGCGATTTTCATGATTTTCTTTCGTCGTTCCGTGCGCATAACAAGACGGATATCTGAAAAAAATCACCAGAAGGATAGTCTTGAAAATTAAGTGTTCTCTTATATGCAACGGTGTGGTGCATTTTATAGGTATGTAAATATTTCAAATCATACACAAATACTTATAGATTTATTTTGGAAATAATTAAATATATTACAATATATAAAATAATATATTGCGACAAAAAAGTCACATTAAAAGATTATGAATGAAATTATTCAGAATAAATGTCATATATTTTCTTTGTCTGACTTGTCATGGGCGCTGTTATAAATATTTTCTGCGCAACAGACGACATATCTGAGGACGGATGAAGATGAAAACTGGTGCCAGACGCCTTACATTGCTAACAGCTACCGTGCTGGCTGGGGTATTTTGTGATGGAAGCGGCCATGCTGCTTCGCAGTCCCGTGGCAACCATCCTGCTGCAACGGGTGGTTCGCAGGTGAAGGCACATGGTCGGGTGCCGGTGAAGATCATGCATCCGCGTACTTCCGTTAATGCGCAGGATGCGGAAGCCATTTCCGTTCGTGTGTCGCGTCAGGCCCTGAATGGTGGTGGTGGCATGATGCGCCGGGAAATCGCGCCTCATTCCGTTCAGACGGTTACGAAGCAGTATATTGAGATGCAAAGCCCCGCCAGCACGGCGCTCGACATGATCAAGAACCTGCCGAGCGTCACGGTTTCGACTGTCGATAGTTCGGGTATTCTGGGAGGCAAGATCAACAGCCGCAGCCTGACAGATTCAGATATGGGCATTCTTCTGAATGGTGTGCCGGTTGCCACGGCATATTATCTGAACCAGAACGTCGATACAGAGAACGTCAACATGATTTCGGTCACACCGGGGTCATCTGCCATTGATCTACCTGTGACGTCCGCGGCTGCTGGCATCATGGACTCTCAGACTATGACTCCCGCTCACAAGTTTGGTGGTCTGATGGACTTTTCTTATGGGACGAACAACCTGTCCCGTGAGTTTATCCGTGTTGAGAGCGGCGACATCGGCAATTCCGGTATTCGTACGTTTGCATCCTTTTCCCATACCCATTCTCGCAACTGGAATGGCCCTGGCACCAACGAGCGACGGCATCTGGATTTCGGTGCTGCCAAGGACTTTGAGGATGGTTCGTCTGTAAATCTGTTCGTATCGTGGAACCATCAGTTCACAATGGAACCACTCAAGCCTACGGCGAAGCAGTTCTATAATAAGAAAGATGGGCTGGGGACGTATAATTATTCTTCATCTTATGACCCATCCAATCCTTCAAAGTATGGAATGCTGAATGGTAACATGTGGGATCAGGTCTTCGTGACACTGCCTGTACATCTGCATCTGCCAGCAAAATTCTCTTTCGATTTTAAACCATATTACGTTTATAACGGTGGCTATACTTACAACGGTAGCCTGTTTAACGGCTCTGGCCGTAACGCGACGATCGGGCAGGGTGGAAGCAGGATTACGGGGAGTGTCCCGACCGCATCCTACTACAGCGTGTATCGTCCGCATGCCGGGACTGTTGCCAAGCTGAATTATGATCCTGTCAGTTGGGATCATATGGAACTGGGATACTGGTTCGATTATCAGGACAATCAGGTCAATAACATGTATTCCGTGCTGCAAAGCAACGGCAGACAGTATTTCCCATACAACAGTTCCAAAGGGGTGTACGTCAATGGTGAGCGTTACATGCCTTATCAGGGAGATGCGGGCTGGAAAATTCACTCGCTGTTCTTCCAGAATACAGCAAAGCTGCTGAATGACCGTCTGACGTTAAACGGTGGCATCAAGGTTGCCATGATCAATCGCTGGACGGTCAACGGGGCCTCATCAACACCTCGTACGGAGCAGAACCAGGTCGTCCCGCTGCCACAGGTGGGGATCAGCTATCGCATTGATCAGCACAACATGATTTATGTGAATGCTGAGGGTGACTTCCGTATGCCTGATCCGGGATCGCTTGGTCAGGTCTATGACGCGCAGACGGGCGGCTATGTCGGGAATCCGTACAATCCGAAGCCGCAATATTCCATCAAGGAAGAACTCGGTTGGCGCTTCGACAATGATTACTTCATGACCGATCTGGAACTGTTCAACTATTCCATCACCAATCGTCTGCTTTCTACGAGCGTTTACATCAACAATCAGGCGATCAGTTCTACGATTAATGCGGGTAATCAGACTGCGCGTGGGGTAGATTTCATGATCTCAGCCCATCCGTGGCATCATTTCAGCCCGTATGTCTCTGTCGAGTACCTGAACGCGACAATGGATTCCAATATCCTGACGACGGGGTCGCTGAATGGCCAGACAGTCAGCGACCTGTTGCCGACGAAGGGCAAGAAGGCCGTTCAGTCTCCGCATGTTCATGCCAGCGCGGGTCTGACCTATGACGATGGGCATTTCTTTGCCAATGGCAGCGTCAGCTATGTCTCGTCCCAGTATGCAACATTCATGAATGACGAGAAGATTCCGGGTTATATCACCGATAATCTGTCGCTCGGTTATCGCTTCAATTCGTTCGGCCGTTTCAAGGCGCCGAAGTTCCAGCTGAACTTCAGCAATCTTGGAGGTGATTTTGTGCGAACTGGCGTCTACAGTCTTGTCTCCAACGCCAAGGCTGCCAAGGGCATTTATGGCAGCACCATCAGTTCCAGTGGGACGCCCACCTACTATCTGTATCCACGCTTCAGCGTAACGGGGAATATTTCCGTCGGGTTCTGATATTAGGTTAAAAAATGGCTTTCCCTATTTTCAGGGAAAGCCATTTTCAGATGATAGGGGTGACATCGTAGGGCGTGATCGCTAGCATCTTCGTAACGGCAATGGATTCTGCCTGACCATTATGGTCGAACCGCTCTCCAAGGCGAGATGCTGATGATTCCTGTCAAACCCGCTTCCCTAGAAGCATGACAGGAGAGATGTACCCAATGCGTACGCTTCAGAATTTCCCACGACTTCTTCAGATCGCGTTGCATTGGGGACTGATCCTGGCGCTGTTGGGCGTTAGTGTCGGCTCCGTTTGTGCGCTGTTTCTTTGGCTTCTCGATCAGGCGACGCAGTTACGGTTTCTGCATCCGTCTTTGCTCATAGGGCTTCCCGCAGCGGGTGTCGGGGTAGCGCTTCTCTATCAGCGTTACGGTGGCAGGGCTGCGGCGGGTAATAATCTGATTATCGATGAAATTCACAAGCCAGGCGGGGGTGTGCCGTTCTGCATGGCGCCTCTTGTCCTGTTTGGGACGGTCATCAGCCATCTTTTTGGCGCTTCGGTTGGTCGCGAAGGGACGGCTGTTCAGATTGGTGGCAGCTTTGCTGCGGCAATCGGGCGGATGTTCCGCCTCAATGACCGCGCAATGCGCCTCTTTCTGGTGGCGGGGATTGCTGCAGGCTTTGGGGCCGTATTTGGAACGCCGGTCGCGGGTGCCATTTTCGGCTTGGAAGTTCTGACGCTGGGGAGGCTGGACTATGCAGCGCTTCTTCCAGTTGCCGTGGCCTCCATTGTTGCGGACTGGACCTGCCATGCCTGGGGTATTCACCATGCAGCATATCATGTTGGTTTTCGGGGTATTCCGTCTGCCGATGGCACGATGTTCCATGTCGATGCGCTGCTTCTTGCAAAAGTCAGTTTTGCCGCCGTGTGCTTTGGTCTTGCCAGTCGGGCTTTTGCTTCGGGCGTTCATCGACTGGCAGGTATTTTTCAGAAACTCTGCCCGCAGGCATGGTTGCGCCCCGCACTGGGTGGGGTTCTGACGATTTTGCTGGTCGGTCTATTGGGAACGCGGGACTATCTCGGTCTTGGCGTGATGTCTCCTGACATTGACGGCGCCAGCATCATGAATTTTTTCGGCCACGGGTATTATCCCTTGAGCTGGTTCTGGAAGCTGGTCTTCACACTGGTAGCGCTTGCGTCCGGATTTAAGGGCGGGGAAGTTACGCCGCTTTTCTTCATTGGTGCCGGGCTGGGAAATGCGTTGTCGCCGGTACTTGGTGTGCCAGCAGATCTGCTGGCTGGTGTGGGGTTTGTAGCGGTCTTTGCAGGGGCGGCGAATACGCCTCTGGCCTGTACGTTTATGGCCGTTGAGCTCTTCGGGGCAACGGATGTCGTTTACTATGCGGCGGGGTGCTTCATTGCCTATCTGGCGTCTGGCCACAGCGGAATTTATCAGGCACAGCGGATTGGAACGCCCAAGACATCGCTTGCGCTCGAACGCTCAGGGGCGGTTTTGCGGGATCTCAGGAAATGAAACTACCGCGATGACCGCTTGCGGGCATTTAAAGCTGTGCAGATCAATGCCGCGAGCAACACCTCAAGGCTGAGCAGCCCTATCCAGGTTGTCGTGGCAACGATCGGGAAATCGCCGTCATAGAGTTCCAGAAGCAGGCTGAGCGTTAGAAGCGCAAAGCCAGCGACTTGCAGTCCAAGCCGATAAGAGGCGGGGGGAGATTTTCGGAAGAAAATGCCACCGCCACGAGCTGATCCAGCGGCGAGGAGCAGTATTGCGAATTGCCCGCACAGGAAAGACGGCCCGATCATGTCTGCTTTGCTTTTCCGTTGAGCGCACGGAAGGCGGCGTAACCAAAAGCACCAGAGAAGAACAGGCTCACAAGGGCGGTGCTTTGGGTGACAGGATTGGTCCATGGACTGCTCATCACTGCAATTCCAAAGCAGGCCAATGCGCAGGCTGTCAGCATCTCGGGCCATGTGCGTCTGGCAGGGCGCGCGAGAGCAAACACCAGTGCCAACCCCCAGACAATGAAAACGCATTGCACTTCATGATCTGCACGGTGCGCAGACATCGAGGGCAATAGTCTGTTGGCCAAAAAGTAGGATGCGAAGGCGAGAGGCGCGCCAGCCAGCACGCCAACGTTCAGACGATCTGTCAGAACATGCCCAAGATGGTGAGGCAGGCGAAGGCGTTTGACAGTCCATAGACGCATTCCGCTCCCGATGACGGCGGTCAGCATCAGGCCGGAAATGAAATAGAGCCATCGTGTTACGTCCGGTGTGAAGCGTGCAATGTGTAGCCCATACAGAAACGTGTAGGTGCGAACGGCTGGACGCGTCTCGATGTGCTCTTTCATGAGAAGTCCTGTCGTCCCATCGAACGTCAGGCTGTGAGAAAGGGTACTGATGGTACCGTTATTCCCGGCCATAACTGTGATCAGGGAGGCCGCGTCTGAGGGGGTGTAAATATAGACCTGTGAGATTCCAGTTCCTTTGAAGCGTTTTTCAGCCTCTTGCAGCACAGGGATGATAGGCGTCAGATGACCGGGTTTTCCGCTGGCAGGGCGGGATTCAATGGCTGGATTGAGGTCCGTATAGCCTGCCATGATGTCCTGCTTGTAAACAGCTTGCGGTCCCCATGGCAGTAACATTGTGACAAGAGTGACAGCTCCCGTGAAGGAAATCATCAGGTGGAAAGGAAAAGCGATAACACCCAGAAGGTTATGGGCATCCAGCCAGCTTCTCTGTCCCTTGTTTGGACGGAATGTGAAAAAATCTGCGAAGATGCGCCGATGAATGATCAGGCCGGTAACGAGACCTACGACTAAAGCGAGCGCAGCGACGGCAGCGATCAGACGACCATAGGGGTAAGGGAGTTGGAGTTCAAAATGAAAACGATAGAAGAACTCGCCTCCCAGAGTATCACGGATACCGTCCGGGCTGCCGGTGAGAGGGTTCAGGGCTTTCTGGATGTAGCTTCCATCAGGTCGTTCCCAAGTTCCAAAGACATAAGGTGCGCGATGGTTGGGAACGGCAAGATACCAGGCCGGTGATTTGGGTGTGTGATCTGTAAGCCAGGATACTGCACGGGCTGTTGCATCAATGGTTTGCACGGGGGCAGTCGGGAGTTCCGGCCGCATCCAGGTACTGATGCTTTCCCTGAAGACGCTGAGGGTTCCTGACAGTGCGATTGCGAACAGAACCCAACCTGTGATCAGGCCAAGACCTGTATGCAGCCATGCCATAGACGCCCGGAATGTTCCCTTCATGGGCGCCACCCTTTAAATACTGCCAGACTTATCAGGGCAAGGAGGACAACCACGGTGCCTCCCAAGACTTTGCGTCCGTCAGAAATAGCGAAGCTCATCATGAAAGTGACCGGCCAGATCAAGAGGCCAATCAGCATCCCAATCATGGCGCGTTCGACCCGCAAGCCGGGTAGCCAAAGGGCAATGCAGATCCCGGCGAAAGCCGAGAGTGCATAACCGCCGGGAACGGCTGCCAGAATTCGGCAGGTCAGATCCCAGCGTTTCAACGGCGATGATTTACCAGCTATAGCCAATGGTCGCCTGAGCGTTTCTACGCTCTCCGTAATAGCAGAATTCCTGACCATAGGAGGCATAGCTCAGGCAGTTCGCAACGAAGTTCTTGTCGAACAGGTTGCGGACGCTCGCTGAAGCATTCCAGCCACGAAGAGAGTGCGACATCTTTGAGAGGTCATAGCGGATAGAGGCATCGAAAACGGCATATTGTGGAACCCAGACGCTGCCATAGTTCGCTTCGCCACCGTAAGACTTGTTTGTGTAACGCATGCCGCCACCGAAACCGAAGCCCTTCAGTGGGCCGGACGGCAGGGTATAGAACGCAAAGAGGGAGGCATTACCACGGCCAGACTGGATGAGTGGCTTGCCAGTGGAATCATCCTTAACCTTCTGGAAGCTGACGGCTGCAGTGAGCATCAGATTTTTGAAAGGTTCGGCGTGCGCTTCAAACTCAAATCCGTCCGAATGAACTTTGCCACTTTCGAGGCTGTATGATGTGTTGGCTACAGCCACAAGGACGTTTGTTTGCTCAATGTGGAAACCGGCCGCACTCAGCAGGATGGACGTTCCCGGAACCTGATACTTCACACCGCCTTCAAGCTGCTTGCCAAGTGATGGATTGGCCTGACGGAGGGTTGCTCCTCCATTGCTGGAAACCAGACCAGACTGTGGCTGGAAGGATGTCGAGTAGCTGATATACGGCGCCAAACCGAAGTTGAAATGGTAGAGACCTGAAGCACGCCAGGTGATCTGGCTCGGACTTTGGCGGGTGTCTGATCCGTAAATATGTTCAACCTGGTGAGAGCGGTACCAGTCGTTCCGAATGCTGCCCGTGAGGATCAGGTGCTTCCAGCGGATTTCGTCCTGACCGTAGGCTCCGATCTGATGGGATGTTGTGTTGTAGCTGATGTAGGGGGCCGCAGCAGGGATGGCCATGTAGGAGACTGGGTGGAAAACGTTCAGATCTGGTGCAGAACCATAGAAGCCCTGTTCCGAGGCGGTCTGCTGCATGTAGTCAAAGCCAAACATCAGTGAGTGAGTAAGAGGCCCTGTGTGGACACGCCCTTTGAACTGACTGTCGAAAGCCAGATTATGCGTGTGTTCATTCGTCCCGAAAGCAGACCGGGCGAGGAGGCCGCTAGCTTCGTCTGTATAATAACCGCTGTTATAGACGCTACGGTATTGTGTTTTAATATCGTCGTAGCGACCACGCGACGTAAACGACCAGTCCTTGTTAAAGCGGTGATTGAAGATATACGTGATAGAACCGTGCTTACGGTTGAACTTCTCGTAGTTGGCATCACCATCATAGAAATTGCGCGGCAAATAGCCAAAAGATGCGCGCTTGAGAGAGCCAACCAGCGGCACGCCGCCATATGATCCATTTTCGGGATCGTATTGATAGTTACCAAGAATCGTGAGTGTCGTGGGGCCGTCACCACCAAGCGTAAAGGACGGGCTGATGCTGAAACGGCGGCTTCCTGTCCTGGCAAGCTGTGTGTGCTGACCGTTGACCGTCCCGTTGATACGGTATCGGACAAATCCGTTATCCGTCGCAAAACCACCGACATCTGCATCTACGCGATACAGGTCAAACATGCCGCCAGTTGCATTGACACCCCCGTAAAATCTCTGGTCCGTCGGAAGTTTGCTGGAGAGGACCGTCAGACCGCCCGGGCTCGACTGACCGTAGATTGCGGATGCAGGACCCTTGAGGATCTCAATGCGTTCCAGCCTTGAAGTGTCGGTCTGAGCACTGGCGTAACCCGTGGGGCTGTCCTGAAGTTTCAGGCCATCGAGGAATGTCGGGACCATAAACCCACGTAGCAGAAACTGATCATATCGCGTGCCTTCGCCCCCGCGTAAATCAGGCGTAATACCAGCAGCGTACCTAACAGCCTGATTGAGGTTCAGAACCCCTCGAATGTCCATTTCGTTACGGGTGATGACTGTAACGGATTGCGCTGTTTCGACAAGGGGAGTGTCCGTTTTTGTTGCAGACGACGCCACTGTAGAAGGCTTGCGTCCTTGCACACGCAGGCTTTCCACAGCTGTTGCTCGCGTTTCGGACGGGAGGACCTGTCGGGTCTGGGCAGCGGCTTTCACGTTTCCTGTTTGGTCAGGCTTTACGGTCTGATCTGCTGCGAAGGCTTCACTGCCCATGAGCAGGGACAGGGGGATTACATAAACGGCCCTGTTACGATGCATACCCAACATCTTTACTCGCTCCTGCTTGCGTATGGGTCACGGCTCCTATCGGTATTGAGAGTCATTTGCAAGTAGGATTGACCTAGATGCTTCATCCTTGTCAGGAGTGCGGCGGAGAAGCCGCACGTTACAGATCCTGTGGCTGCAGAGATCCAAATGATGGCTTTCAGGCAGCATCAAGTGCCGTTCTGTAACCCTCCGAAATTTCTGGACTTAAAAGGTCTGAAATAAATTGTCGCATCTGCAGATATCAGAGGCTGACGTTATGAGGTAAGACTGATAATAAGCTCCCCGAAACATGATTTTATAGACTATGTGGGTGTTTGGAGAATGAGTGCACCAATACTCAAGGGGATGAGTAACAGTCTGGCTCATACCGTGTCTTGCGCCTGTGACTGGTTGATTGGACAACAAAAAACAGACGGCCACTGGGTTGGATCAGTTGAATCCAATGCATCCATGGAGGCGGAGTGGTGCCTCGCTCTTTGGTTTCTTGGACTGGAAGATCATCCGCTCCGTCCGCGACTGGGGAATGCGCTGCTGGAAATGCAGCGGGATGATGGAGCCTGGGGCGTGTACCTTGGTGCTCAAAGTGGTGACATCAATGCAACGGTAGAGGCTTACGCCGCCTTGCGCTCTCTTGGCTATTCCGCGAACAGCCCTGTGCTTCTCAAGGCTGGTGCGTGGATTTCCGAGAAAGGCGGCCTGAAAAACATCCGTGTTTTCACGCGCTACTGGTTGGCTCTGATTGGCGAGTGGCCATGGGAAAAAACGCCCAATCTTCCGCCTGAGATCATCTGGTTCCCCAATAATTTCGTTTTTTCCATTTATAATTTTGCTCAATGGGCACGCGCAACTCTGGCACCGCTTGCCATTCTGTCTGCACGTCGGCCTAGTCGTCCTTTGCGCCCACAGGACCGTCTGGATGCGTTGTTCCCCGAGGGGCGCGAAAAGTTTGATTACACTCTTCCCAAAAAAGAGAGGGTGGATCTGTGGTCAAGCTTTTTCAGAACGACTGACACAGGGCTGCACTGGCTTCAGTCCAGATTCCTCAAGCGTAATACAGTTCGTGAAGCTGCAATTCGCCACATGCTGGAATGGATCATCCGACATCAGGATGCAGATGGCGGATGGGGCGGTATCCAGCCACCATGGGTATATGGCCTAATGGCGCTACATGGAGAGGGTTACCCGTTTCATCATCCTGTCATGGCCAAGGCTCTGGCGGCTCTCGATGATCCGGGGTGGCGTTATGACAGGGGAGAAGCATCCTGGATTCAGGCAACGAATAGTCCTGTCTGGGATACCATGCTGGCTCTGATGGCCTTGCATGACGCAAATGCACAGGAGCGCTTTACGCCGGAAATGGACAAGGCGTTGGACTGGCTTCTGAACCGACAGGTGCGCGTCAAGGGAGACTGGTCCATCAAGCTTCCGGATGTCGAACCGGGCGGATGGTCTTTTGAATACGCAAATGATCGGTACCCGGATACCGATGATACGGCTGTCGCCCTGATTGCACTGTCATTCTGTCGCCACAAGGAAGAGTGGAAGCGTAAGGGTGTTGATGAGGCGATTGATCGGGCTGTGAACTGGCTGATCGCCATGCAAAGCTCTTGCGGCGGGTGGGGTGCTTTTGACAAGGATAATAACAAAAGCCTGCTCTCCAAAATTCCGTTCTGTGATTTTGGCGAGGCTCTTGATCCGCCGTCTGTTGATGTCACGGCCCATATTCTGGAAGCGTTTGGTCTTCTTGGTTTGTCGCGCGATCTTCCCGTGGTGCAAAAAGCACTTGCGTATGTTCGGTTGGAGCAGGACCCTCAAGGACCGTGGTTTGGCCGATGGGGTGTAAATTACCTGTATGGAACAGGAGCCGTTCTGCCTGCTCTTGCGGCTATTGGGGAAGATATGACGCAGCCTTATATCCTCAAGGCGTGTGAGTGGCTGGTTTCCTGTCAGCAGGATAACGGTGGATGGGGAGAAAGCTGTGCGTCCTATATGGATATTTCATCCATAGGTCGCGGAAGTACAACTGCGTCTCAAACGGCCTGGGCCTTGATGGGACTGATCGCTGTGGGTCGTCCTCAGGACCATGAGGCAATTGCCAAGGGATGCCGGTTTCTGATTGATCGGCAGGAGGCAGACGGAAGCTGGACGGAAGAGGAGTTCACTGGTACCGGCTTTCCGGGCTACGGCGTTGGTCAGACGATCAAACTGGATGACCCAGCCTTGTCAAAGCGTCTGATGCAAGGAGCGGAACTCTCCCGGGCGTTTATGTTGCGTTACGATATGTACCGTCAGTATTTCCCGATCATGGCGCTTGCGCGAGCATCCCGTTTGCTGACTCAGGACATATGATTTTTTAACCGCCCCGAGAAAGAGAGCCCTAGCCCTCTTTCTCTTTTGGAGATTGGATTGATCTTGGTTTTTGATAGTTCGTTAGAACTGTACTCGCATGACGTGCGATGACAGATGCCTGAATATCTTCTTTTCAACCATCTGTCCCGTAGTAATCGTTATTATATTTTACCTATGAATACCGGTCTTAGAAATCGACGCTTGCGCTGCCACCTACAAAGAAAGGAGCGGCAACATAATATGTGCTGCTGCCCGCTGAAAGCTTTGATCCGTAGACACCGGTTGTCGCTTTCCCATTTGCAGCCGTGCCGTTTACAAAACCGAGATACTGCTTGTTTGTGATGTTTTGAATATTCAGGCGCAGGATCGGGTTTTTGAGAAAACTGAAGTCCTTGAAACGATAGCCTGCGTGAACATCCATTGTTACATAACTTGGAATGGAAGTGTCATTGTTGAATGTCGCATATTGTTTGTCGACATACTTCAGTCCAAAACCGCTGAAGAGGTGGCCATCATCGTAATCGAGGTGGAAGGCGACTTGGAATTTTGGCGTCTGCGGTGCAAATTTTCCTTTACTAAACACGTAATCGCCAGAGCTGGATGCCGCTACATTGCTGTCCGTTCTGGCATCTATGTATTCTGCAGAGATATATGGACGGAGATGGTACAAAATCGGTCTTGTTCCGATTTCAAAATCTACGCCATCTGCATGTGAACTTCCGCCGTTAATGCTTTGAGAGTAATAACTTCCGTTAGCCATAACAACTGTCTGGCTGTAAAGACGGTTAGTAAAGTTATAATGGAAGTATGTCAGTGTACTGTTGATCAGATCGCCCTGATAGCGAATTCCGGCTTCTTCGGAAATAGAAATTTCCGGCTTCATGTTTGTATTGGCCTGGGTGCTGTATCCCCTGCCAGACGTATAGGTTCCTGCATCATACAATGATGTATTCATTGGAATACGGAAATTGGTAGTAGAAGACGCAAAGAGCTGAATCTGGTTATTCAGCTTGTAGCGGATGGAAACTGCAGGCAGAGGCTCGTTCCAGGAACCATTAATATAAGAGCCTGTCGATGTATCAGGCAGGAAATTGTGCCCGTTACGCATGACGATGGCATATTTCAGGCCAGCTTCGAGTGTCAGTGTGTTGTTCAGTAGTGACAGGCTGTCATCGATGAACATGGTGTGGATGCGGGTCTGCGTCAGAGTATTCCGATACTGTGCCGTCTGACCGTTCGCGAGAACCATGTTCACGCCGCCACCATAGACATCATAAGGCTCACCCGTTGTCATGTTGACCAGACTATAGGGGGAGGTTTGAATTTGTTTTGAATATTCGAACCAATAACCAACCATCAAACGGTTGATTCCGGTATGGAGCGTTAGCTTCGTTACTGCTCCAGGGCGATAAGTCTGGGTGTTGGAAGGATTATAGAGAAGAATGCTTTTGGTGTTGGAAGAATTATACTGGCCAATCGAGGCAGACATGGTCTGACTGCCGTACTGCTGACTGCTGAGGCTTTCTGAATATGCGCCGCCGCCATTTCCGTTTCCGTACCAGAAATAGGGAGTTTCGGTTAAGGTCAGGTTATCTGTGAGGCGGAATGTAGATGGAGCACTCGCATAAATGTTTGTGAAGGGGTTTTGATGAAGTTTATAGTAATTGGCACTTGGATTATTTGAATCCCATTTGGATTGATAGGTGTAGTTCACCCCATATTTTTTCCAGTTTGCCAGAGACATGGATGGAAAAAGAGTGCTGTCTGACTGGTTTCCTACGATGGCAAGGGAGACGCGGTTACCGTTGCCCCATTCATTGACCCATTTTGTTTCGCCGTGGAGTTTCTTCTGGCTTCCGGGGCCGCGCCATGAATTTTCATCCGCAGCAGAGAACGAAATATATCCTTTCAGATTGGTATTGCCGATCTTGCCTGTGTCAACGCGAGCAAAGATACGACGAGCATTGTAACTGCCATACGTGCCGTCAAGGTGACCGCCAAATTTATCTTTCGGATCAAGCAGATACATATTGACTGAGCCGCCTGATGCGCTGATGTGCGGGCTGTCTAGGTCGGCGGACCCTTGCTCAACGTTAATCGTACGAAGATTCTCAGAATCTACGATTTCTTGAGGATAAACAGCATAGTTACCAATATCGTTGATTGGAAACCCTTCGAGTGTGAAGCCGATCTGGCTGGAATTCAGCCCACGAAGGGTCATGTTGCCGCCATTTAATCCGAGCGGATCAACCGATGTTGTATTCACGCCTGGAAGTAGCGCGATAAGTTGCATCGGGTTAACGCCGGGCGTCTGGGTGGCTATGAACTCCTGCGTTACGGTCGAGCGGGATTTTGCAGCATCTTCATGGACCATCAATCCTCCGCCTGGCGCGTTATGGCGGGCACCGTGGACTTGAACAGTTTCTGCTTTTTCAGCATCTGTCGGCGCTGTTGCGCCCATCATTGATGGACCACCGTCCCGATTGATTTGTGCTGTTTTCTTGTGGCTGTGATTACTCACAACCTTACTGCTCGTCCCCGTTGTCTGAGCGGACGCCCAAGAGGCGCTGATCGCCAAGGCAGACGTTGCGAACAAGAAATTTTTTAAACGAAAAAGCATGATGCCTCTTGCAGGGAAGGATGTTTTCTTCATGGAGTGCTTATTGGCATTATCTTCATAAGAAAAAAATAATAATTTTAAGGTTAATTTTGAATATTATATTACAAGTAATTTTATAATTACCAATGAAACTGTTTTTTACTATGTTTTCATGATTGATATATATAATAACATTTCATTATTATTGTTAATTGTAACCTATTATTCTTGTTTGTAATGGAATGAGGAACCGTGAGGTGGAGGAATTAAGAAAAGATATTTGGGTATTCGTTATCGTTCGGTGTGATACGATGCCATATTCATGATGGTCCAGTGCCTGTTCTGTGGTGAAGAAATGCCCAGAAAGGCTGTGAGGTGTGTGTCACTGTTCATGGGTGTGTCGTCAAAGAAACTTAATGGATTTCGTTCTTAATTCATTACGAGATTTATCTCGCGCTTTGATCAATAACTTAAGCTTATACAGAAGAATTTAGGGAGCGTGATGGTCTGAGGCGCAGATTTTTACGCGAAGAGATCATCTATCATGCGTATATTTATGGCACCTATTATGTAAAAATATGTCAATCATGTTTCGCTTGGATCGCCCCAGCTTGTATCAGCTTTGAAAATGAAGTTTTGAACTCAAGGTGCGTTGACCAGACTGCCTATATATTCTTAATTTTTCCATTAAGAGCCTTGCCTACGATTTCCCTTCCAGATTGAAGCGGCGGCGTCATCTAGAATGACGGTGCAGTCAGGGTGTAAACGAATGGCTGTAGCGCTGACGTTTTCGTTTATTGGTCCATTCAGCGCTGCATCAACAATAGAGGCTTTTCCTGCGCCAGTTGCCACAAGTACGATCTTGCGCGCTTCCAGGATCGTTCCGACTCCCATGGTCAAGGCGCGCTCAGGAACGCGCGATGGATCATTGCCAAACATTCCGGAATTTTGACGGCGTGTGATGTCATCAAGATGTACGACGCGCGTGCGACTGTCGAATGGGGAGGGGGGCTCATTGAAGCCGATATGTCCGGTGTTCCCAATTCCCAAAATCTGCAGTCCAATACCTCCAGCGCCTTGGATATTTGCTTCATACTCAGCACATTCTGCATCCAGATCTGTCGCGGTTCCGTTTGGCACGTGAATTTGTGCGACTGGCATGTTCACATGCGCGAACAGATGCTTCTGCATGTAATGGCGATATGAATTTTTGTCTGTTGGAGGGAGGCCAACATACTCATCCAGATTGAAAGACGTTGTTGTGGAAAAATCCAGCATAGCAGTCTCGTACCGTTCGACCAGAAGTCGATACACACTTTCCATCGTGCGACCTGTTGCCAGCCCCAACACAGGCCGAGGATTATGATGAATTTCGCAGGCAATTATGTCCGCAGCTTTTTTGAAAGCCTGCTCTGGGCGATCGGTGACGATGATATTCATAGTCGGAATGACGTCCTGTCTGATGCCGTTAGAAAGAAAGCGTGTGCCAGAGGGTAAGTTTTGACGTTCGTTCACAAGGGATGAGCAGTTCTTGAGAAATTTGTTCTGATCTGAGTGATATTGAGGTGCTCATGATCGATCATGTCAAGTCATAATTATGATCGTAAATTACAAAAATAAATCATCTATATGATCATTTCAATGCGGTTTCGTGGAAATTAAACTGAAACGGAGCAGTGGATTAAACAGAAATTTACTGATAGCCCGCTAAAGTTAGTCTCTTGTTGAGAGAAGAATATTGACATACCCAACCCCCTAGGGGATAGGGGTTTATGAAGCATAGAACACATGTTCAGAGTCTAAAGCAGGCGCATGGTCATCTAGCCAAAATTCTTGAGATGATGACAGAAGAGCGGCCGTGCGGAGAGCTTGTCCAGCAGATCCAGGCTGTTGAGAGTACTATTCATAACGCCAAGCGCCGTTTGATTCAGGATCATCTTGAACATTGCGTTGTAGATGAAGTGGCGAATGGAAATATGAGCCGGGAAACGGCCATCCGAGAATTTTCCGCCCTAGCGAAATATCTCTAAAGCAGGACTTTTTGTGCTTATGTACGGCCTTCTTTTAAAGCCTCTTCCGAACATTCGCACTTATCTTGGCTGTGCTCTGGGTTTAGTAACGCTCATTTTTTGCAGTCAGGCGCATGGGCAAACTGCACCGCGCGAAGTTTCAATATCTGTTCATGAAGCCATTGCAGCGGCCTGGAATAACGATCCTGTAAGAACCGAATTGCAGACCAATCAGCAATCAGCAGATGCTCGGGCTAAAGCTGCTCAATCATGGTTTGCAGGCGGTCCCACGTTGAGCGCTGATTACTACGATGATCGCATTGGAGGCTCCAACCTGGGATATATTACCTGGCAGGGTGGTGTTTCTGTGCCCTTATGGCTGCCAGGACAGGGGACGGCGACTGAAAAAGTTGCTCATGCAGATGCTCGCACAGCGCTCATGAGGCTTGAGGTCGAGAGAATGGTGGTGGCCGTTCGTGTTGTTGAGGCGGCTGGAAATGCCACTCTGGCGCGCAAAAGAGAAACTGCGGCCCTTTCGACCCTGGCAGCACTGCAAAGGATTTCCGATGCTGTTTCTCGCGCTGTTCGGGCAGGAGAAGCCGCGTCGGTAGATAGTCAGGCCGTCATGGCACAACTTGCAGATGCGCGGACAGAACTTGAAAATTCAAGGGAAGAAATCGTTACGTCCCGTACGACCCTTCAAACCCTGCTAGGGGTTGAGGGAATTCCTGATATTACACAGGCAGATCGTCGTTGGCTGGTTCTGACGCGCGCCAATAATCTGCGATGGATGGAAGATGATGACCCGCGGGTTCGGGCCGCTCATCAGGAAGTGATTGCTGCGCAGGAACAGGTCCATCTTGCGCGCGCGAGCTTCATGCCAAACCCTGAAGTGGGTGTGGATGCGATTGACCAAGCGCAGTACGGCAGTCCATGGGATACTCAGGTCGGTTTCAACGTCCGTGTACCACTTCCCAATGCGGTGACAACGACGCCGGTGACGTCTGCTGCACGGGACCGTCTTGCCATGGCCAGCCGGCAGGAAATTCAGGCCCGTAGAGCCGTTCAGAATGAAATGGCACAGGTGCGTGCCCGTGTGGAAACGGCAACAGCAACACTGAATAATGCCCGTGTTTCTGCAAGCGCGATGCTGCGTCGTGCCGATGCAATGGAACACTCCTGGCGGATCGGAGAAACTCCACTGATTGAAGCCCTTAGAGCGCGGACTGACGCTTATAGAAGCCTTCTGACACTGAACCAGGCCGAAATTGCATGGCATGAAGCCATTATCCGGATTGGAATCGCAACAGGAACGATGCCATGAAAAAAGTCACAGGTCTGGCCGTTCTGCTCATGTCAGGCTTTATCCAGCCTGTTATGGCAGAAACGCCCCACTGGCTTCTTCCTTTGAAACTTGACCCTGTAGCGCAACGAAACGCAAATTTTCAGCTCTGTACGACAGGGTATGGTGATCTGCATGACACTATACCCGCCATGGCTACCGTAACCGCAGACATGTCGCGTGTGGTGGTTATCCGTCCGGCAGGAGGTGGAAAGGTCACCGATGTTCTGGTTACTCCAGGGCAACGCGTCCATCAGGGACAAACTCTGATCAATTATACGGACCACACGCTGCACGAACTGCATCTGCAGCGAATGCAGGTTCAAGCCGCCCTGATGTCCGCGCGGGCCGCAGTCGCCGAGGCAGAACAGGCCTATAAACGTGGACTGGCTCTGTCGGGCAGTACTGTTTCGGCAGGTGAAGTCAAACGACGACTGGCGGCACTTCAGCAGGAGCGAAGTGCTGTGGTGGCTCGTGAAGCTGATATGGGCACGATTGAGCATAGAGTGAATGAGGAATTCACGTCCGTTACCGAAAAAATCGTCCAGGATGAAGCTTCTAGTCTGATTTCACCTGTTGACGGTGTTGTGCAGACCGTCAGTACGTCAGCAGCGTCGGATATCAATCCCGGCGAAGCTCTTGCTACGGTCGTCGATCTGTCTGCTGTCTGGATCGTGGCTCAGGTCCGCTCTCAGGAGGCGTCGCAACTAGCAATCGGGAACAGGCTTTTTGTAAAGCCAGCAGGAGACGCATCAGGAAAGCCACTGATCGCACATATCTCGACCATTGATGGCATGACTGATGCCACGACAGGGTTGGTGCGGGTTGTCTGTGTCGTCGATCATCCAGAAGAGCAATTGCGGCCGGGTAGTATGCTGGATGCATCGATTGAAACCAGCAGGGCGGTGCATGGCCTTGTGGTTCCTGCATCTGCTGTTGAACGGGTGGATGGCCATACCGTCGTTTATGTCAAAACCGGCCAGCAGGACTTTCAGCCTCATGACGTTAAACTCCTCCTCGAAAATGACGAACAGGCTGTTGTGGACGCGGATGTACCACAAGGAGCGTCTGTCGTCGGGCATGGAAGTTTCATGCTGAAGAGTATGTCGCTCCTTGGAAATGACGAGGACTGAGCAAACTATCATGCTGAAATTTTTCCAGACGAACCGCTTCGTTCTGTTGGGGCTTGTCTGCGTCCTGCTGATTGGTGGCTTGCTGACAATTCCCGGGCTTCCTGTTGAGCCAGTACCGGATATCTCGCCGAAGCAGGTACTCGTATCCGTAACTGCCCCCGGTCTGGCAACTGAAGAAGTGGAAAAACTCATTACATTTCCACTCGAAGCCAGCATGACCGGGATTCCTGGAGTGACGGACCTTAGGTCCGTTTCTCGTACGGGTGTTTCTGTTGTCTATCTTCAGTTTGACGATCATACGGATATTGATCTTGATCGCACACGCGTCAGCGCGCAGATGCAGATCGCTCGGGAAACAATTACTGTTCCTAATATTTCGGTTTCCATGGGGCCACTTGCCACCGGCATGGGCGAAATCATGCAGATCCAGATCAAGGGGGAGGGATACTCTCTCATGGATCTCAATCGCTTGATGCAGTGGACTGTTGTTCCACAGCTCAAACTCGTGCCGGGAGTGGTCGATGTTAACGTCAATGGTGGTGCGGAAGAAACATATCAGGTTTTGCTGGATCCCGCTCTACTGCGCGCCTTGGGTGTTACGGTAAGTGATGTCTACAAAGCTGTTGATGAGAACAATGCCTCCGCAGGGGGCGGTTGGATTGCTCATCACGCTGAACAGCAGGTTATTGTAGGGCGGGCTCTGATTGGCAGTCTCGAAGCTTTCGGGGCCATTCCTGTCCGGATGGGGGCAAACGGTAATGTGGTGCGTCTGCGAGACGTCGGGCAGGTAACCAAGGGGCCTCGAACACGACTTGGCGCTGTAACGCGAGATGGGAAGGGTGAAATTGTGAATGGTGTCGTTCTTATGCAGAACGGAGCCAGTTCCAATGCCACGCTTGCAGCCATCAATGCCGCTTTACCTGGAATTGCCCAGTCGCTTCCCGCAGGTGTGACTCTGGACCCGTTCTATACACGCTCGACCCTGACGGGTGAGACGATTGATACGGTCAAGGAAAACCTGCTCATTGGCGCGGCCTTGGTTCTGCTCGTTCTGATTGTCGTTCTGGGAGACTGGCGCGCTGCGCTTGTTATCGCATCCGTCATTCCGGCTGCCCTGATCTTTGCCATGGCTGGTATGAGGTTCTTTGGGGTTTCTGCCAACCTGCTAAGCCTCGGAGCGATCGACTTTGGCATGATTGTCGACAGTTCCCTCGTCGTGGTCGAGCATTTGCTTGCTATCCGGGGGACGAACAGAGATCGGGCGGCCTTGCCCGAACTGGCGACGGAAGCGCTAAGAGCCGTCATTCGCCCTGTGACGTTTGCGATTTTCGTGATCATTATGGTGTATCTGCCCATCCTGACGCTTCAAAGCATTGAGGGGCGCATGTTCAGCCCGATGGCGCAGACTGTTATTATGGCGCTGCTGGCATCGTTGATTTATTGTGTGGTCTGTATTCCGGTTCTGGCCGCGCTGGTCATGCACCGAAGCCCGCCAGACCACGAGACACGTTTCGTCCGGACACTACGTCGTTATTACGAGCCAGCACTGGCATGGAGTGAAAACCATAGCAGAACCCTGATCGTTCTCACGGGCGGAGCGTTTCTGCTTTCCGTGTTTCTTGCCAGTCGTCTTGGTGGAGAGTTCGTCCCCCAACTGGATGAGGGGGCATTGCTTGTGGTCGGGGTTCGCCTCCCAAGCGCCTCACTTCCAACTGTTCTGGATGGCGTGACACAGCAGGAAAAAATTCTCAAATCTTTTCCCGACGTTGAGACGGTCGTCAGCAATACCGGCACGTCTGCCATTCCTACAGATCCTATGGGAACATCTGAGACCGATACATACGTCTTTCTCAAGCCCCGTTCCCAATGGACCACCTCGTCCAATGAGGCTGGTCTTGTTGAGAAGATGAATGCGGAACTGACCACAAAAGTCCCTGACGCTCACTACTCCTGGACGCAGCCGATCCAGATGCGGATGGATGACCTTCTTTCCGGCGTCCGTACCCAGCTTGCCATTTCGATTTATGGAGATGATCTGGATACCTTGAATCAGCTGGCTCAAAAGGTTGTGACGGTGGTGCAGCGTGTACCAGGCGCGGCAGATGTCTCTTCAGAAAGCGAGGGGACAATCCCATATCTTCATGTGGATGTGGACCGGGATTCTGCAGCGCGTCTGGGTGTTTCCGTTTCGGATATTCTTGCCGAAGTCGAGGCGATTGGTGGCCATATCGGCCGATCAGTCACAGTCGACAATGCCATCATCCCAACTCAAGTACAGTTTAGAGAGGGGATTGCAAACTCTCAGGACAAAATTGCGCATCTTCAGATAAGGCGTGTGGATGGGACGGGCTGGGTACTTTTGGCGGATGTAGCACATATCTCGCTTGTGGATGGGACGTCACGTATTGATCGGGATACCGCCCATCGACGTGTCGTCGTTCAGGCCAATGTACGGGGACGGGACGTAAACTCTTTTGTGGCGGCTGCACAGGCAGCGGTTACAAAGCAGGTCAAACTGCCCCATGGATACCGCATGAATTGGGCGGGACAGTTCAGAAATCTTCAGTCAGCAATGAAGCGTCTGGAAATTGTTGTCCCTATCGCCCTTGCTCTTATTTTTGGTCTGTTGATTGCAGCACTCGGCTCATTCGGGGCAGCGGTATTGGTATTCGTCAATCTGCCTGTAGCTGCAACTGGCGGTATTCTGGCACTTGTTTTACGTGGACTGCCATTCAGTATTGCCGCTGGTATCGGATTTATCGCACTTTTTGGTGTGGCGATCCTGAATGGAGTGGTTCTGCTCAGTCAGATCCGAACCTACCGCCTGCAGGGTATGAGTGCAGCCAAAGCTGCTTTTTCTGCTGCCAGCGCACGGTTCCGGCCAGTGATTGCGACGGCTTCGGTCGCAAGTCTCGGGTTCTTCCCGATGGCGTTTTCTGGTAGTGCAGGTGCCGAGGTCGAACGGCCTTTGGCTACCGTTGTAATCGGTGGCCTCATTTCGTCGACACTTCTGACGCTTCTTGTTCTTCCAACACTTTATGCGCGGTTTTTCAAGGATAAATCTGATCAAGTGACAGATCCGGAAGCTTAAAAGGAGGGGCCCTTTATTTTCTGAGATATGACTAAGACCTGTGCGTTCGCGCCATTAAGGTCACGGTCAAGGTGATTTCCTTGTTGATTGACTGTCACTCAGGAAGGTGTTCTGACAGAATTGGATTGGAACTGATCTGATTACGGCGGTTATTCCAGTTTGTTCAGACAGTTTGATTTCCGGGCGAAGATAGATTGCGGTCGGACTTGTGACCTTTGCGAAGTATCGTCTTGCGGTGACTGTCTTGTTCGCTTTCCGTCGTAACGGCGACAGTCGGTTCTAAGGAGCAGGCGAGAAGGTGGACAGCAGTCTCTGCCCGCCTCACTTGCGCCATCGCGATTGTATCGGTTTGCACTTATGGCTTATAATCGCGTATCCTGTCCCTCCATATAGGTAAATTAGGGGAGGCTGATGACAAACATTACGGCACTTTTTGCAGATGCTGCGGTTTTCGTTTTTCTCCCGTGGGTTTTGTGGCGCCTTCTTTACAGAACAATACCGATTGTTGTCCTTCCTATACTTATCGGTATATTGATTTCCGTTTGGCATCTTCCGGTTAAATCACTTGATATTCCGTCTATGTACGGGAGCGATATTGGCTGGGTTGCTGTTCTGGTTCTAGCGTTTACTGCCGGGCTGGAGATGTGGCAGTCCCCCGAGGAGACAGCAGCAGACCATACCTTGCCGGCTCCCTCTTTGGGGCGGCTTCTGGGCGGAGCTGCTGTGGCTCTTGGTGGACCGCTGCTGGTAGGGTCTGTTCTCGCTTACGAATTTTTCCTGCCCTTGCCGGGATGGCATCCTCCCCATGCCCAGCCATGGGTTGCCGCAGCGTCGATCGGGCTATGTATTGCGGTCAGCGCGCTGCCTGTTCTGATTGGTGTCGTCAGGGAGCTTAATCCAGCACAGCGCCCACTGGGTCAGCTTGCACTCAAACTTGCGGTTGTAGACGATGCGGCGCTCTGGATCGGGCTGGCTGCTTTGCAGGTTGCAGAACGTGGCACAGCTGCACTGCATGGCTGGACCGGTTTGGAAGTGCTGGCGATTGCACTGCTAGTCGGACTGGCTCTGCTTGGGAACTGGGCGTCTCGTCATTTTCGCCATCCGCCTCTGGCCGTAATCTGGCTTGCTGTTCCCGTCTATCTTGCGGCCGGGTCCTGGGCGAGTATGCAGCTTGGTCTCCATGAACTGATTGGCGCCTATTTCGCGGGTGCGATTATGCCACCATCCTGGGTCCGTCGCCTTCCTGTTGAGAAGGTCGGGGCATTCTCCTTGATCTGGCTTGCTCCAATGTTCTTCGGCCATAGCGGCCTGAATATTGATGGTGACGCCCTGACATGGCCTTCTGTCATTGCTTCGCTATCTTTGGTCGCCATTTCGATCGTGACCAAGATTGTTGCCGTGTACATTTTCCCGCCCGCAGCAGGTCTCAGTCGTCGTCAGGCGCTGAGCGTCGGCGCGCTGCTGCAATGCAAAGGGTTAATGGAGATTGTCGCCGCAACGATCTTCCATGCTCAGGGCATGATCTCAGAATTTGCGTTTGCATCTTTGATGGTTCTGGCTGTGATTTCCACAGTCCTGACAGGCCCGATGTTCAAGCTTGTCGCGCCTCGACCCAAAATCGAAGCCTGAGGAATGGGAGGATCATTGGATCCTCCCAAACTCTGTTTTCTAAAAATTAGTGATGCGTTGAAAGCCAGTCGTGGATCTGTGTCTGAGTGGCACGGATGGCGTCCTGACGGGCATTGATTGTGTTGACCGCCTTGGCCGTCGCAATCTTGGAGCCGGTTGTCTTCGTGGCCCATGGATCACTCTGTAGAGCGGCCAGAACCTGCGGACTGTTGGAGTGAGCAGCAATGGTGGCGAGGAAGTCGTCTTGCGACCAAGGTGCAAGATGGGTGCGGATATCGGCCTCGTGTTCCTTCACCAACTTCCACACCAAATCCGGGTTTTCGCTGGAGGCTGCAACGACCGCGAGCGAACGGGCAATTCTTCCATTCGGAATGGCACCGCTATAAGCCAGTTCGACAGTCTTCCGGATCAGATCCGGGTTTGTTGCGCTGGCGAGTGCAGCGAAATAGCGCAGCTTCAACTCAGTGGCCTGCGTCGTGCGAACCTTGTCGGCCATAAAGGCCCAAGTCTGCTCGTCAGCGTTTTTCATGGCAATCGTTGTGACCGCGGCGACAAGATCAGGACGTAGGGACGCGGGGTTGGCCTTCCAGAGCGCAAAGCGACGCTTGGCTTCCGCGGTAACCTTTGGATCGTTGAAAGCTCCGAGTGCGCTGATGACCGATGGACGCAGCATCGTATCTAGAACATTCTCGTGAGGCTTTTCGTCCCAGCCAAGACGCGCCAGAACAGGGACCAGACGGCTTCGGGCATAGGCCTGAAAATCAGCGCGATCCGGGTTGCCAATTTCATAAAGGTCAATCGTTTCCAGACGGTCGATAATCTCTTCGAGAACCGCAATATCGCTCTCATGTGCCGCCGTCAGACGGTCCACGAGATCCAGATACGGAGCCAGCCCCGCCTGACCTGACCGGAAGAGGGCATACTGGTCTCCAAGCAGATTGGCGCGATCCACAGGCGAGAATTTGCTGATGGACGCAGCCAGTGCAGCCAACGCGCCCTTGTCGTAGGACACACGATAGTAGCCGCTTTCGCCAAGATTGAGCTTGAACGGTGCACCACAATGCCGCGTCGTGATGGTGACAGGCTCCGTTCCCAAAACGATCGTCTTGCTGGGAAGTCCGGGGCCACCAGAAACAACCGGGATGCTCCACGTCAAGGGCTGGGCCTGCGGGTCATGAATGGTGAAGCGGCTCTGCGTTAGCGTATAAGTCGCCTGATTGTTCTGGCAAAACGACGTCACATTAACCTGCGGAATACCCGGCTGTTCCGTAAAGCTGCGGGCGACCTTGGCAACGTCCTCGCCGGATGTGGAGGACAAGGCGTTCCACAGATCCTGACTGGTGGCGTTTCCGTATGCATGGGCCTTCATGTAAGCGCGCATTCCATCGCGGAACTTGTCTTCGCCCAGCCAGCCTTCCAGCATCCGGATGACGAGTTCACCCTTGCCATAGCTGATGCTGTCAAACGCCGAATTGGCTTCGCTGACGTTATGGATTGTCTGCTGGATCGGATGTGTGGTGGCGAGAGCGTCAATCGCCATCGTCTCTTCGCGGGTCTCATGCTGGCGCGGCCAGATGTCCCATTGAGGATTCAGCTTATCCGTGACCTTGATTTCCATCCAGGACGCGAAACCTTCATTGAGCCAGATATTGTTCCACCAGCCCATCGTCACGAGATCGCCCGACCACTGATGGGCCATTTCATGCGCAACGACTTCGTGGATCAACTCGCGAGTACGGGGCGTGCTGTTCTTCGGATCAAAGAGAAGAACATTGTCGATGTAGGTGAGGGCGCCCCAGTTCTCCATCGCACCGGCCTGATAATTGCCGGGAATAGCCAGCATATCCATCTTGGGAAGAGGATATTTTACACCGAAATAGGTGTTGTAATACGGCAGGATCTTCTCGGCGGATTCAAGGGCGTAACGGCCCTGTTCCTCAAGGCCTACTGGCGCATACACGCTCATGTCCGTGCCGTCAGCGCCGCCATGGACTGCACCCATATCACCCGCAACAAGCGCCAGAAGATAGCTGGACATGCGGGGAGTAGGAGCGAAAGACACGCGCTTGGTTTTTGTATCCTGCTGCGTGGTGCCGATGATGGGCATATTGCTGACGGCGACATCATCGAAGGGCAAGGTCACGTTGAGCTGGAAGCTCGCCTTGAACGCGGGCTCGTCCCACCCCGGAAACATCCGGCGTGCATCGGCGACTTCAAACTGCGTCACCAGCATCCGGCGCTTCTCGCCTTTGGCTGAGGTGTAGTCGTTGATATACAGGCCGTTCGGTGTTTTGAGGATCGGTCCCGTATAACTGATGGCGAGCGTATGCGGGCCTTTAGGGACCGCCTGCTCGAAATGGAGGGTTGCTGTCTGTGCGGCATCATCCTGCTTGATGATGGCGTGACGCGTTCCATCCAGAATGGCTGCCGAGAGTTTCAGGCCAGCCTGATTGAGGACAATATCCTGCGTATCGGTCAGGACGTTTACGTCAATGGTTTCCTGCCCTTTGAGGGTCAGATGCTCAGGATCAGTTTCAAGATCAATGACATAGGTTTCCGGAGCAACTGTCTTTGGAAGTTCTCCTGGCGTCTGCTGGAACGAGAAAGTGCCCTCGGCATGAGCCATCGCATAGGGCAGGCCGGCAAGAAGTGTACTAAGAGCCAGAAGGCGACGCATCATGAAGTCTGTCCTTGATCGGTAAAAGGAATAGCGAAAACGGCGTATGACGCTGTGTTTCAATGGTGATCTGAACGTTGCATACTCGGTTAGGACAGGAAAGGGTGGAAGTGAGATTACCGGACCTCTCCATCTTGGCATGTGTCAAAATCTCCCCGATGCCGGTATGAGGAAGTCCACTGCGCGAGAATGGAGACGTCCCGTTAGATGATGACACGCCTTTTCCCTGTCTGGGCCATTCTGGTGACGGTCGGCGCTATTGTATTTCCTGCACCATTCCTGAAGCTTCTGCCCATCATCACGCCACTTCTGGCATTCATCATGTTCACGATGGGCGTTTCCCTAACGGTTCAGGATTTCTCCCGGATCGCGCGCCGCCCTTATCCCGTTCTGGCGGGGGTGGGCCTTCATTATCTGGTGATGCCGCTCGCCGCCTGGGGCATTGCGCATCTGCTCGGGATGCCGCCTGCGCTGGCGACGGGTATGATCCTCGTCGGATGCGTTTCGAGCGGCACTGCTTCGAATGTCATGATCTTCTTGTCCAAAGGGGACGTCGCACTGTCTGTCAGCATCAGTGCGCTCTCCACACTGGTTGGGATTTTCGCGACACCATTATTGACCCGCCTTTATGTCTCGGCGGGAGTGTCCGTGGATAGTTGGGGCCTGTTTCGCAGTATCATTACGATGGTGGCGTTGCCTGTTCTGGCGGGTGTTATTGTCAATACACTCTGTCAGCGCATGGTGAAGCGCGTTGAGGCTGCTCTTCCACCCATCGCCATGGTGTCCATCCTGCTGATTATTGGCTGTGTAGTGGCTGGAGCAGGGCCTTCCCTTGCTCAAGCTGGTCCGCTGCTCATGCTGGGAGTGGTTCTGCATAATGCTATCGGACTTGCAGGAGGGTACTGGGGAGGGCGACTTCTGGGCTTTGATGAATCCGTTTGCCGAACACTGGCTCTTGAGGTCGGGATGCAGAATTCTGCTCTCGCAGCCACATTGGGCCGTCTGTATTTCTCCCCCGTTGCAGCCCTTCCGGGAGCTGTGTTCTCGGTCTGGCACAACATGTCAGGGTCTGTTCTCGCCACAGTCTGGGCTGGCCGCCCGTTAAAAGAGAAAAATTCTGACACTCAGGATGCCGCCAGATAATCCCGAAGGCGAGGGACCATGAAATCCAGAAAGGCTCTCACTCGGGGAGGGCTCTGACGGCCTCCCGGATAGAGCGCATGAATGTCTTCCTCATCCTGCACGCCTGCATCCGCTAACACTTCGATCAGCCGCCCTGCCTGAATATCATTCCGCACATGATATTCGCCTAACCGTGCCAATCCCGCACCCTGAACGGCCAGCCTGCGTACGGTTTCCCCGTTGTTGGCCAGAAGCGGTCCGCGCACTAGCCGATCAACCAATCTACCTTTTTCATGAAGAGGCCAGACAGGCGCTGATCGTTGGAAATTGAATCCCAGACACCGGTGATGGCTCAGATCTCTGGCAGTCTGAGGCGTTCCATATCGGGCCAGATAGGCAGAAGAGGCCACGATCTTGCGCGGCGCAGATCCAAGATGCCGGGCGGTCAATCCTGAATCCTGCAAACGCCCTACCCGGAACGCGACATCCGTTCGATCCAGATAAAGATCGGTCATCTCGTCTGAAAGGGAGAGGTCAATCACAATATCTGGGTAAGCCTCCCAGAAAGAAGGCAGAAAGGGTTCAAGCCCAAGCGTTCCGAATGCAACCGAAGCATTCACCCGAACTGTACCTTTGGGCTGCAGGTTGCCGGTCGTGAGACTGCGTTCAATATCATTAAGGTCCGCGATCAGGGCGGTGGCCCGCGCGTAATAAGCTTGTCCTTCCTGCGTCACGGAAAGGCGGCGTGTGGATCGCTCAATCAGGCGCAATCCCAGACGGGCCTCAATGCGTGCAATGAGCTTGCTGACCGTCGAAGGAGTCATTCTGAGAAGACGAGCGGTCTCTGAAAAGCTGCCGCTTTCCACAACTCGCACGAAAACCTGCATTTCCCCGACGCGATTATCCATACAATGCCACCTATGAATTCCTTTCACAGGTTTTGTGCAAGCTGAGGGAATTATCAAGCCTCAAAGAAAAGATCATCTTTCCCTCACGTTCCAGCTTTACTGAAGCAGAGGCAAAACAGATGAAAATCTTCATCACCGGCGCAAGTGGCTACATCGGGGGTTCCGTCGCAGCCCATCTCGCCGCAAATGGCCATCAGATCCGAGGCCTGATCCGCAATAAGGCTCGTGCAGAAGAACTTCGATCTTTCGGTATCGAACCCGTTGTTGGCACTCTCGACGATAGCGAACTTCTGATGAAGGAGGCACAGAACGCTGATGCCGTCATTAATGCTGCCGACAGCGATCATCGGGCTGCGGTTGAATCGCTCCTAAAAGGGCTTGAAGGCAGCGGAAAGCCGTTTTTGCATACAAGTGGCAGCTCCTTGGTCGGAGACGAAGCTCTTGGTGAACCGTCCGATGCGATTTTTACGGAAGAAACCCCTGTAGCTCCGGCGCCAGATAAGGTCGCGCGTATCGCAATCGATACTCTCATTCGGAATGCCGCACCTGATATCCGCTCAGTGGTTCTGTGCAACACCATGATCTATGGACGCCATCTGGGGCCAGTTTCGCAGAGTGTTCAGATTCCGCCTCTTGTGGCGCAAGCCCGGGAAAGCGGCATCAGCCGACATATCGGCCGTGGCCTCAATCGCTGGTCAAACGTCCATATTGCAGACGTTGCCGCGTTATACGAACTGGCTCTTACGAAAGCCTTAGCTGGCAGCTTCTACTTTGTTGAAAACGGCGAAGCATCGTTTCGTGAAATCACGGATGCGATTGGAGCCGCTTTAGGCCTTGGGCCATCACAGGATTGGGCCCCTGAAGAGGCGATCAAGCGCTGGGGCCGTGAACTTGCGGTGTTTGGCCTGAGTTCCAATAGTCGCGTCAGGGCTAACAAGGCGAGGCGGGAACTCGATTGGGCACCAGTCCATCATTCAGTGACGGACTGGATCCGACAGGATCTCACCTGAAAAAATTCCGAGCGGACGAAACACAGGGTCCGCTCGGATATTTTCTATTAATGAGCCGAGCGTGTTTCGTCGCTCTTCTCCCGAATGGCTCGGAATTCCGAACCACCCTTCCAGGTCGGCCAGTCATGCGAGAAGGCGGCGCTGTAGCCAACCTGACGCACGACTTCAACGTCCTGCGCCGCGCCGCGCACATCCCAGTCGGCGCTCCAGGCATCACAGGCCTGATGGTAGCAGGCCATATAAGACGTCAGCCACTTGCTGCCTGCTGCTGTTCCGCCATTGAGCAGATCGAACGGGCCAGCCATGTCCATCACGGCGAGAACGGGCACGCCAGCTCGCGCGAAGGGCAGGTGGTCTGCACGATAGAATGCGCCACGTTCCGGCATGGCTTCCGGCTGCGTTGTACGGCCCTGCTTTAGAGCTGCTGCAGCAAAGTCATCCTGAAGGGTGTCCTGACCCGCGCCGATGATGAAGGCATTATGAGCCGGTCCTGCCATCTGAAGAACATCCATCGTCAGATTGGCAGCAGTCTTGTCCAGAGGGGCGAGCGGATGCGCCACATACCAGCTCGATCCCAGCAGGCCACGCTCTTCACCTGTCCAGGACGCAAAGCTCACAGTGCGCTTCGGCTTCGGGCCGTTTTTGAAAGCACGCGCGATTTCAAGAACAGCGGCAATGCCGGAACCGTCGTCGATAGCGCCACGGCGGATGACGGTGTTACCCTGTGCATCGGTGCTCTTGCCAAATGCATCCCAGTGAGCACCGAACATGACGGTTTCATCCGGATAGGTCGAACCTGTGATCTTGCCGATCACGTTCTGGCTCTGGAGATGATCCACCTTGACCGACATATCAAGCGAGAACGTCGTGTCATGAATATTGACCGGGTGGAAGTCCGGCGAACGGGCTTGACGACGCAGACGATCCAGATCCAAACCGGCCTGGGCAAAGAGCGCATGGGCCGCATTGCCTTCGATCCAGCCAATCAGCGGAACGGATTTTGCGTCCTTGTCGTCATGCAGGATGTCATATTCCTCACCCTGCGGCGCAACAACGGTGCTCCACGGATAGGATGCGCCCGGCGTATCATGAATGATGAGCGCACCTGCGGCACCGCGACGGGCTGCTTCCTCGAACTTGTACGTCCAGCGGCCATAATAGGTCATGGTCTTGCCGCCAAAACGTCCGGCTACAGGTTCTTCCGGCCCCGCGTCAAAGTCTGGGTCGTTGACAAGGAAGACCGCAATTTTTCCGTGCAGGTCAACCTGTTTGAAATCGTTCCAGCGACGCTCGGGAGCGGTGACACCATACCCGACGAATACCATCGGAACATGGGACAGACGGAGGCGCTGGATGGGCTGCAACGTGGAGAGCGCCACGTCCTTAAGCTGATGCAGTTCCAAAGTATGGCCGCGCGTGGTGACGGTCGCTGTGGCTTTGGGGTCAGGGCGGGTGCGGATCATCGGGACGTTCTGCGTCCAGCCACCGTTCTCGCCACCCGGTTCAAGACCGATCTTCTGATACTGTTCGATCAGCCATTTGACCGTAACAGCTTCTCCCGGCGTACCCGGTGCACGACCCTCGAATTCATCCGACGACAATACACGCATTGTTTCGGACATCCGGGCGGGATCAATAGGGCCGGAGGCGCCGGTGTTGGGAGCTGCCTGCGCGGTGGAAAAGCCAATTACAAAAGGCGTTAAAGCGAAAGCCGCCAACCCGGTGGCCAGTCGTAAACGCCGGCGGAAAGACAATGTGTGCATCATGTCCTCAGTGTATTTTAAAGGCAGGTCTGATGAGATAACAGGTACTTTACACATCACATGGCTGTTCCGGAAATGGGCTAAAATCGTATGTAGGGCGGGTTGACGAAAAACATGCGCCACCCCCATGTTTCCACACATGAAACTTGCCACATTCCCGGTTCTTCTCTCACGTCATCCCCAGGTCGCAGAGGCCGAAGGCGTCTGTTACGGACGAAAGGATATGACACTGGTGGCAGGATGGGAGCCAGTTGCGGCTGGCCTGTTGACGCTCGCCAAAGGAATTGGCAGCTCAGTTATTTATACATCCCCGTCTTCGCGTTGTCTGGCTGTCGCGCAAAAAATGGCAGAGCGAAGCGGTTTGCCAGTGTTGCAGGATGATCGTCTTCAGGAACTGTATTTTGGATGTTGGGAGGGGCTGGCTTGGGCTGATATTCCGCGTCAGGCTCTGGACCACTGGGCTAGCGATCCAGAGGGTTTTTCTCCACCCGGAGGAGAAAACGGAAAAAGCCTTCAGGAGAGAGTGCAGTCTTTCTGGTCGGACCTGCTTCGGGTAGCGCGACCAGCGCTGGTCATTTCTCATGGTGGACCATTACGCCTGCTGGACGGTCTGGCACGCGGAATAAAGCAGCCGGACCTTCTGGCGCCCTCCATGCCGCAGGGAAGCAGCCGACTGTACTACGTTAGCGTCTTATCCACTGACGACGTTCCGGATTCCGTTTTTCCCAGCCCATGCGCTCCAGTTCAGGCGTATTCGCCTGTTCTGTCGGGTATCCCACGCAGAGATAGGCTACGAGATCCCAGTTAGGTTCAGCGTTCAGTATTGTTGAAACGGTCTCAGGATCAAGAATTGACACCCATCCTAGCCCGACCCCCGATGCTGTTGCGGCAAGCCAGAAGGTATGGATTGCCATGACGGTAGACCATGTCGTGGTTTCGGGCATTGTTGCGCGTCCAAGGCCATACCCCTGATCTGGTGTGGTTTCGCAAAAAACTGCAACATGGTGAGGAGCATCATCCAGCCCGGCCAGTTTGAGGCTGGCATATCCAGCTGCCTGTTCTCCGTCATATCCTTCAAGTGCGCGGGCATTGCACGTTTCGAAGTTTTTTCGGACTGCTGATTTCCGGGTTTGATCTTCTACAAGAACAAAACGCCAAGGCTCACTCAATCCTACAGAAGGAGCCAGCGTTGACGCCTGAAGCAGATCATCAAGAAGCGCAGGAGCAACAGGCTCACGTCTGAAATGACGGACATCTCGGCGCCAGGTAAAAAGACGCTCAAGATCAAGCCAAAAATCTTCAGAAAATGCAGCAGTTGTCACAGTTTTTTCTTTTCCAAACTTTTCAGTCGACTTGTTTCTGAAGGACGCGAGCCGCCAGCGGACCAAAAAGTAATCCGAGCGTAATCCACAAAACGGCCTGCATACCAATTGCGGCTTCACGAAACCGCCAGAGAACCGTCGCAGGAAAGTCCGAAGGCACTTCATCAATATCAGGCATTCCAGCCTGAACTGCCACGATGAGGCTGATGAACACTGCGATGGTCACGAGTATGCCATTCCATTGACCAAGGCGCCGGACAAGAGGTCGGCTGGTCATGAAAGCGGCGGTTGCTGCACAGAGCGAAAGAAGGATCATCCCGAAATAGGTTTCAGTTCGGAGCGTGATCGTTTCGGGCAAACCTACGGCAGGAGGGTTGGGAGGATATTTCAGATCCGGGACAAGCACAAAAATTACGAAGGCAGCGGCTGCCAGCAGGGCTGAAAGTGCGCGCGGCGAAAAGCGCCCGATACGACCGTAGGAAAAAGCGAAAACCGTTGCGAAAATCCCGCCATACGCTGCACCGTACATGACAGCAGCCGTTAGAAGCCCAAAGGAAGCCTGTACGGATCGGCTGACCAGTTCAGGTTCGGGTAACTCCCCAGAAGCAAGATCTTTAGCACTTTCGAAAGCGATGGCCAGATTGACCTGAGGCTCCCCAAAGATACGAGCGAACAGAAATGCGAGAAAAGCAGCAGCAACCCCGGCCATCATGCCGCGGGTCAGAAGGCGACCAGCCATGTTTAAGACCTGCCGTTAGTGGCAGGGGAAGCCAAGCAGATGACGGCCATCATGAACGAATTCATGCACTTCGTGGCCTGAGATCAGGGATGTTGCACCCTGTTCTGCGCCTACAAAGTAGAGCAGTATCAGGCTCAGTATGACTGTAAAAACAGTCCACGGCACAAGAGCACGAACGGGAATAGCAATCGGTGCTGGGGTGCTGCTGGAAAGTGAGGAGAGGCTCTGGCTCATGATGGGCTCCGCAAGGAAAATGTGCGTTCTGCGGTGAAACTGCTTCGGAAAAGGAGGTCTGACTCCGCATTGAGATGGCAAATGCGTTACAGTGGCGCGACCGCACCGGGTTTACACCGGTTTCCCCTTATTTTTCTGGTTATCAAAGTAATCTTCCACACAGGCGTGTCAACTGTTCCCTGTCGCAACGAGTGCTGTCAGAATAACACACTCCGTGATGCTGGCTGTGGCTCCCAGAACATCACCTGTATATCCGTTTAAAAACCGCTTTGCCGTAGCTCTTGAGACCGCTGCGACGCACAGAAACAATAGACACGTTAATACAGCGATACGGGATGAAACGCAGAGCACCGTGACACAAAACGCCGAGAACAGGCATCCCAGGACCTGATTCCGCGTCAACCTCTCCAATTGTCGTGCCAGGCCATTGTCCCGAGCGGGACGCAAAGTAAAAGGCAGAAGTGGCAGCACAGCTCTCGATAAGGTGCCTGTCAGGGCAAGAGCAGGAATGACCAGAATGATTGGTAATGCAGCAAGTGCTGTAACACGGATCAGAAGGCAGACCCCGAGTGCCAATGCTCCGTAACTTCCAATCCTGCTATCACGCATGATCTCCAGTCGTCGCTCTGCAGTATAACCGCCGCCACAACCATCAGCCATATCGGCCAAACCATCTTCATGCAGGCCTCCTGTCAGAAGGATCTGTATCGCGATGCTCCAGACTGCCGCGACTGTAACCGGCACATGAACAGCGCATAGGCCCAGAAAAACAAGGCCGGTTAAAACACCTGTAAAAGCGCCAATAAGTGGCCAGCACCAGACCGACCGGGATAAGGACCATTCCTCTCCCGTGACGCGCAGCCATCCCAAGGGAAGGCGCGTCAATAACCCGGCACCACAGGCAATATCTTCCCGAATGGTTCGCCAGAGTTTCATTCTGTTGAGGGCGCGGACTTCTGGGAAACAGAAGCTTCCGCGAATGTTGCCATGCCATTATGGCAGGCTATGGCGCCGCGCAGAAGCGGAATGGCCAGACCTGATCCTGATGCTTCTCCCAGTCTCAGTCCGAAATCCAGAAGAGGTTCCAGCATGAGAGATGCAGCCAGGTTGCGGTGCCCCGCTTCTGCGGAGCAATGGGAAAGACGTGTATGATCAAGTGCTTCCGGGGCTATCTTCACAAGAGGAAGAATTGCCGCGGTACATACAAATCCATCGAGCAAGACGGGAATGCCATGATGACGCGCGGCCAGAACGCTTCCCATGATAGCTGCCAGCTCGTATCCACCAAGGCGGCGGGCGACCTCTAATGGGTCGCTTAGAGTGGCCTTGTGAAGCATGATGGCCTCGTCAATGACCGCTGCTTTCAGCTTGAGCCCCTTATCGTCAAGTCCTGTCCCACGCCCGGCCCAGTCTTTGCCTGTTCCGCCCAGAAGAGCCGCGCATAGAGCGGCGGCGGGTGTTGTATTGCCAATTCCCATTTCACCGGGGCAAAACAAATCTGCGTCCTTTGGCACAGCTCTGTACCCAGTTGAAACAGCAGACAGAAAATCCTCTTCCGTCATTGCTGCGGATTGTGAAAGGTCTTCCGTTGCCTTCAGGTTCTGAAGGCAAACCACGTTCAGATCAGCTCCGGCAGTGCGGGAAAGCTGATTAATAGCCGCCCCGCCATGCTCGAAGTTCGCAACCATCTGGCTTGTAACGTCCGAGGGCCAGGGGGAGACGCCACGCTGAACAACACCATGATTGCCCGCGAAAATTGTGATCTGGACTTTATCCAAAACAGGGCTGTCCGTGCCCTGCCATTCACCAAGCCAGAGCGCAAGTTCTTCAAGTCGCCCCAGGCTGCCGGGAGGCTTGGTCAGTAGGGCATCTCGTTGCCTGATGCGGTCTCCCCAGGCACGGTCTGGCTCAGGTAGCGACAGACAGGCCGTCCTGAGGTCCTTCATGCTGGGGAAAGAAATGTCTGGAACGGAAAATGAAGCATCAGTCGGCATGAGGTGTCTTTTGTGCTGTTATCCGGGCACATGCAAGATAATGAGACGGGAGAAGACGTGATGCATTCGGATGGCCCAACAGGCCAGCGTCAAATTTCGCTTGTTCTGGGAGGGGCTCGATCCGGGAAGAGTGGCGTTGCTGAAGCCCTTGTCACTAGCCAGCCTGCGCCATGGATCTATCTGGCGACCGGTCGTGCCTACGACGAAGAAATGCACAGCAGGATCGCCTTACACCGTGCCAGTCGTGGGACCTTGGGATGGCAGACGATCGAAGAACCTTATGATATCGCGACCGTGCTTCGGAATGCAGGGCCGGAACCTGTTCTGGTCGATTGCCTCACACTCTGGCTGACCAATCTTATTCTGGATGAAAGAGATGTCAGCGCAGCGACAAAAGACCTGTTGTCCGCGCTCTCAGAGCGCGCGCATCAGACCGTTCTGGTGGGCAATGAAGTGGGACTGGGAATTGTTCCAGAGAATGCTTTGGCACGGCGTTTCCGGGATGAGGCGGGTCTTCTCCATCAGCGGATTGCTTCTATCGCGGACGAGGTGCTCTTCGTTGCGGCGGGGTTACCGCTGAAACTCAAGTAAGCGCTCTACAAGGCTTTTGACACTCCAGAATAGCAGCGATAGGAAAGAGGGTGATGGTTCCTCCGAAAGGAGGATGAAAAGGGAAGCCGGTGCGATCTTGTGGATCAAATCCGGCACTGCCCCCGCAACTGTGGACGGTTATCTGTCCTGCCAGCATGGCTTTTGGGCCATGCAGCCACTGGAAATACGTCCGGGAAGGTCTGGCAGGAGAGGAGGCGCTGAACGCGTCTCGGCCGTAAGTCAGGAGACCTGCCATCGGAGCCAAGTGTCATGATCCGGCGGGGTGCCCGGACTGTGAGGGCGCGCCGTTGCGGTGCGTCCCCTCCGAATTCCGGAGGCCTTTTACTGCGCCTTTTGTCATGCCCGTCCGGGCTGCAAGAGAGACGAAACCATGGCAGAAACCCTGCCTCAGACCAGACCCGTCCTGCATGTCTGCGTAACATGCCGTCGTGGATTGCCACTGACTGACGATCCCGTTCAGGGGCGTCAGCTTTACGAGGCACTTGCCCGGCATGCCGAGAAAGACAATTTCAGTATCCAGCCTGTAGATTGCATGGCCACATGTAGTCGCGGCTGCGTCGCGGCTGTGTCGATGCCGGAAAAATGGACCTTGATCCTTGGGCAACTTGGTCCAGAGAAAATCGAGGACCTACGGACGTTCCTAGGCCTCTATCGAGCCTCAAAAACGGGAACAGTCATGCCGTCAAAGCGCCCGGCTTCTCTTTCTGATATGATCCTCGCTCGTCTGCCAGCGTCTCTTTCTGTCTCACAGGAACTTTCATGATGTCCCAGTCCATTTCAGGTATCGGCCGCAAAATTCCCGTTACGATTATCACAGGCTTCCTCGGTGCCGGAAAAACGACGCTTTTGCGCAATCTACTGGCGCAAGCGAACGGGCGCAGGATCGCTATTGTGATCAACGAATTTGGTTCTCTTGGAATCGATGGAGAAATTCTGCGCTCCTGTGGCATCGAAAACTGCCCGGATGAAGATATTGTCGAACTGACAAATGGCTGCCTGTGCTGCACCGTTGCAGACGATTTCATTCCCACCATGCAGGCCCTGATTGATCGTCCCGATCCACCAGAACACATTGTCATCGAGACGTCCGGTCTTGCGCTCCCCAAGCCTCTTCTGAAAGCGTTCAGCTGGCCTGATATCCGTACACGCATGACGGTGGATGGCGTGATTACGCTGGTGGATGCACCTGCCGTAGCAGCAGGCCGTTTTGCCGATGATCCGGCTGCAGTAGCAGCCCAGCGGGCGACTGATCCGTCTCTTGATCACGATAATCCTCTCGCTGAAGTCTATGAGGATCAGCTGAATGCGGCAGATCTGATCGTTCTCAACAAAACCGATCTTCTGGAAATCGCCGAGACGGATGCTGTCGAGGCAGCCATTATCAAGGCTGTACCGCGTAAGGTCGTAACACTGCGGGCTGTGGAAGGACGACTGGACCCGGCCGTTTTGCTTGGAATTGGAGCCGGTGCGGAAGATGATCTTCAGGCGCGACCGTCCAATCACGATGGAGCGGATGATCATGAACATGATGATTTTGAGAGCTTTGTTGTTGTCATGCCAGAGCAGGTTGGTGTTGATGCGGTCCTGAAGCGCCTCAGTGACGTGGCGGGTACGTTCGATATCCTGAGAATGAAGGGTTTTGTGGCAGTACAGGGCAAGAAAATGCGCCTGGCTGTACAGGGCGTGGGAACACGCTTTCGTCATGAATTCGATGTGCCCTGGACAGACGGCACGCGTGACGGACGCTTGGTCGTGATCGGACAGACCGGTCTGGATCGCGCAGCCATCGAAGCCGCGTTACTGGGCGCCTGAGTTCGTCATGCATCTTCTTGTCCGCGAACGACATGGAATAGACGATCAGGACGTGGCCGAGGATCTCGACCATGCGCCAACGGACGTCGTGTTCCTGTCTTTTTCGGACAGTGATCTTCTGGCGCTGGAACAGGCCTACGAAAAGCTGAACGCCTCGTCCCAGGGAGGGGCTGGCTTCTCACTGAGATTGGTCAATCTCTCGCGGCTCAGACATCCGATGTCTGTCGATCTGTATATCGAACAAACACTTTCTGAAGCGCATTGTGTTGTGGTGCGTCTTCTGGGGGGGATTGATTACTGGCGATATGGTGCGGAAGAAGTCAGAAACTCCTGTGCCAGAAAGTCCATTTCGCTAGCCTTGCTACCGGGAGATGCCCGTCAGGACGCAAGGCTGGAAGAATGGTCCAATGTTCATGCGACCGTTCATGAACGGCTCATGGGCTTTCTGAAAGAAGGAGGTCCGGACAACACCCGCCGCGCGCTGATTCTGATGGCACATCTTGCCGGATGTGGCGCAGATCTGGCTGGGATGCCGGAGCCTGTGCCATCGGCCGGGCTATATCGCCTTGGAAAGCCCAACCTCTCTTTGCGGACAACAGTTGTTTTCTATCGCGCCCATCTTCTTGCCGCAGATACAGCGCCCATCGACTGTCTGGCAGATGCCTTGGAGAGGGCTGGTCTCTCCGCAGACGTGCTCTATGTTTCATCTCTCAAAAATCCTGACGTCGCCGAATACCTGCGTCATCATCTGACCCAGTCACGTCCGGACATCATCCTGAATGCAACCTTCTTTTCTGCTCGGGGAGAGGACGCATGCTCTCCGCTGGACGACGCGGATGTGCCGGTCCTTCAAGTATTGCAACCCAATTCAACCTGTCAGTCATGGGAAGAGAGCGGACGCGGCCTGTCTCAATCCGACCTCGCGATGCAGGTTGTTCTTCCTGAACTGGATGGGCGGCTTCTGGCAGGACCTATTTCGTTCAAGTCAGAAACGGCTCCCGGGGATGCAGCGAGGCATGATCCTTATCCGGCAGGCATATCGGCTGTTGTCGCCCAGGCAAATGCGTGGGCAAGACTGAGGAATCTGAAGTCCGAAAGCAGGCATCTGGCCTTGATCCTGTCTGACTATCCGGGCGCAGAGGGCCAGTCGGCTCACGCCGTTGGCCTGGATACGTTTGCCAGTCTCTGTGCGATTATGGAGGCACTGAAAGATGAAGGGTACAGTTGCGGGGGCGCCGAAACATGGTCCAAGGCCCAGTTTGTAAACTCGTTATGTAACAAGCCAGCCCAGCAGATTCTGAGCCTTCAGGAGTATCGGGAAGCATTTGAAAGTCTGCCAGATCAGTTCCGGCAGTCTGTTCTGACCGCGTGGGGCGAACCAGAGGACGACGCCGCTTTTCAGGACGATGGCTTCTGCCTGAAAGCCCTGAGACTTGGGTATATAGTCATCGCAGTCCAACCTGATCGTGGCGCAGCACTGGACCGCAAGGCACAGTATCACGATCCTGATACGCCCCCGCGTCATGCCTATGTCGCGTTTCATCTCTGGCTGCGTCAGGTGTGCCAGATTGACGTGATGGTTCATCTTGGAACGCATGGCACTTTGGAGTGGCTACCGGGAAAAGCCGTTGCACTATCGCAAGACTGTGCTCCTGCTGTTCTGCGAGGCGCATTGCCTGTTCTCTATCCTTTTATCGTCAATAATCCAGGGGAGGCTGCGGCTGCCAAACGGCGTCTTGGTGCTGTCACCATCGGTCACATGACGCCACCTGTCATGAAGGCGGGACTTGATGCTGGAATGGCCGAACTGGAGCAGTTGATTGACGAATTCGCGGAAGCCGACGGTCTGGACCGTCGACGGGGTGCCATCCTACGGCGTGACATTCTGGACCGTGCATCCGGAATGGGCTTGCTGGCAGAAAGCGGTGTAAAAGCGGGCGAGGGGGATGAAGCCGAGGCTCTGGCCCGTCTGGATGCCTATCTTTGTGATGTGAAAGATCTTCAGATCCGGGATGGACTGCATGTTTTCGGGAAAATCGCCCCTCATGCAGACAGACTCGCCGCGATGGTGTCTTCGGTCGCTCAGACGCCAGCGGAAGAGATTGCTCTCCTGATTGAAGCCAGTGCGGACGCGGAAATGGCTTCACTACTTGCTGGGCTGGAAGGACGCCTTGTTCGACCTGGTCCTTCGGGCGCGCCGACCCGGGGACGAGTAGATGTTCTTCCGACTGGCCGTAATCTGTTCACCATGGACCCTCGGGCCGTGCCAACGGCATCCGCTGTGGAGTTGGCAAGAGCACAAGCCCAGCAGATTCTTTTGCGACATCTTCAGGAAGAGGGCGAACCACTCCTGCGCATCGTGATGGATCTGTGGGGCTCTTCTACGCTCCGGACTGGTGGGGAAGATCTGGCACTGGCGCTTCTTCTGATGGGCGTTGAACCTCTCTGGGATGCGTCCAGTGGGCGTGTTTCCGGAATTGAGGTTACGCCAATCGCTGTTCTAGATAGGCCACGGGTAGACGTCACACTCAGAATTTCGGGTCTGTTCCGAGATGCTTTTCCCGGTCAGATTGCCTTGTTCGATCAGGCCGTTCAGGCCGTCTCTGCCCGCGAAGAAGGGGAAGAGTGGAACCCTCTCGCCGCCAGTGTCCACGATCTTGAAGGAGAAGAACGCAAAGCGGCAACAGCAAGGATCTTCGGAGCCGCTCCGGGAACATACGGAACCGGTATTGAGGAAATGCTGGCAAGAGGAACGTGGGAGACGCGGTGTGAACTCGGTCAGTCCTATCTTGAAGGGAATGACTGGATGTATGGGGGGGGACGTGACGGTACGCGGAATGCGGTAGCTTTGGCAGAAAAGCTCAAGCAGACGGATGCTATTCTGCATGTTCAGGACCATGCGGAAACCGATATTCTAGAGAGCCCTGACGTAGCCGCACATGAGGGGGGGCTTTTTGCCGCTGCCGAGATGTTGGGAGCAGATCCTGCCCTTTGGCATGGCGACACATCCCGTCCAGACGCACCACGTCTGCGCGATACTGAAGCTGAAGTTGCGCGGATCGTCCGGGGGCGCTTGGCAAACCCGCGGTGGTTGGAGGGTATGCGACGCCATGATTATCGTGGGGCCGCGGAAATGGCTCGTGGGCTGGATGCACTATGCGCCTTCGCGGCAACGGTGCCAACGCGGTTCGATCACCAGTTCGATCTTGTCTTTGCGGCTACACTTGGAGACGAAACCTGCGATACGTTCCTGAGACGCGCCAATCCGCAGGCGCGACATGCGATGCGAGAGCGCTTTCAGGACATGATCCGTCGCGGTCTGTGGCATCCCCGGAGCAATAGCGTAACAGCTTTTCTGGAAGAGGAGCAGGGATGAGCGATACCTCTCTGGTCCGTGGCTGGTGTCCCGATCTTTTTACGCCGATGAAGGCTCGCGACGGTTTTCTCGTGCGGATCAGACCTCCAATAGAAGGGCTCGATGCGGGGCAGGCGCGCGCGATAGCCGCCATCGCGTCCGAACATGGGAACGGTACGATCGAACTGACGAACCGGGGGAACCTGCAACTTCGCGGCTTCTCGCTGGAGGGCGCTCACTTGGCCGGTAAAATTGCAGTGGAATGGGGGATCGCTGACCCTAACCCGGCACGGGAGCGAAGACGGGCAGTTCTTGTTTCTCCTTTGGCTGGATATGATCTGGCCTGTAGCCCTGATACACTCGCTGTTTCCAGAAGACTTCAGACAGGGCTCCTGGCGCATGATCGGCTTGACAGCCTGAGCGGTAAGTTCGGGTGGGGTGTGGATGGCGGCGGATTTGTGCCTGCAGGAGCCATCTGTGCCGATATAGTTCTTCAGGCGCAGCAGGATAGGTGGGCCGTGCGCTGTGGTGGTCTGACAACCGAGATCATGGACGAAGAACTGGCGGTTCAAAGAGTTATCGCTCTCTCTGATGCATTTGCCAGACAGTCAGACGTCAAGCGTCCAACCCATAATGATGGCGCCACAAAAACCTTGTTGGAGAAGGTAGGGTTACGGAAATATCTTCCAACCGAACCTGTCCCGGTTTTCGTGCTTCCTGTGGGCCAACTTCCCGGATGCAGGGTCGGAATAGGGCTTCCGCTCGGTAGGCTGCAGGCTGCTGACTTCAGTTTTTTGGCCGAGCAACTCGGAGAAGACCGTTTGCGCGTGACGCCTTGGCGAGGGGTCATCATGCCTGAAAATACCACAAACCATCCAGGTTTTATCGTGGACGCTGCTGACCCGCGCCTTCGGATTGAAGCGTGTGTCGGTGTGTCAGGATGTGAAAGAGCAACAGAGGATGTTGCCGAAACTGCCCTGGCTCTGGCATCTGACGTTCCTCCTGGTTGTGTGCTGCATGTTTCAGGCTGCGTAAAAGGATGCGCTCATCCCGGCGCAGCAGATATGACGCTCATTGCCAGAAACGGACGATATGATGCTGTGCGCAATGGGTGCACAAAAGATACGGTCTCGTGGTCCAACAGGGACTTACCCGACATCCGGGCCCTGCTATCCCGCGAACTGAAGGAGATACAGGCTTGAGCGCCGGACCTTATTCTTACGACTACATCCGGGATGGCGCTGCCATTTACGCCCGATCCTTTGCCACCATCCGGGGCGAAGCGGACCTGTCTGCTTTCACACCCGAGCAGGCACAGATCGTGGTTCGCATCATTCATGCCTGCGGGATGGTTGATGTCGCAGGTTCAGTCAGCATGACAGCCGATCTTGTGAGTGCTACACGGGACGCTTTGAAAGCGGGTAAGCCCATTTTGTGCGATTCAGAGATGGTCGCGCACGGTGTCACCCGGGCGCGGCTTCCAGCGAATAACGCTGTAATCTGTACTCTGCGTGATCCCCGCACGCCGGAACTCGCACGGACCATTGGGAATACGCGCTCAGCCGCTGCTCTCGATCTGTGGGGAGACCAGCTTGAAGGAGCCGTTGTTGCAATCGGGAATGCCCCGACTGCCTTGTTCCATCTTCTGGAGTTGATTGACGGGGGCGGCCCACGACCTGCAGCCATTATCGGTATGCCGGTAGGATTTGTTGGGGCCGCTGAATCCAAGGATGCCCTGGCTGAAAGATTAGACTTGCCGCATGTGATTGTTCGCGGGCGTCTGGGAGGAAGTGCAATGGCTGCCGCAGCCATCAATGCACTGGCTAGTGAAACCGAATGACAGACGCTACGGTCTATGTTGTGGGTGTGGGCCCGGGTGATCCTGAACTCATGACGTTCAAGGCAGCGAAGGTTATCGCCCAGTCTCCCACAATCGCGTATTTCTGTCGGCATGACCGGATGGGCCATGCGCGCCGCATTGCGGACGCTCACATTGCGGAAGGGACGCGCGAATTGCGATTTGCGTATCCGTTCACCACAGAACGTCAGGTCAATGATCCGTCCTATCATTCTGATATGTCGTCTTTCTATGATGGCTGCACGGGGCAGATCGAAGCTGAAATCCAGCTTGGAAGAGATGTGGCGATCCTGTGCGAGGGAGACCCGTTTCTATACGGGTCTGCGATGTATCTGTTTGATCGTCTGAAAGCCGGTATCCCCTGTGAGGTCATTCCCGGCATCACGGGCATGAGTGGATGCTGGACGGAAGCCGCGCTTCCCATGACCCATGGTGACGATGTATTGTGCGTCCTGCCTGCCACCATGCCGGAAGATGATCTGGCTCACTGGCTTGAAAAGGCGGATGCGGCCGTCGTTATGAAGCTTGGGCGCAATCTTCCCAAACTTGAGGCGGCCCTGAAACGCGCTGGCAGGATGCAGGACGCTGTTTACGTTGAGCGTGGAACGCAGGATGATGCCCGCGTCATGCCTTTGACAGACATGTCCGAACCTGCACCCTACTTTTCCCTCGCTCTCCTGCCAGGGCGCCGGGGTCTCCGATGAGTCGCATTTTTGTCATCGGACTTGGGCCGGGTAATCCGGATCAGCAGACGCCAGAAGCGCGCAAGGCGCTATCTCTGGTAACGGACGTGATTGGCTACGGGCCTTACGTAGCCCGTCTTGAACTGCCCGAAACCGTTGTGCGTCACCCCTCTGACAACAGGGTGGAACTGGATCGCGCCCGACATGCTCTGGAACTTGCAGGGCAGGGACGCTGTGTTGCGATCGTTTCAGGCGGGGATGCCGGTGTCTTTGGTATGGCTAGCGCGCTGTTTGAGGCGATCGACCATGGATTGGAGCTATGGCGGACTACCGAGGTCACTGTCGTTCCCGGCGTGTCAGCCGTACTCGCGGCGGCGGCCCGGATCGGCGCGCCTTTGGGAGGTGATTTTTGTGTCATGTCCCTGTCAGACAATCTCAAGCCATGGGATGTTGTTTGCCGCAGATTAAAGCTGGCAGCAGAGGCCGGATTTGTAATTGCGCTATACAATCCGCGGTCTAAAGCGAGGCCATGGCAGCTTGGTGAGGCGCTGGATATTCTCCGAACCTGTCTGCCGGGTACAGTGCCAGTTGCGTTTGCCCGCGCCATTGGACGTCCCGATGAACGCCTCACGCTCACGGATCTGACGAATGCTGATCCAGAGTGTGTTGATATGAGCACGCTTGTTCTCATTGGCAGTGAACTGACCCGGAAGATTGAGAGGCCTCAGGGAGACGCCTGGCTCTACACGTCCCGGTCAGTTCCAGCATGACGATGCTTTTGCAGCCAGAGAAGTGCCTCATCGACGGTCGAAGCAGTCTCTGCCAATGGCAATATCGGACGATCAATCATGATAACCGGCAACCCAAGGTTGCGGGCTGCAGCAAGCTTGGCGGACGTCGCCTCGGAGCCCGCATTTTTCGTGACCAGCACCTCAATGGCATGATTTTTCATGAGGGCCATTTCACTGGCAACCGTAAACGGCGGCCGGGCGAGGAGAAGCGTCACATTCTGCGGCAGGGACGACGATTCAGGCGCGTCAATGCTACGCAGGACATAATGATGTTGAGAGGCGTGCTGAAACGGGCTGAGATCCTTCCGGCCCGTCGTCAAAAAGACGGTCTGGGGAGCATCTCCAAGCGCCGCCGCGGCAGCTTCAATACCCGAAACATGCGTCCATTGATCCCCCTCGACTTCCGTCCAGACTGGGCGGTCTATCCGAAGCAAGGGAATACCGCTGCGGGCACAGGCCATCGCAGCATGGCGGCTCATCTGGGCTGCAAAAGGATGCGTGGCATCCACAACGGTCCCCACGCTCTGGTCCCGCAGGAAATCACGCAGTCCGTCCGCTCCACCAAACCCACCAATTCGCACCGAAATAGTTGGCAAAACCGGATTTTTCGTTACCCCGGCGAGGGAAAAAATGGTGTCATACTCGTCACGAGAGCCAAGCAGCTGAGCCAGTTGGCTGGCTTGGGTAGTGCCCCCAAGGATCAGAACGCGCATAGAATTTGTCCCTCTGCCGGAGCAGGCCGATGACAGCCCCATGGCTCAGCGTTATCGGAATTGGCGAGGATGGTGTCGAGGGGCTTTCCTCTCTTGCGCGTCAGATCATCGCTCAGGCGGAAATCGTTGTCGGCGGAGAGCGTCATCTGAGGCTGGCGGGCAGCGTGATCCGGGGAGTAACAGAAACTTGGGGTTCGCCGTTTTCTGACGGGATACAGCGTGTTCTGGAGATGCGCGGAAAACCCGTAACCGTTCTGGCTTCTGGAGATCCGTTCTTTTTTGGCGTCGGAAGCACGCTTTCCAGGAATCTTGAACCCAGAGAACTGATCTGCGTACCCGCACCATCTTCAATCGCTTGGGCCTGTGCCCGTCTTGGATGGTCACAGCAAGACGTTCGTGTTCTTTCACTCTGTGGGAGACCTTTGGAAACACTTGCACCGCATCTACAACCTGCTTTGAGACTGGTTGTCCTTTCTGCTGATGGGAATACACCCGGAATGGTCTGCCGTTTTCTGGCGGATCGAGGGTTTGGCAAGTCCCGAGTTCACGTTCTGGAGCGTCTTGGTGGTCCAGACGAGTGCATACGTCGTTTCCGGGCAGAAGATGGCACTTTGCCTGTCGCGGATCTCAATCTGATCGGAATTGAGGTCGAGGCAGATAAAGACGCGCGGGTTATTCCTCTGGCGTCTGGTCTTGATGACGATCTGTTCGAGCATGACGGGCAGATTACCAAGCGCGAAATTCGTGCCATCACCCTCTCCACGCTTGCGCCGAGAGCGGGGGAGGTTCTGTGGGACATTGGAGGAGGGGCCGGATCGGTCGCGATTGAATGGATGCTGCGCCACCCCTCAAATCGCGCGATCGCTATTGAACAGAATTCAGAACGGGCAGCCCGGATCAGCCGCAACGCTCTGACGCTGGGCGTTCCCGGTTTGCAGGTCGTAGAAGGTCGTGCGCCCGGGGCGCTTGTATCTCTGGATCGTCCTGATGCCGTGTTCATTGGCGGGGGCCTCACCAGCGAGGATATCTTCCTGCAGGCGCGCAAGGCGCTCCCCGTAGGAGGACGTCTTGTCGCCAATGCTGTGACGCTTGAAGGAGAGGCCATACTGGCAGCTCAACATGCGAAATATGGTGGCACCCTAACGCGCATCGGCATTGAACGGCTCGACGCGGTGGGTCGTCTGCACGCATTCCGGCCCTCCATGCGAGTCACCCAGTATGGGACGACAATCTCAGGGGACAGTGAATGATTGTTGCAGGGATTGGCTGTCGGTCAGACATCACCAAAGATGCTTTGTTGTCGCTGGTCCAACGTGTGTCGGCTGGTCACTTATTAGCCAGGCTCGCTGCTCCGGCCTTCAGACAAGGGGAACCGGCCATTTCTGCTCTGGCGAAAACTTTGAAAATTGAACTGGTCTGGATCAGCGCAAAGGATATGGCTGAACGACAGATAGAATGTGAAACCCATTCAGCAGTCGCTTTTGAAAAAACCGGTTTCAGTTCCGTGGCTGAGGCGTGCGCTCTTGCCGGTGCAGGGCCCAAGAGCCACCTGCTCGTCACACGACAGAGCGACAGAGACGTGACCTGCGCTCTTGCGGTATCATCAGACACGACAGGGATAGAGAACGGATGACGGTTCATTTCATTGGCGCTGGTCCTGGCGCAGCCGATCTTCTGACACTCCGTGGTCGTGATCTTCTGGCGTCCTGCCCAGTCTGTCTCTATGCGGGCTCCATCGTCCCTGAGGAAATGCTGGAGCATTGCCCTCAGGACGTCCGCAAAGTAAACACTGCGCCGCTTTCTCTGGACCAGATCGAGCAGGAATATGTTCGAGCTTATGAAGCCGGACAGGACGTTGCACGTCTCCACTCTGGGGATCTTTCCATTTACAGTGCAATCGCCGAACAGACCCGTCGTCTGGACAGGTTGGAGATTCCCTGGACCATGACACCTGGTGTGCCTGCTTTCGCTGCGGCCGCGTCTGTTCTCGGCAAAGAACTGACAGTCCCCGAAGTGGCGCAGACTGTCGTACTCACCCGCGTTAGCGGGCGTGCATCGTCTATGCCTCCCCGGGAAACATTGGCAGCTTATGCAGCGACGGGAGCAACGCTCGCCATCCACCTTGCAGTCCATGCGCTCGAGCGGATCGTAAAGGAGCTGCTGCCGTTTTATGGGGCAGACTGCCCAGTGGCAGTCGTTGCACGGGCAACATGGCCGGACCAAATTACCATTCGGGCAACACTTGGCACATTGCTGGAAAAAGCGGCCGAAAGCCCCGTCGAACGGACCGCGCTTGTTCTGGTGGGGCCTGCTCTTGGCGCGGAAGAATTTCGTGAAAGTGCGCTGTATGACCCCGAGTATCAGAGACGTTTCAGAGGTGGGTTACCCACTGGATGACTGCGCCCAACGCACTGCCCTTGCCGGTCAAATACCAGCACATCCAGCATAACGTTACTGCCTTCCAGAACGCTGAGGGCAAATTGTCGTGCAACATTGGCGATATGATCCCCAAGCGGGATCCCCGCCTGGGATGCGAGCAGAAAAGCTTCTGCAACGGTTGGCGTGAGGGCAATGGCCTCCGCAAGGTCCGAGGCGGCACCAGCAGTCGTCGCCAGCGCCGCGAGGGCAGTCATGTCGGCGCTTCCACGCTTGGAATGCAGATCCATCCGGCCCTGAGCCAGTTTCGTCATTTTCGCAACACCGCCCCCGATCGTCAGACGTGGAACCGGATGGCGTCGGATATATTTGAGAACACCACCTACGAAATCTCCCATTTCGATCAGAGCGGTCTCCGGCAACCCGTAAAGTTCCTGAACAGCACGTTCAGAGACGTTTCCAGTGGTAGCAGCCAAGTGGGGAAGATTAAGGGCACGCGCGACGTCAATGCCTCGATGGATACTGTCGATCCATGCGGAGCAGGAAAAAGGTACGACAATTCCGGTTGTACCCAGAATAGACAAACCGCCAACAATCCCCAGCCGACTGTTCAGTGTCTTTTTCGCCAAGGCGATCCCGTTTTCGACCGACAGCGTCACTTCCGCGGAAACATTCGATCCGGAAACGTCTTCAAGCGCGCGAATAATCATCTGGCGGGGAACAGGGTTAATGGCGGGCTCTCCGGGCGGCAGAGGCAGACCGGGGCGGGTAATGGTGCCTACACCGACACCCGCTACGAATGTCACACCGTTTCCCGATGGATGTTCCCGTACCGTCGCATGAATGAGAGCGCCATGCGTCACATCCGGGTCATCGCCCGCGTCCTTGACGACGGCCGCCCAGGCTCCGTTTTCGTTGAAGCCCTGACCAGCAAGAACGAATCTGGCCGATTTGCCGCCGGGAAGAGTGATGAGGACCGGATCAGGGAACTGACCCGTCTTCAAAGCCGTCCATGCTGCCTTGGCCGCCGCCGTAGCGCAGCTTCCGGTCGTCCAGCCATATCGGAGTGGGGGCGCTTTGGCAGTCATCAGGTACAGAATACGATATTTATGCCTGAAAGCGAGCCACACACTCTGAACGAAGGCAAGAAATGACACGCGCTATCATGATTGCTGCTCCCCGTTCAGGCGGAGGGAAGACAACGACGACCCTCGGGCTGCTGGCGGCTCTACGCGGAAGAAACATTGCCGTTCAGGCGGCGAAAACCGGGCCAGACTATATAGACCCTGCGTTTCATGAGGTTGTGACAGGACGCTCCAGCCTCAATCTGGACAGTTGGGCCATGACGCCCAGCCTTTTGGAAACCATGCTGGCCCGGTCTGCTGAAGGGGCGGACCTGCTGGTGGTTGAATCGGCTATGGGATTGTTTGATGGGCTGCTCGAGCCTGAAAAGTCGCGCGGAGCACCATCGGATATCGCGGCCCGTTTCGATATTCCGGTTGTGCTGGTTCTGGATATCTCAGGACAGGGACAATCAGCCGCCGCCATCGCACATGGCTTCGCAACACTGGACCCGGATGTTCGTGTTGCGGGTGTTGTTCTGAACCAGGTTGCGTCCCCCCGTCATCTTTCCATGGCGCGTGAGGCTGTGCTTGCGGCTGGAATCCCGGTTCTGGGAGCCTTCATGCGTGATCCGTCTCTAAAATTGCCAGAACGGCATCTTGGACTGGTGCAGGCACGAGAACAGGCGACGTTAGAAGAGCTCCTCCAGCGCCTTCAAAGCCGTGCGGAAGAATCTCTTGATCTCGATAGTCTTCTGCAGGCCGCATCCCCATTGAACGCGCAGGACAGAGGAGAGCTTGCAGTCCTGCCCCCTGGACAGCGGATCGCCATTGCGGATGATGCTGCATTTTCCTTTCTTTACGGGCATGTTGCAAAAAGCTGGCGGCAGGCCGGTGCAGAACTGATCCCGTTCTCGCCTCTCGCCAATGAGGGGCCTGATGAGAGCTGCGACGCCTGTTGGCTTCCCGGTGGATATCCGGAACTGCATGCAGGCTCTCTGGCTGCGGCCGATCAGTTCATCAACCGTCTTGCAGCTTTCTCCCGAACGCGCCCGGTTCATGGAGAATGTGGAGGCTTCATGGTGCTGGGACGGACGCTTGAAGATGCTGATGGCATAATCCATCAGATGACCGGCCTTCTCAGCCATGAGACAAGTTTCGCAAAGCGGAAAATGAATCTTGGCTACCGGGAAGCTATTCTCCAGACGGATTGCGCTCTGGGTACGAAAGGCGCGGTTTTTCGTGGGCATGAATTTCACTACGCCCGCGTGACAAATCCGGGAACAGACTCTGCGCTGGCACTCCTTCGCGATGGGAATGGCAACGATCTGGGGTTAGCAGGCGGATATCGTGGGCATGTGTCAGGTTCATTTTTTCACGTCATGGCAGGCAGAGGCAAGGACGCGGCATGAGCAATTCGGATGAAAACGCCCGCTATCGGGAAAAAATGCAGAAACGCAAGGATGTTCAGGACCAGGAAGTCGCATCCAAGACCGTGGAAAAAGGTATTCTGGCCGTTCACACCGGATCGGGAAAAGGGAAGTCAACGGCGGCTTTCGGCCTTGCTCTGAGGGCACTCGGTCATGGCCGACGGGTTGTGGTGGTACAGTTCATCAAAGGGGCCTGGATGACGGGGGAAAGGTCTGCTCTGGAGCGTTTTGATGATCTTCTTGAGTGGCACACCATGGGCGAGGGCTTTACATGGGAGACACAGGATCGCTCAAGGGATATCGCGGCCTGTGAGCGCGCCTGGGAGGTTGCGAAAGCAGCTTTGAAACGTGACGATGTCGGTTTGGTGGTTCTGGACGAACTGAATATTGCCCTGCGTTATGACTACCTTCCGCTGGAGCAGGTTCTGTCTGACCTCAAAGACAGACCACTCATGCAGCACGTCGTCATTACTGGCAGAAACGCCAAACCTGCTTTGGTGGAAGCGGCGGATCTGGTAACGGAAATGACACTGGTGAAGCATCATTTCAGCGCAGGCGTCAAAGCACAGGCCGGGTTTGAATTCTGATGGATAGCGCACAGAAGACGCGGGCTCTCATGTTTCAGGGAACCGGCTCCAGCGTTGGAAAATCGGTGCTGGTTGCGGGTATTGCCCGTGCTTTGACGCGACGTGGACTAAAGGTAAGGCCCTTCAAACCTCAGAATATGTCCAATAACGCCGCCGTAACGCGCGATGGTGGTGAAATCGGGCGTGCGCAGGCCCTGCAGGCACGCGCTTGCGGCGTTGATCCAACGGTCGACATGAACCCCGTTTTGCTAAAACCGCAAAGCGAAACCGGCTCACAACTGGTTGTCTGTGGAAAGATGCGCGGAACCGTTCGGGCTCGGGAATATCAGGGCGTCAAAACAGCCCTTTTGCCAGAGGTTCTCAGTGCCTTTCAGCGGCTGGCGGCAGACGCGGATATTGTTTTGATCGAGGGGGCAGGGTCTGCGTCCGAAGTCAATCTCAGGGCAAATGACATTGCTAATATGGGGTTTGCTGAGGCAGCGAATGTCAACGTCGTTCTGATTGGTGATATTGATCGAGGCGGCGTAATTGCCAGTCTGGTAGGCACCAAAGCCGTTCTGCCTGACACGGATGCCGCGCGGATCAAGGGATTTATTGTCAACAGAATGCGTGGAGATGCCTCGCTGTTTGCTGCAGGTATGACCGTTATCGCGCAGCAAACAGGTTGGCCGCCTCTTGGACTTGTCACGCATCTGGCGCGCGTCGGAGATCTGCCAGCCGAGGACGCCTCAGACCTTATAACGACCACGGGTGCTGCGAGTGGCCTTCACATAGCTGTGCCGCATCTGCCGACAATTGCCAATTTTGATGATCTCGATCCCTTAAAATCCGACCCGGGCGTTTCTCTGGATATTGTTCCGCCGGGTCGGCCACTTCCCGTGTGTGATCTCGTTATTCTTCCAGGATCAAAGGCGACTATTTCTGACCTGAAGGCCTTCAGGGAACAGGGGTGGGATATAGATCTCAAGGCCCATGTCCGTCGGGGAGGTCGAGTTCTGGGTATCTGTGGGGGGTATCAGATGCTTGGCCACACGATTGAAGATCGGGAAGGCCTTGAAGGCTCCTGCGAAATGGTGGAAGGGCTGGGTCTGCTGAATGTGAAGACGGTGCTGACAAAGGAGAAACGTCTGACCGAAGTGTGCGGAACACTTCTTCCAGAAAAAATCGCACTGTCCGGATACGAAATTCATATTGGCCGCACGACCGGTACGGATTGCAGCAGACCCTTTGCTATTCTTGAAGGACAGCCTGATGGTGCCGTTTCTGCAAACGGGCAGGTCTGGGGAACGTATCTGCATGGGCTGCTTTCCGGCGGCAAGGCACGCGCAGCACTTCTCGCACGTCTTGGGATGCCACTTAGTTCCTTACAGGATCAGGATGAGCGTGTTGAAAACGCCCTTGACGAGTGGGCTGACCATCTGGAGAGCTGTCTGGATCTGGACGCGCTTTTATCGCTGGCTCAGCCTGTTTGATGCGCGTCAGAGCCAGAGCAACGACACCAGGCCGATAAGAACAAGACCCTGAACCCCACATGCCCGACGATAGAGCCGGAGTGCCCTTGCAAGATCGTCCTGTGTCGCTTCCGATCGGCCATTGCCCATCCAATGGTCTTCAACCATCACACCACCATAGACACGGGGCCCTGCAAGTTTGAGGCCCAGTGCACCTGCCATGGCAGCTTCCGGCCAGCCTGCATTGGGGGAGCGATGATAGCGGGCATCGTATCTGACGGCCCGAAAAGCCCCCGATGGACTGGCCTGCCGCATCGTCATGGCTCCAAGAATGATCCACACTGCAGAAAGACGGGAAGCGGGGAGATTGATCAGATCATCCAGCTTCGCAGAGGCCCAGCCAAAGGCAGCATGACGGGGCGTAAGATGGCCAATCATGCTATCCGCGGTGTTGATGGATTTATAACCTACAACTCCAGGCAAGCCAGCAAGCGCCGCCCAGAACAGCGGTGCGACGATCCCGTCCGAGAAATTTTCAGCCAGACTTTCGATGGCTGCCCGGATCACGCCGGCTTCGTCCAGTTGCTCGGGATCTCGCCCTACAATCATGGAGACAGCTTTCCTGCCTCCCGCCAGGCCTTCAAGCTTCAGGCCATACAAAACGGCGCGGACGTGTTCCCAGAGGGATCTTTGAGCAATAAGGGCGCTTGCGACCAATCCTTCCAGAATATGGATTTCCAGAGAAGTGGCGATCAGGCTCAAAAGCTTGAGAGACAACAAGACAATCAAGACAGGAAGGGACGTCAGCAGGCCAAGAGCAATGATACCTTTGAGTTTGCGACGTCGTGGAGTGTCATTGGAATGGTTGAGCCGATGATCCAGTCGGGCGATAAGAGCGCCAACCCACGTTACGGGATGGCCAATCAGACGAAACAGCCAAGCGGGATAGCCAAAAACGGCCTCGGTTGTGCAGGCGAGACAGGCAACGGAAATCGTGTGGGAGAGAAAGGAGACGCTCATGAACCTGCATATTTCATCCGGATGCCGTGATCTAACATGACCGCCGCCATGCTGAAAAATATGCCAGCCCATGGCGGGCAGGTTCGTCAGGTCATGCGATCTTTTCCCGAAGCGCCGCAGCCCTTCGTGGATCTTTCAACTGGGATCAGCCCTTACGCTTACCCTGTCGATCAGGCGGCGATAGGGGATTGGACACGATTACCAGAAGCGGAAGAAGAAGAAGCGCTCCGGCAGGCTGCTGCTCAGGCTTACGGCGCTGCATCTTCCGATATGATCGTTGCCGGGCCAGGAACACAGATGCTTATCGCACTGTTGCCAGTGGTCCTGCAGGCTAAACGTGTCACGATTTTTGGCCCGACATACTCTGGGCATGAGCAATCCTGGCGTAATGCAGGAGCAGACGTTTCAATTGTGACGGATTGTTCCAGTTTTGAAAACGCCGTTGATCAGCCGAATCAGGTCTGTGTCCTCTGCAATCCTAACAATCCAGACGGCCGCTACCTCTCGATTGCACACCTTCGAAAGCTCTCAGAAAGATGCGCTAAATCAGGGTCTTATCTGATTGTAGACGAGGCTTTTGCAGATTTTGAAGAAGAAAATACAGTTTCTCTTCTTCCTTCTCCGAGTCTGATCATTTTGAGATCTTTTGGGAAAAGCTACGGATTGCCAGGGATAAGGCTTGGTTTTCTAGTGGCCTCCAAGAATCTTGCAGATCAAATGCGCACATTTATGGGTGATTGGGCTGTCAGTGCTCCCGCACTGACCGTCGGGTATCAGGCGCTCACCAATACGACATGGATTACCCGTATCAAGAAGCGTCTTGATGATGACAGGACAAGGCTTAACGCCGCTCTGACCAGTGCTGGACTACCTGTGTATGGATCAACCCGTTTGTTTACTTTGATCCACACAGAACAGGCGTCTGAACTTTGGATGTTCCTGTGCCAAAAAGGCATTGTGACGCGCGTTTTCCCACAACGCCCCGTCGAGTTGAGGTTGGGAGTACCCCGTAATGAGGAAGAGTGGCACCGGTTGGAAAGAGCACTGCCTGACTGGGCGTCCCGGCCCAAATGAAGCTTTTCTGTTTCGCATTGCCGATGTCGCCAAGCCTAAAACAGGGCGTTTTCCCTGATGAAAAGGTTCTGCGAGACTTTTCAGGGCTACAAAATCTCGCCTGGCCGAGGGCTGATCAATGGGTTGTCGGGACTTTGCCAGAAGGCGCAGAACAACTGGTAGAAACTATCGGAAAACCAGTTACGGTCGCCCCAGAATTGTGTTCTCGTCATTATGGAGCGTGGAGCGGACGCCCTTTGAAGACAATTTCAGCAGAAGATCTGGAGAAATGGCTTCATGATCCGAAGTTTGTGCCGCCGGCCGGAGAAAGCCGCAGCATGGTCTATCATCGCGTGGTGCAGTGGCTTCGGAAGATCCAGACAAAAGATGAGACAGTGGCGGTAATGGCGGACGCCGATATCGTCCGGCTCCTGATTCTGGCCTCTCTTGGATTGGATGCGACTTGGGAAAATCTACTGGATGTCGCACCGACAAGCTGGAGCATTCTCTCTTACCGGACACACTGGCGCCTTCAGACCCTCTCTCTTCCTCCTGAAAAATCAGGTTTTGAAACTACTTTCGGGTCAAAAAACGATCATTGATCCATGCCGCTGCGCCAACAGCGACAAGAATTGGTCCCAGAATAAACAGGGCGGCGATAAGGCTAATAACAATAATAACCCCAAGCGACATGCTGTTTTCTCCCAACCTAAAAAAGAAACTTTCACGCACGGAAGCACGTTTGCCACGGTTCCCGCATATATCTGACAGATTTGTGCTTCATAATCACCTCTAAAAAGGGGAACGCCATGCGTTATTTTCTGTTTTTCCTCTCAGGAATAGCTTTTACGCATTTCTGGCTGCGAAAAATCGCGCTCAAGAATAGTCCTACGTTGTGTAGTTCGTGACTTGATTACTGGAGAGAAACTGGCCGCAAGTGGTCGAAAATATGATTTTCTTTCCGGGAATAAAGCATGACATCACGAAGTATGTCTGTGATGTTCTGAAAGCGTCTTTCTTTGGCTTTGGTGCGTTATACTTCTGGTCAACGTGCTTGTGTGAGGCAATGTCCTTCAGGCAAAAGCCATGGGAGTTCCGGTCTAATGACTGCAACATCACCCCGTCCATCACGGACGACAGAAACAGCTTTGAAAATTCTCGCACTGGATCTTCACTGGACCTGGAACCATGAAGCCGATCTTCTGTGGCAAAGTATCAATCCTGACCTCTGGGAAAAAACGCGCAATCCCTGGATTACGCTGACCAGGACACCCAAATCAGACCTTGCAGCAGCTCTGAGTGATCCTGACACCAAAGCGTTGATAAAAGCCAGTATGGCGCGACGGAAGTACGAACTCGAACGGCGTACCTGGTTTACTCAAAAATACCCGGAAAGCAGTCTGTCTGAAGTCGCCTATTTCAGCATGGAATTCATGCTTAGCGAGGCTCTTCCCATTTATTCAGGTGGGTTGGGAAATGTAGCCGCCGATCAACTCAAAGCCGCCAGTGATCTGGGTGTACCAGTTGTCGCGGTAGGGCTCCTGTATGCACAAGGGTATTTCCGGCAGGAAATTACGCCTGAAGGCACGCAGAAAGCCCTTTATCCCTTTAATGACCCCGCTCATCTCCCTATTCAGCCCGTTCTAACGCCTGACGGCGAATGGTTTCGCCTGTCTGTCCAGACTGCGACGGGTGAAATCTGGCTCCGTGCCTGGAAGGCTGTCATTGGACGGGCGACCCTGTATCTCTTGGATACGAATGACCCTTCCAACCCTCCCGCCATTCGTTGCATTACCACGCAGCTTTACGGAGGCGATGCCGAGCTTCGACTGCGTCAGGAAATGGTTCTGGGTATCGGGGGCTGGCGGCTTCTGCATGCTCTCGGACATAGACCAGAGATCTGCCATCTGAATGAAGGCCATGCAGCCTTCGCCGCATTGGAAAGAGCGCGGTGCATTGCAGAAGACCTGAATATTCCGTTTTCACAAGCGCAGATTATCGCTCGAGCCGGGACACTTTTCACAACCCATACTGCTGTTCCTGCCGGATTTGACCTTTTCCCGCCTAAACTCATCGAAAGCCATCTGACGTTTTATTCGGAAGAACGCCTCGGTCTCCCCATTCAGGAGTTTCTGGCCCTCGGGAGACTCAATCCCGAGAATACGGATGAGTTCTTCAATATGGCCTATCTGGCCATGAAAAGCAGTTGTGCCGTGAATGGTGTCAGTCAGTTGCACGGAGAGGTGAGCCGCTCCCTTTTTGCTCCGTTGTTTCCTCGTTGGCCGCAAAAAGAAGTTCCGGTTTCCTTCGTTACCAATGGCGTTCATACCCCTACGTGGGATTCTGTTGCAGCGGACGATCTCTGGACCAGAATAGCGGGGAAGGGACGCTGGCATGGAACGCTCGAAGGCCTGGGAGACGCTGTCCGTCATCTGGATGACGAAAGTTTATGGCAGATGAGATGCGCCTCAAGGCGTGGTCTTCTTCAGGCGTTATCCGAAGAACTTCCCTCCCGACAATGTACCGTCGGAGAGGATGGGCTATGGTGCCTGCCAACCCCCGCTCTCAGGCCAGACGCACTTACGATCGGGTTTGCCAGACGATTTGCGACTTACAAGCGGCCGGATCTTATTCTGCATGATGAGGAACGGCTTGTCAGACTTCTGAAAGACGAAAACCGCCCTGTTCAGATCATTCTGGCTGGAAAAGCTCACCCCAAAGACATGGAGGGGCAGGCCATGATTACGCGCTGGGTCAACTTTTGCCAGCGTCAGGACATCGTGGGCAAGGTCGTTTTTCTGGCAGATTACGATATGGCTCTCGCACAGAAGATGATCCAGGGCGTAGATCTCTGGCTGAATACGCCGCGTCGTCCGTGGGAAGCCAGCGGCACAAGTGGCATGAAGGTTCTGGTGAATGGTGGCCTGAATCTCTCTGAAAGGGATGGATGGTGGGCGGAAGCCTATACCCCGGAAGTCGGATGGGCATTGGGGGATGGGTTGGAGCATGGAGGGGACCCGGCTTTCGATTATACCGATGCACAGGAACTGTATCGACTGCTGGAAGAACACGTTTTGCCAGAGTTTTTCGAACGGGATGAACAAGGCATTCCTCGGGCCTGGACCGCCAAAATCCGGGAGAGCATGGCTCGTCTGACACCGCATTTTTCTGCAAATCGCACTGTTCGCGAATATACGGAGACGTTCTATCTGCCTCTGTCAGAGCGCTACAGAGAGCGGCACCAGATCGATAACTCCTCCGCCCCCGATATTTTTGACCGTAGTAAAATGCTTCAGGCAGGATGGAGCAGCCTTCGGATTGGAGAAGTGGTTATTCCTGATAAGGAGAGTGGTAAATCTCCTCATGCTTTCATCCATCCCGGAACGATCGATCCAAAATTGCTCGATGTTCAGCTTTATGCCGAACCAATAGAGGAGAAGGCGCGGATCGTGCCTCTACATCGAACTGAAGATCTTCAGGATGGGTGGATCGCTTACGAGACAGATGTGAATCTGGAGGGAGAAATCTCTGATTATACGCTTCGTATAATACCCGTTATGGACGGTCTGTGCGTTCCTCTGGAGGCGCCTTTCATCCTTTGGCAACGATAAAGGATATCTGCGTGGTCGCCAGGGGAGTTGAGTATCATGTCATGAGGTCTGACACTGTACTTTACTCCGTCTGTGCGATCTACCCCAAGCGTGCACCCATGCAAAAAGACTATCCTAGATTAAGAGGCATTATTTTCTTTTGTGTGAAGAAAACTTATCTCTCCCGAGTGTTTTCTTCCATGGAGGGCTGCACACGCCTCGTGTTCCAGCGGCAGCCGGAGAAAGATCATGGAAAAACGTTGGGTTCTTCTAACAATTATTATCGTTCTCGCGGCTCTCATCATGCTGTTGATGTGGTCCAAGCAGACCGATCCCGGTACTATAGGGGCAGGCACACATACAGAGAAAACTGCTCCCCAGGCGCTTAACACCGTGCCTCCGTATCCTTTGAGCCACGATGTGTCTCAGTCAATTCGTAAAGCAGCCTAAAGCCGACGTCAGAAGTTTGACCGGAGCGTAAACATGAAGTTTCTCGGCTCTCCGTAGTAGTTATAATAGTAAAGATTACCGAGGCGCTGGTAGTAACGCTTGTTGGCAATGTTGTTCAATGTTGCAGACAGGGACAGGTATTTGTTCCACTGATAGCTGGCCTGAACAGATCCAATGATGTAGCCGCCCTGAGTGACGGTGCGGTTGGTACCAAAAGTGCTGGTCTGGGCATTCAGACCGCCTCCGATACTCCAAATGTTTTTCTGTGCTCCATGATAAGGTTCAAAGCGATAATGCGTCCACAGCTTCCACAGGTGCTTGGGTGAGTTCCCGGCATAGGTCAGGCCGGCCTGGGTCGCATTTCCATTATTGACGATCTTGTTGTCGTTATATGTGTAGCTGGCGTTGATGTCCCATTCTTCCAGCGGGCGACCAATCAGTTCGGCTTCCGCGCCTTGACTGCGGGTCTTGCCGGTAGCGACATAACAGTCATCCACCCCACCCGGGCCGCAGATGGCACCAATTGTACTGTTGTAGATTGCTTCGTTCTTCTGGATGATCTTGTAGCCTGACAGCGTCATGCCCAGATGGCCTTTGAAGAACTCACCCTTGATCCCCCCCTCAAGCTGATTGCCTCGAACAGGGGCAAGGCGTCCGGTTGTGTCGAAAGCCGATTGCGGGGAGAAGGTAGAAACATAGCTGACGTAAGCCGTGACGTTTGGACGCAGATGGAGAACGCCGCCGATATAAGGGGTCAGAATACCTTGTTGATCAATGTCGGTGCTGGTTGTGCCAACGGTTGGGGAAATACGACGCGTCTTGCTGACGTAACCACTGACGCGACCGCCAATCAGAATAGCAAAAGGTGAAATCGGTTTGATTTGTGCCTGGCCGTACACGCCCCACTGGGTCGAGGGCTCCCAGTAGCGATTGCTGATCGTAGGAAGCGCAAGGGATGTAATAGAGCCTGAGGCCGTCAGCGGAATTCCTCCCAGCGCAGCATAGCTGCGGGAATTTACGCTGGCTCCGCCACCTTCATAGACGTAGCGGTCATAATTGGCGCCCATCATCAGGGTATGTCGCTGCCCGAAAAGATGCACTGGCCCCGTGACATAGGCATCCAGACCGTCATTGGTTTCGTCATACCGAGTATTGGCGACGACAAAATTTCCGGTTCGGGCCGTAGCGTTATAGGCATTGAGGTATGCATATTGCAGCGTTGTATCGGCCGTTCGGTGCCGATAGTTGATGCGCCCGCGCCATCCATGTGAAAACAGATGCTCGAGTTGAGCTTCTACTTCCGTCATGGGTACTTCGGATTTCCCCCAGTTAGCGCCAACAAAGGTACTAGTTGGCAGATTCAAATCCGCACCGTTGCTGGCACGGGGAAGCCCCATATAGCGCGTTGTATCGTTGGTCTGGGACGTGACTGAAACAGTCAGTGTGTCACGGCGGGTCAGGTGGACATCTGTTGCGCCATAAATCGTCCACCGACGGTCGTAGGCGTTGTTGTAGAACTGATTGCGATCAGTCCCTGCAAATACGAGACGTGCAGAGATGATCTTTGAATGTGCGATGGGTCCACCCACGTCCAGTGTGGCGTGATAGTTATTCCATGACCCGGCAGAGAACGAGGCATTTCCCTGGAAATCGTTGGTTGGGCGCTTGTGCACGAAATTGACGCTACCACCAGGTGTGCTGGAGCCCTGTAGCATGCCATCTGGTCCGCGCAGAACCTCGATACGGTCATAGATTGCCAGATCATACTGCTGGCTGAGGGTCAGCCCCCCCATGGATGGAACGCCGTCATACTGCGCCTGCAGAGTAAATCCACGCGCTGTGTATCCGCCAGTTCCATCTCCATACATGTTGACGTTGACACCAGCGACCTGTTTGAGGGCAGCATCAACCGTATTGAGATTCTGGTCTTTCATCTGCTGGCTACTAAGCACCGAGATGGATTGAGGAACGTCCATGGGCTTAAGCAGCATCTTGGTCGTAGAAACAGCCGAGACAGTATAGGTGCCGGTCCCATCCGTAGATGCATCCTTGCGGTGACCTTCCACAAGAAGCTGTTCGATGCTTCCGGGCGGCTGGTTGTCGTCCTGAGCGTTTGAATGTGCTTGTGTTTTGCTGCCTTGGTGAACGGAAGGGGTTTTGGTCGAAGGCGTGGGAAGGAGTTTTTTATGTCCGTCTTCAGGTTTCCCAGTATCGTCAAACGTAGCGGCAAATGCGCCAGTCCATGACCCGGACAGCAAAAAAGCTGTGAACAACGCAGGATAAAGCTTCTTCCGGGGTAAGGAACCCGACAGGACAGGTTTCATGGAATGGTCTGACTACCCCCAGCAAGAGTAAGTGTTCGCGGAAATGTTACATATATTTCTGAAAACTTTTTATGAAGATGATACTCATTCTCAAAAAGAGCAATATGAAAGTTAAATGTTTTTTCAAAATAGAGGTGTTGCGAAGCGATTTTCAAAGAGTTTTCAGAGGTATCATAAGCCTTGGAAAATGTTTGATATATATACCCCATAGGGGAATCGTTCAGAACAGGTCTGCTGCGCTGGTTTGTCTCACTTCATCAATATTGCAATACCAAAACTAAATTTAATTCAAAAAGCATATTGTTATGTTATAACATATATGTTTGACTGTTTTGGAGTTTCGGTTATGTCCCTTGCTCACGGATGGTTCCCCGAGAGGGGATGAAAAGGGAACGCAGTGAAATGCTGTGGCTGCCCCCGCAACTGTAAGTGGTGAGACAGATCACACGGAGGCTTTTACGCCCGACCACTGAAGCATCTGCTTTGGGAAGGTTTGTGACCTGTCATTGATCCGCGAGCCAGGAGACCTGCCATCGAAAATGGTTACAGACGAAGCGGAAGGGCGGGGTGCACCGGACGCAGTGAGAGTCTTCTTCTCTCACTCATCGTAGTGACGCATTGTTGAGTGAAGTTTGCGTTATCCATGAGGAAAAAGAGTTTTGTTGGTGTCCTGCCTGTCGCGGCACTCACCGTGTTCCAACCAGCATTCGCCCAGACGGAAGATGTTCGGAAGACCGAAACAAAAGCAAAAGAAGAGCACATCACTGCACATGGCCGGGTACAGTCTCTTAAAGACACAGCGGCAATTGGCGGACGGCTTGGACTAACGGTTCAGCATAACCCTGCAACCATCAACGTCATCCAGCGAAGTGTTATGGAGCAGCGGGGTTATGCTCACGCTGAAGAGGCCGCCGATAGTGCTCCGGGCGTGTCATCTGGTGGCTCGCCCGGAAGTCCGGCTCAGATGATGATGCGTGGCTTCAGTGGAAATCAGGTTCTGATCCTGCGGGACGGGATCTATTATGGCCCAACCACCATGGTAAACCGTCCACTTAACAGCTTTAACCTAGAGAGCGTTCAGGTTCTTAAAGGTCCATCATCCGTTCTGTACGGGCAGGGTGCTGTGGGCGGGACCGTGGACATGCGAACACGCGACCCTGCATTCGATGGTCCTCATGCGAATGCGCTTGTGTCCTATGGCAGCTTTAATACCTGGAATGCAGGTGTTGGAGGCTCTGTACCAATCACTGATACCTTGGCAATCCGCAGTGATTTCAGCCGCACGTCCTCAGACGGGTATGTTACAGGGGCTGACCCGCACAGTAACGATTTTACGACAACATTACTTTGGCATCCGTCTAAAAAGTTCACAGCTCGTCTGAGTGTGGACTATCTCACGGATCGACTTTCAACCTACTACGGAACGCCTCTTGTTCCACTCTCTCGGGTGCATGATGGGGTCGGCGGTCTGCTGTCTTCCTCCAAAGGGCTTGGGGTCAGCCGATCTTCACTATGGCGATATTACAATACAAAGGACGCTAAAGCAGGTTCGGTCAACGTAACACCCACACTGCATTTAACGTGGCAACCCACTGTAAATACAGCTTTTCATAACAAAACTTATGTCGTGTATGCCAATCGCACATGGAACAATGCTGAGTCCTATAGCTATATCAGCACCCCGGGCCAGATAGATGCGAGTGGAAAGGCAATCGCTCCAGGACGCGTCGGTCGTGATCGGTTCTATGTATACATGAACCAGCATCAGGTTGGAGACACCGTGGATGGGCAGTTTGATTTCCATCTCTTTGGAATGAAAAACCGTCTCGTGGTTGGCGGGGATGCCTATTATGTACGGCTGATCCGAAACCGTGGGTTTCCTGATGCTAATTATGCAGACAGCGTTTCTTTGGCCAGTCCGGAACGGACGCAAACGGGTAGCTTTGCCGGCGAGTATCCTTACACAAAGTCACCCACAACGATGGTTGATGCCGGTATCTTCATGGAAGATGTACTGACAATCCGCGATAACTTTCGGGTTGTAGGAGGTTTCCGTTATGACTGGCTGAAACTGGATCGTCAGAATTACAGGCAGAATGGGACTTTTAACGCGGGAACAAGCTTCAAAGGCACCTACCACCCTGCCAATTTCCGTATTGGTCCTGTTTATGATCTGACGGACAACATCAGTCTTTATGGTGTTTATACGACCGCCGAGGACCCACCAGGCTCTAATATTTTCCTCGTCAACAAAGGTCAGTTCAGTCAGTTGAGCCGCTCTCGACAGGGCGAAATAGGAGCCAAGGGATCGTTCTGGAAAGGGCATCTGACCTCGACGTTATCCCTCTACGATATCCGACGAACCCGCGTTCTGGTCGCAACAGGGGTCGATACTGTTGCGACGGCCGGGGTGCAGAAATCTCGTGGTATGGAATGGCAGGGGGATCTGACACTTGGCAAACACTGGAGCCTCTCCGGAAACGTCGCATACACATGGTCGCGGTATGGCTCTTTTCATCCGTCAGCATCCGTGAATGCGTCAGGTAATCAAGTCCCGAATGTTCCTGCTGTGACGGCCAATCTCTGGGGTGTCTGGTCCCGCATCGCGGATCTGCCAGTCGATCTCGGGGCAGGAATGCGGTACGTCTCTGCACGTCAAGGAGATTATGCTAACACACTGAGTTTGAAAGATTATACTCTGGTTAATCTTTTCGCCGCATGGCACGCTTATCGTGGTGTCACGGTGTATGGCCGGATTGACAATGTGGGTAACAAGCACTTCATCCAATGGGCTGACACAAGCTATCCAAGCGAAGTGATGCTCGGAGCCCCACGATCCTTTTCCATCAGCCTTCAGGCCGGCTTCTGACGGTGTCAGACATCACGCTGCAGGCTACAGGATTAGGATACGAGGAGGCCTTGGCTCTGGCGGATTTCTCCGTCAGGGCTGGTGAGCATATTGCGATTATCGGGCCGAACGGTGCCGGCAAGAGCACTTTGCTAAAACTCCTGGCAGGCTTGTTGAAACCCTCCAGTGGCTGCGTCACACTTGCTGGCCAACCACTCCACAGTCTGACACGGCGAGAAATTGCCCGGCAGATTGCATGGTTGTCCCAAAGCGATGATGTTGCATCAGAGTTTCTTGTCTCTGATTACGTTGCTCTTGGCCGATTGCCCTTTCAAGGGATTGAAGCTTCGGCCGAAGGGAAGGCCGCAATACAGACTGCCATTCATCATTGTCGTATCAGTTCATTAATGCCGCGAACCATGGGAAGCCTATCAGGCGGAGAGCGCCAGCGTGTTATGCTGGCGCGCTGTCTGGCACAAGCGCCCCGTATCCTGCTGCTGGATGAACCGACCAATCATTTGGATTTATCTGCACGTTCAGAACTTCTGATCCTGCTTCGAACGCTTCCCATGACTATTCTTGCTGTTTTGCATGATCTTTCTCTTGTTCCTGATTTTGCAGATAGAACGCTCCTGTTGAGAGAGGGACGTCTGATTATGGATGACGCGTCACGGAAGGTTCTGTTTTCGCCGATGTTCGAGCTGGCATTTAACCAGAAAGCGCATCAGGTTAGGCTCGACGATGGACATGTGTCGCTTTTGTTCAGACCAATACAGCCGTGAAAAACTGTCTGAAAGCATTTGGTCTGGGCGCGCTTCTGAGTATCCAGAGCGCATTTTCTTATCCGGTCACGATCCAGAGCTGCGGTAAGCCAGTAACCATAACGCATAGGCCAACCCATGCCGTCGTTCATGATGTCAACATGGCAGAAATGGCTTTTGCGCTCCACTTACAGCCATTCATGACGGGAGTGACCGGAATTTCTGGCTGGAACAAGCGAACGCCCTTATTCGAGAAAGAACTCGGCGATATTCCGGAAATCGCTACACATTATCCAACACTTGAGCAGCTTCTGAACGCTAGAACGGATTTCTTCTTTGCGGGCTGGAACTACGGAATGCACGTGGGAGGGGACGTCACACCGGAGACGTTGGCCGCACAGGGTATTCCGACACTTGTTCTCTCCGAGAGCTGCATGAGAGCGGGGCAGGTCTATGCGCTTCCGACGCTGGACTTGCTGTATGGTGATGAAGACCGTTTGGGACAGGTTTTTGATCGCACAACAGAAGCTCAAAGCCTTGTAAGTGGCTGGAAAATACGAGTTCAAGCTGTTCAGAAGCAGCTGGCAGGGCGTCCTCCTGTGCGCGTGTTTCTTTATGATAGTGGCCGGGATCGTCCTTTTACGGCCGGGAAATATGCCCTCGCGACAGAATTGATGCATCTGGGAGGTGGGCAAAACATTTTCAGAGATCTACCGACAAACTGGGGGCCTGCCTCATGGGAAAGCGTTGCTGTCAGAGATCCGGAAGCTATTTTGATTATCGATTATGGCGACGGTATTGAACAAAGCCTGGCGTTTTTGAAAAGTCATCCTCTTTTGATTGATATTGTGGCGTTAAAATCTAATCGTATTATGGCTGTACGTTATGATGAAATGACGCCTTCTCCATCCAATATTGATGCCATTGAAAAAATATCCATATTTCTGCATCCCGAGACTAAGCCATGACCCGGAAAAATAGTCTTTATGTTGCCATACCTGTTATTGTCGGACTTTGTTTTCTGGAAATTGCGCTTGGTAGCGCGTCGTTATCCTGGCAGACGTTAAAAGTAGCTTTCTGGGCAGGGCCTTACAGTCATGACATTGCTGCACGCATTATATGGTCATTACGAATACCCAGATTTTTTCTCGCTTTTCTAACAGGGGCTACGCTTGGCGGGGCAGGTGCCCTTCTTCAGGCCGCGACACGAAATCCTCTGGCCGATCCTTTTTTGTTTGGTCTGTCCTCTGGGGCAGCAACAGGGGCCGTTGCGGTCATCGTTTTATGTGGTGACATGCTCGGCATTTGGACGGCAGCAATTGGAGCTGCAACAGGAGCGTTGTTTGCTACGGCTACTCTGCTTCTGCTGATTGCTGCCAGAAGAAAGAAAAATCGTGTGATTTCGACCGAACGTGTCTTACTCTCGGGGCTTGCGGTCTCATTTGTTTTTTCAACACTGACCAACCTTCTGATTTTCTGGGGCGACCGAAATACGGCACAATCCGTGCTATTCTGGACGATGGGAAGTTTTTCAGGTGGGTCGTGGGCAGCACTTCCCATCGTCGGTATTGGTTTTCTGACAGTTTTATTGGGCGGTCTGATCTATAGCAGAGATCTTGATGCCCTGATGGCTGGTGAAGAAACGGCTGCTTCACTTGGCATCCATGTTCAGAAACTTAGGCTTTGTGTTCTAGTAGTTTGCGCTTTTGGCTGTGCCATGACAGTCGCTTTGTGTGGTCCTATCGGTTTTGTCGGGCTGATTATTCCACATCTTGTTCGTCCACGCTGGGGCAGCGCTCTGAAAAGAAGTTTCATGCCAATTATGGTTGCCGGAGGGATGCTGACGGTCCTGGCAGATATCCTGAGCCGGTGTCTGTTACCGTCTCAGGAACTGCCAGTCGGAATTGTAATTTCAGCAATCGGCGCAGCATTTCTACTGGCTCTGCTCCTGCGCTGATAAGCTTCTCTTAAAGCGAGACGGTGATCCCGCCGTCCACATACAGAACGTGACCATTTACAAACGAGGACGCCGAGGATGCCAAGAAGATGCAGGCTCCGGTCAGTTCATCCAGTTGACCCCATCGTCCGGCAGGCGTGCGCTTCTCCAACCATTGTGAGAACTCTGCGTCATTGACGAGAGCGGCATTCAAAGGGGTATCAAAATACCCAGGCGCAATTGCATTGCATTGCAGGCCATGTCTGGCCCATTCCGTGGCCATCCCTTTTGTCAGGTTCCCAACGGCCCCTTTGGTTGCAGTGTACGGCGAAATATTCGGGCGGGCGAGGGCTGTCTGCACACTCGCAATATTGATAATCTTTCCGCTCTTTCGGCCTAGCATATGTTTTGCGACAGCCTGACCAACATTGAAAATGGATGTCAGGTTTGTCTGGAGAACCTTCTGAAACATCTCCGGCGGAAAATCCTCTAGAGGCGCCCGATGCTGCATTCCGGCATTGTTGACGAGAATATCGATCGGGCCAGTTTCAGCCTCAAAGCGATCAATCGCAGCTTTGACAGAAGCATGATCCGTAACGTCGAAAGGGAGTGTTTTCACACCGCCCAGTTTCTCGGCCGCTGCAAGCAGTTTTTCAGAATCACGACCATTGAGAACAATCTCGGCTCCCGCAGCCTGAAGCCCCTGGGCCAGACTGAAACCAATTCCCTGAGATGAGCCGGTTACGAGAGCACGACGGCCCGTCAGATCGAAAAGAGTGGTACTCATGGTGGAGTTTTTCCCTGTGTATATCTGTAATCGATGCTGTCAGATGACCATGGACGCCCCGAGGCAGAACAGGAGCCCCAGAACCGCAATAATCGTTTCCAGAACCGACCATGTTTTGATGGTCTGAGGGACGGTCAGGCCAAGATATTCCTTCATCTGCCAGAACCCGGCGTCGTTCATAGGACCGAAAGCGACAGATCCTGCACCCGTCGCAATCACCATCAGTTCAGGTGACACACCCTGTGAATGAGCCAAAATAGGGCCTGCGATACCGGAAGCCGTGCTCATGGCGACAGTGGATGAACCACAGGCAACACGGACAATTGCTGCCAAAAGCCAAGCCAGAACCAGAAGGGGTACATGTGCGCTAACAGCAGCATCCGTGATGGCTTTTGAAACGCCACTGTCGATCAGTTCGCGCCCGAAGCCACCACCCGCACCAACTAGGAGCATGATGAGCGCCGTTGGCCCGAGGCATTCATTGGTGAATCTCAGGATTGTCTCACGGGAAAAGCCACGCGCGAGACCCAGAACATAAAAGGACATGACTGTTGCCAGCAGCAGGGCAATATCGGTGTTTCCAATGAAATGCAGGAACGTATTGGGCGCGCTCCTGGGCGTCGTAAACAGATCAGCCGCAGACCCGATCAGCATGAGGATGACAGGGCACGTAATGGTCAGGACTGTAATGGTGAAGCCCGGAAGATTTGAAGGAATTTCGCGGCTGACGAACTGCTCTGCCAGCGGATTTGTCTCGGTGATGGGAACACGCGGGCTGATAAATCGCGCAAAAAGCGGGCCGGCTATGGCTGCAATAGGCGTTCCGAGGATGACCCCCCAGAAAATCGTCGTTCCTGTATTCGCATGATAGGCGGAGAGCGCCAGAAGTGTCGCTGGATGGGGCGGGATCATGGCATGGGTGACGGAGAGCGCCGCTCCCATGGGGAGAGCCACCCGAAGAATGGACGTGTTGGTTCGCGCTGCCAGTACGAAGGCCAGAGGAAACAGTAGAACAACGCCAACTTCAAAGAAGACCGGCAAACCAACCAGTAGCCCGATCACCATCATGGCCCAGTCAATTCTCTGCCGTCCGGCTCGTTCTGAAATGGTCAGGGCAATCCGGTCCGCACCTCCGGATTCAGCAAGCATTTTACCGAGCATGGTTCCCAAAGCAATGATGGTTCCCACATGCCCAAGGACATGTCCTGCACCGGCTTCAAAAGACGCCACCACCTGATTGGGAGGCATACCGGCGCAGAGGGCAAGGAGAAGTGAAACGCTAAAGAGAACAATGAACGGGTTCAGGCGAAAACGCGCAATCAGGACGACCACGGCAATGATCGCAGATGTTGCAAGAAGAATGGCAAAGGTTGTTGTCATATGGAACGCAGCCCCGTCAGAACGAGAAAGAGGGTCAGGAACGAAAGTGAAAGAACGACGGAATCAGATCCTCCGCGAAGATTGCCAGCATCATTTTCCATATCCTTTGATGAACCGAATTCCGCTATAAAGTCTGCGTCATGAGGATCAGGAAAACGGGATCGACATCTCAGCATGGCTGAAGATCAGACATCAGAAAATATGGAAGAGCACTGTTTCTTCAAATATTTCTGGTATTTTGATCGCTCCTTAACGCCTTGCGGAAAACTCAAGTCGTGACAGGATGTTTAACGCAACACATGTGATGGACGAGCATCAGGATGCAGTGACGGGTGCGTGCGCTTTTGATCTGTCTGGTCTCACAGACTGTCGAGGATAAAGACCATGATTCCATTTTCTGTTCTTGATCTTTCGATCATCACACGGGGTTCCGGTCCGCGGGAAGCGTTCCGACATTCGATTGAGTTTGCCAAACGGGCGGAAAGCCTTGGCTTCCATCGGTATTGGCTTGCTGAACATCATGCCATGCCTGGCATTGCATCTGCCGCAACGGCAGTGCTAATCGGGCAGGTAGCAGGTGCGACAACCCGTATCCGGGTGGGATCAGGTGGTATCATGCTGCCCAATCACTCTCCGCTGGTGATTGCCGAACAGTTCGGAACACTGGAAACCCTTTTCCCCGGACGAATTGATCTTGGGCTGGGGCGCGCTCCCGGGGCAGACCAGAGGACGGCGCGGGCTCTTCGACGTGATCCAGCTGCGCCTGATAGGTTCCCTGAGGACGTTGTGGAGCTGCTGCATTATTTCGAGCCGTCCTCTGAAGAGGACACTCATCTCATCAGGGCTGTGCCGGGGGCGGGTCTTCATGTCCCGGTCTGGATTTTGGGCTCATCGCTGTTTTCCGCTGTTTTGGCTGCTCACCTGGGGCTTCCTTATGCGTTTGCTTCCCATTTCGCCCCCGCACAGATGGAAGAAGCCATTACCCTCTATCGCGCCAGGTTTGAACCTTCTGAACGATGCGCCAAACCGCATGTTATGCTGACAGTGAACATTATCGCTGCTGATGAAGAAGCAGAAGGCAAACGTCTGGCGACATCGCTTTATCAATATTTTGTGGCGTTAAAACGTGGCCGCCCGATCGCCTTTCCGCCGCCTGTGAACAGCGGTCCTTTTCCCTGGTCAGCAGAAGAGCAGCATATGCTAGGGCAAACGCTGGCCTGTACGTTTTCGGGTTCAAGAGAAAGCGTTTCTGCGCAGGTTCAAGCTTTTGCAGATCGCCACAAACCTGACGAACTCATGATTGCTGTCCCGATTCATGATCATGACAGCCGGTGTCGATCTCTCGAACTTGCAGCTAAAATCCGAGTCGAAATTTCAGGGCGACAGGTTGGCTAGCTGACGGACGATATCTTTATGGATCTGCATGAACAGATCACGTTGCGCATGGCTGCCACCAATATCCTGAAGGTGAGGGAGGGCAGCTTCAAAGTATCGCTGGGCTGTGACTGGATCATGGTCCAGATAGGCTTCCAAACCACGAGCCAGGGGAATGCCGACCAAAGTCCAGGCTTGCTGATCTGGAAGGTCTTTGTCTGAAAGGTTCTCTATACGCTGGAGTAGATGCCTCCCCTCGGGGCGGCGTGCTTTCAGAAGGCCATAGAGATATTGCAAACTCAGGAACGGTTGACTGACATCCTCCTGCCTGGGGGCAAGCCATTCCGCAAGATCATCCCAGCGCTGCCCCACATCCGCACCTGCCAGTTCAAGACGGACGAGCAGGGACACAGCACCTATCTGATCCTGCGAAAAACTCCGCTCCCGTCCCCAGCAATGCTGATCGTAAATATCAAGCGCGTCCGCTACCCGGCCCTGAGCCAGATAGAATAGAGCGAGATGCCACCAGAGATGCGTGTACATGAAAGAGGTCAGGTGCTCCCAGCCAGCCGACCGCTCTTCCAGAAAGGCAATACCTTCTTCAATCCGTCCCTGCGTCAAAAAAACATGCGCAAGAGCATGTTGCGCCCATGGCTCGGAAGGGTCCATCTCAAGAGCGCGTCGTGCGGAGCGTTCAGCCGCAGTCAGGTCGTGGCATTGTTCAAAACCAAACGCCAGCATTCCATGCAGTGCGGCAATATCTCCTGCAGCATCTTCGCTCTTCAGGGCGATAGCCAGCATATCCGTGAACCGTCCACGAATAAAATCATGATACTGCCTGAGTTTCAGTGTGACCAGATCCCGCGGCCATTCGGTCAGGATCGTATCCGTCAGAGCGATAATTCGATCCGGATCTTCTGCTATCGAAGCTTCCAGAACCGAAAAGAGCAGTTTTTCACGTGGAAGCGCTCGATCAAAAGAGGCGCTCGCCCGGTCCCGATAGCGCAATGCTTCAGCAGGGATATCTCCTGTTTCGGACAACATCCAGAGAAGTCCTGCATAAGTATTCGCCAGACAGTCATCGGACTGATCCGCGACACCAAGAATGTCCACCAGTTTGAGATCGTAGCCGAGATAACCGAGAATAAAGGCGTTGATACCTTGTAACGTTTCACCATCGCCTGCGGACACTGCGTTGCCGAGAACGTCCTGGCTCATGAGCGCGTCTCCTGCCCAGAGGAAAGATGTTTGAGAGCACTCTCAATGCAACGATTTACGGTTGCAGGCTGTTCCAGCATGATCTGATGGCCACACTCCGGAAGAATGTTCAGGGAACTTCCGGATATAAGCGATTGAAGTTTCTTTATTTCTTCGAGAGGTACGATGCCATCCTGCTGGCCAGCCAGAATGTGCACTGGCTTTCCGAATTGTCTCAAAACATCATGATCAATGGGTTGTGCTCTCGCACGGACAGCATTGATCATGAAAAGACTATTGCGTTTTGTGGCCTTGCGTTCGGCCTTCAGAAGGTTTGGATCAACCGTTGAAGCCCAGGCTAGAGCTTCAAAACGTTTTTGCAAAAATGGCCGTGCCAGGGATGACAACCAGAAGGGCAGCCGGTCCATCCAGTTCCCAAACATGGGCCCCTTCAGACACGGCGCAAGAGAGGCCGGTCCAAGAAGAATAAGCTCATCAATCGGAACCGCCTGTTCTGCCTGCAACAGACCCGCAACCCATTCCAACGTCACACGACATCCAAAAGAATGTGCAACAAGAATGCGCTTTGAAGAGGGATAAGCCTTCAGAATTGCAGCGAGATCCTGCACCGCATAGGAGCTTACGAACGCCTGTTCATGGTGAGAGCGCGCACTGTCGCCATGGCCGTAAGCATCCCATGCAATAAGATTGACGTTCTCTTGAGAAAAATGTTCCCACTGCAAACGCCACTGCTGTCGGTTACCGCCCAACCCATGAACAAAGATCAGGGTCGTATCGCTACTTTTTTGAAGTGTGGAAAGAGCCAGTCGTCGCCCGGGAACGCGGAAGAAATTGGTCGGGGCAGGCAGAATATCAGCCATGGTCCACATTTCCCTGTTTCACATCACCAAAGCGTTCCTTCCATGTTGGAAGGAAGGGCTCTCCTGGCAATGGTGAGGCTTCATACACGCCACGGGCGATGGCACGAGCTGTAACCTGCGTCGCGGCGTGAAGGATTTCCGTCCAGATTTCTACAGAGGCAGGGGCAGGTGCGTGACCTGTGGAAATACCAAAAACTGCGTCTCCATCCTGAGGCAAATGGGCCGGAAAGACCCCGCGGGCGATACCATCCTGTGCCAGGATGGCAAGGCGTTTGGCTTCGGCCTTTGTCAAAATCGCGTCAGTCGCGATAACACCGATCGTGGTACCGGCCACATAGTTTGGCTTCATGCGCAAAGCTAGGTCGTTTTCTGTGAGGCATGATGGAAATCCTAAGCCGCCGAATTCATTATCCCGTTCAAACGGAGCACTCCAGAAATGTGGGCCATTGCCAACGGTCGCGGTTCCGACGGCATTGACCACCATCAGGGCGGCAACGGTATGACCTGATGGCGTGATGGTACTTGCAGACCCCAGTCCTCCTCTGAGGAGTGTAGTCGTCGCTCCGGTCCCAGCTCCTGTGGTCCCAAGAGCGAACTGACCCTTACGGGCTCCCTGTGCAGCCTGGTAGCCGAGTTCGGCATACGGGGAATACCGGCCCCAGTCTTTGTTGCCTCCATTCACAAGGTCGAAAAGACTTGCCTGAACGACGATAGGAACACGAACCTGATTGTCGGGAGTTGGCAGATCTGCAGCCTGTTCCCGCAACCATGCCTGCACGCCGGCGGTCGCATCCAGCCCATAAGTGGAGCCACCTGACAGAACGATGGCATCAATGCCGCCCACCAGCATTTCAGGTTCCAGCAGAGCATTTTCCCGTAATGCCGGTGCACCTCCAAGAAAGCTGCCAGACGCTATTGCAGGTCGATCAAAAAGGAGAGCTGTGACACCTGTCCGCTGATCGAGGTTCTGAACATTGCCGACGCGGATACCGGGCACGTCTGTCACGAGATTATTGAGCGATTGGGAAATCATGGTTCAAATCGTTTCAAAGACTGGCGTCAATCAGGGCGCGGGTCGTGGGATGCTGAGGATGGTCCAGCACTGAGAGGGTTGCGCCGGTTTCCACAATCCGCCCCGCGTCGAGTACGGCAACACGATGAGAAATATGCCGGATAACAGCCAGGTCATGACTGACAAAAACATAGGAAAGACCATGTCGGCTCTGAAGATCCAACAGCAGGTTCAACACGACAGCCTGTGTGGAAACATCCAGCGCAGAGACCGCCTCATCCGCGATGATGACGGAAGGGCGTGTTACAAGAGCCCGGGCAATGGCAATGCGTTGTCGCTGCCCTCCGGAGAACATTCTTGGATAACGATCAGCCGCATCCTCCGGAAGGGCAACATCTGCCAGAGCCTGCCGAACCCGACGTTCCTTTTCTTCATTGTCCAAGGGCGTCTGATGGAGAGGCTCTTTCACAATCTGCCGTACGGTCTGGCGAGGATCGAGTGCCCCTTGAGGGTCCTGAAAAATCATCTGGATGCTGGGGCGAACGTCTTTCCTGACTTGCCTCCTAGTATCGATCAGGCTCTGCCCCCGGAAGAAGATTTCTCCTTTCTCCGGTCTTACAAGGCCTGTCAAAATACGGGACAGGGTTGATTTTCCACTCCCGGAAGACCCAACAATGCCCAGTGTTTCGCGCTCTGCCACATGAAGGCTGACATCCTGCAGAACGTTTTTTCTGAGGGGAGTAAAAAAGGAGGATTTGTGTGTGGCTACGCTGAACTGAATGTTCTTCGCTTCCAGAAGAATGGTCATGGCTGAATACCTTCAGCGACATCCGAGGGAACAGGAATGTGCGTCAAAGAAGGATGGCCTGTTCCATGCAAAGACATGCTCAGAAGTGAGCGGGTATAAGGATGCTGCGGCCAATCAAAGAGTTGCTCTGTCTCGTTGCTTTCAACAAGGCAACCCTGTTGGAGAACCAGGACGCGCTGTGCGTGACGCCTTATGACACCCAGATCATGGGAAATCATGAGAACGGCCATCCCGTGTTCAACGGAAAGATCCTTCACAAGGTCCATTACGTCTGCTTGCGTTTTGCTATCCAGCGCAGTTGTAAATTCATCGGCAATGAGAAGGGCGGGCTTACAGGCAATCGCCATTGCGAGAAGAACGCGCTGACGCTGCCCGCCAGACAAGGCGTGAGGATACGCTTCTGCAGAGATTCCCACACTGCTTAGGCCCACGCGATCCAGCAATGTCTGGACGTGCGACGCGATGTCTCGTGATGAAAGTGCATTGTGAAGCCTGAGTGTATCACCAATCTGTTGGCCAATACGGCGGATTGGGTTGAGGGCTGTCATGGGCTCCTGAAACACCATGGCGATGCGGCGCCCCCGGAGATCGCGAAAAGTGCGCTCAGAAAGAGCTGCAAGATCCTGCCCTTCAAAAATAATCTGCCCAGAGGTTTTAAAGCCATCCGGTAGCAGTCCTATCAAGGCGTGGGCCAGAGTAGACTTCCCAGATCCAGATTCGCCTGTCACAGCGACCGTCTCACCAGGACTGATCGTAAACGACAATGGGTGAAGGATGGATTTTGCTCCGGAGAGAACCGCTAAATCCTGAACAGAAAGGAGTGTCGTCATGGCAGGTGTGCTTCGCTACGGGTAAAAGGGCGCTCAAGAAGATCTCTCAACCCGTCTCCCAACAGGTTGAAGCCAAGAACAAGCACCATGACCGCGATCCCCGGCGCGGCAACCAGGAAAGGATGATCAAAAATATGGACCTGATAGGAGGCCAGCGCTCGCCCAAGATCTGGCTGTGGGGGGGGAGCGCCTAACCCCAGATAGGATAAACCTGCCTCGGACAGGATAGCGAGAGCCAGAGACGTTGAAGCATGAACGATCAGGATTGGCGCGATATTGGGGAGAATATGTCGGACCGTCACAGCTATTGGTCCCAATCCTGCCATGCGCGCGGCTGAGATGTAATCCAGCACAATAATAGACTGTGCGGCCTGTTTTGTAATGCGGATCTGTGCCGGAATACCGAACAGGGCGATGGCGAGAATCTCACCTGTCGCAGAGGCTCCCCGTAGCGTCACGAGCATGGCAGCAATGAGGATGGGGGGGAATGCCAGCCCAAGATCGGTGGCACTCATGACAGCCCAGCCTCTTTTTCCACCTTGCGTGCCAATAAGCCCCAGAATGGTGCCGGTAATGGTTGCGAGTGTGACGGAAATTACCGCAATGACTGTTGTATTGAAGGCTCCGGTCAGAACATAGCTGGCGAGGTCCCGCCCGAAGGGATCGGTTCCTAGCGGATGAGCGGAAGAGGGCGGAGCATAGCGGTTTGGTATGTCAATGAATGGTGCGTGACCACCATGCCAGACCCAGACAACTGCTGCTGGAAGAAGACAACCAAGAAGCAGGATAATTCCGGCAATCAAGCTATTGGGAAGACGCCTTGAGATCATGCGTCGCCTCCTGCAAGCCGTGGGTCCAGCCAGTGAATGATGACCGAAAGGCACAGGTTCAACACCAGGACACCCGCAACGATCAGCATGACAAGATTTTGCACAACCGGAATGTCTCGCTGATTCACGGCTTCCAGAAGAAGCTTGCCACATCCTGGAATGTTGAACACGTTCTCAACGATGATTGACCCTGTTACGAGAACAGGAAGCTGAATTCCGACCAGCGTCAGAACTGGAATAACCGCATTCGGGATTGCGATCCGCCAGAGAACGCCTTGGCGACTGTAACCTTGGGCACGGGCGGTACGGATAAAGTCCTGTCCCAATGTGTCAATCAGAGATGATCGCATGAATCGTGCAATGATTGCGGCTTGTGGAATCGCAAGAGCGAGTGCCGGTAAGGTGAGGGCACGAAGACCGGAAAAAACGCCGTGATTCCAACCACTGAATCCCCCTGCGGGAAACCAGTGCAGGGTCAGGGAGAACAGAAAGGTCATCATCATGGCAAGCCAGAAATCCGGGATGGATTTCAGGAACTGAAGCAATACCATAAGCATCAGATCCAGCCGTTTTCCACGGTTGGTCGCTGCGACAGACCCAACGGGCAGACCGATGAGAAGGGCAAGCCCGGTTGCAAAGATAATGAGTGGCAAGGTGCTCTGAAAGCGTTCAAGAATCAACCCGGAAACCGGCACACCATAAACGTAACTCGTGCCCAAATTTCCATGGAAAAGACCGGAAATCCACCGAAAATAACGGGAAGCAGGAGCCGCATCGAGACCAAGCTGATGATGCAGGGCAGCAATGCTTTCAGGACTGGCGTCCAGGCCCAGCATTACGGTCGCGGGGTCACCTGGCAGAACAGTGAGCAGCGCAAAAACGATTACGCTGGCAACAGCCAGCACAGCAAACCGCCCGAAGAAAGTTTGAGCAAAACCGGTCATCGTGGCTCCCAGAATACATCAGCCATGGGGCAGGCTGCGATCTGCTGATCAGTCCAGAGACCTGAGATATGGCGGTTCATGACCGTGTCCCGAGGGCGGGAATACAGGAAAACATTGGGTTCATCCTGTGCAAGGCGGTCTTGCATGGCAACTGACAAACGATGTCTCTCTTCAGGGTTTTCTGTTGCCTCGTACTGCTCGAAAAGACTGTGGAACACTGGATTTCTGTAGTGGAAATATATGTTGTCGCGGTCATAGATACCAATGTCATGAGGCTCGGTATGAGCAATGACCGTCATGTCAAATTTGCCCTGCCCGAAAACCTGCCCGAGCCATGCTGGCCATTCGAGAGGCTGTAATGTCACGATTAGACCGATCTGTTCGAGATAGGCTGCGACAATTTCGCTGGTATCCCGCGCATAAGTAATGGGTGGGTAGGAAAGGGTAATCTGCGTACCCGGTCGGACCCCGGCCTCTTTTAGCAGTTCGCGAGCATGTTCGGGATTATAAGGATAACGGTCAGGAAGCGCGACATAATCTGGGTCATTAGGCGCCATATGCGATTGCAGAACCGTGCCCTCGCCATCAGCCCCAGCCTGAACAAGCGCATTACGATCAATGGCGTAGGCAATTGCCTGGCGGACCCGAAGGTCATGAAACGGCTTGCGGGCATTATTGAGAGCGAGAATGGCCTTGAAGGGGAAGGTGCCACGAACAATCCGAATGCTCGGATGATCTATAAATCGACTCAAAATTTCCGGCGCAGGGAAGGACGGGTAAGCATCCAGTTCCCCGGCGAGAAGGGCATTACTCGCAGCAAGAGGATCAGGCATGAACCGGAACGTTACTGTTTTCAGAAAAGGTGCTTTCCCCCAGTAGTCCGGATTGCGTTCCAAGGTGACATGGTCGCCGCGCTGCCACTCTTCAAACCTGAAGGGCCCTGTTCCAACCGGGTGACTGACATTGCTGTCTGAAGATGCCGGTGACAGGATGGACGCGTCATTCCATGCTAGTTCGTAGGCAAAACTGCCATGAGGTTTTTTCAGCGTCACATCCGCATGCGCGGGGTCCGGGCAGACGACATCGACGATATTTGTGAAAACGGTTCGATCCGGATTTGTGCTATTTGCAGCACCCGCACGAAGAAGCGAAAAACGGACGTTCTCGCACGTAAGGGGCGATCCATCATGGAAGCGAACATTGTCCTGCAAGGTGAAATGATACACACGTCCGTCGTCTGAAACCGTCCATTTCCGGGCCAGAAGAGGTTGAACGTGACCTTCACGATCCAGTCGTGTCAGTCCTTCATAGATATTGTTGTATGTGATCGTTCCAACCGCCTCACTTGGCGTGCGGGTTGGGTCCAGACCAGGCGGCTCAATGGAAACGCCAATACTCATGGTATCGCGCGGGGCAGCCAAAGCTGGCAATGCCAGCCCGAGGCTCGCTACGGCAATCAGAACGAAAGACGGTTTCATGGGGTCTCGCCGGGAGCCGGTCGTTTTAGTCCCAGATGCTCACGCAGGGTCGTGCCTTCATAGGCGGTACGGAACAGACCTCGGCGCTGTAGTTCAGGCACAACATGATCCACGAACAGTTCCAGACTCTGCGGCAGAATAGGGGGCATGACGTTAAAGCCATCAGCTGCGCCTTCCACAAACCACTCTTCCAGTTGATCTGCAATCTCCTTCGGACCGCCATAAATGGACCAGTGCCCGCGGGCACCGCTGACTTCCAGATACAGGTCACGCAATGTCATGTTCCGCCGCTTTGCCATTTCAACCAAAAGCGTTTGACGGCTGCGGTTTCCGTTGAAGTCTGCAGGCGCCTCTGGGAGAGGGGCGTCGAGAGGCAACCCACGAAGATCAGTGCCTGTCATTCCCCCCAGAAGAAACAGACCAACATCCGGATGCGTGAGATCATCGAGTTGTGCCCGGAGATCCTCAGCCTCCATCTGTGTCCGCCCTACCAGAGGATAGACGCCCGGCATGACTTTCAGAGATGCAGGATCACGACCAATATCCCGCATCCGACGATGCAGATCGAGGCGAAATGCTTTTGCTTCTTCAAGAGTCTGCTGCGCCGTGAAAACCATTTCGGCGGTCTCAGCAGCAAGCTGACGGCCAGGCTCAGACGATCCCGCCTGAACCAGAACAGGCCGGCCCTGCGGAGAACGTGGAATATCTATCTGACCTGCGGCCGTGAGAAATTCTCCCTTGAAATCAAAAGGGCGACGACCTTCGGGCCTGAAGAACTCTCCACTCTCTATGTCTCTCTGGAAGGCGTCGTCATCCCAGCTATCCCAGAAATTCTGCACAATCTGGGCGAATTCGCGAGCCTGCTGATAGCGATCTGCGTGAGGCACGTGGCTTGGATGTCCGTAATGAATGGACTCTTTCACGTTCGCAGTCGTGACAAGGTTCCATCCTGCGCGTCCGCCACTAATCTGATCAAGGGACAGAAACTGTCGAGCCAGATGATAGGGTACCGAATAGGTCGTGCTGACGGTGCCGATCAGGCCAATCCTGTTTGTTGTGGCTGCGAGAGCAGCAAGAAGAGTTAAAGGCTCAAAAGACGCCGCGTAGGTCATGCGGCGGAAACCGTCGATAGTGGCTTCGTCGATGGAGCTTGTAAAATCAGCGATAAACACAGCATCGAAGAGTCCGCGCTCAGCAAGACGTGCCTGTTCGAGCTGCTGCTGAAAGTTGCTGCCAGCGTCCGGAGCTGAGCCGGGATGGCGCCAGGCTGCCGCATGATGGCCGGTTGGGAGAAGGAATGCGGCGAGTTTCATCTGGGAAGCCATGGGTGTTCGATCTCTTGTCTTTGTCTCGGTCAGAAATACAAAAAAATGTTGCGTTCACAGCATAACCTGTTGTGAATCGTTTTTCTATCCCTTAAACGCTATCCGATAGTTGTTTTATATAACAACGATAATTATTAGTTGTTAGGCGGAACCGATGCACGACGTTCACACTGCTCCGTACCGCAGAAATGCCCTCCTTGTCCGTGGGCGAACTGCTCTTGTCTCTACGGTAGCACTGCTACCGCTCTGGAGTATTGCAGCATATGCGGAAGATAGCGCTCCAGCCAAAAAGCCAGCGCAGGTTAATACGCGAAAAGGGGAGCCTCTCTCCTCTAAAATCACTCATGTGCGTCCGGCATCGAAACCGCAGACTCATGAGGCATCCCGTGTGGAGAACGTCGTCGTAACGTCTGAACGTAAGGCCGACAGTCCACAGAATATCGGAACATCCATCAGCGTTATTTCAGCAAAAATGCTGGAAAATCGCAACATTAACAATGTGTTTGATCTGCAATACGCAACGCCATCGCTACAGATACAGCCATCTTATGGCAGTGGGCAGTTCACTTATACCATTCGCGGCGTTGGCTTTAATAACTATTCCAGCAATAATTCTCCAACCGTTGGTATCTATATTGATGAAGTTGCCAATCCTGTTCCGTTCGGAATCAACGGCATGATGTTTGACATGCAGCGCGTGGAAGTGTTGCGTGGACCACAAGGAACGCTATATGGTCGAAATACCACAGGTGGTGCGATCAATTACATCACCAATAAGCCGACTGACAAGCTAACAGGGGGTGTTGCTGCCCAGTATGGCCGCTTCGATAGCGCGAAGATTGATGGTTATATTTCCGGCCCTATCAACGACAAACTCAAGTTCCGTCTGTCCGGTGAGACGCAACAGGGCGGTGCGTGGCAATATAATCCGGAAGCAAAAGCTCACCTTGGTAATGTTGACCGTGGTGCTGCGCGACTTCTGGTGGATTATGCACCATCAGAGAGTTGGAAGGTGGAGTGGAACCTGCATGGAAGCCGTGATCGCTCTGACGGGACAGGTCCTTATGCGTGGGGGCCCATTACCAGCCTGAGTTCGACCAACCCGATGCCAGCCTCTGCCAGTCGCTACAATACGCGATGGGGCACGTCGGCGCAGTTTGCCAAAGAGACTGGCCTTACCCCGGATCAGAAGCCTTATAGCCATATTGATACCGGGGGGAGCAGCCTGCGGGTCGAGAAGCATCTCCGGGATTTCACAATCACAAACCTGGCCAGTTATGATTACATGCAGCGCAATGAATACGATAATTTCGATGATTCATCGCTTTCGCTCGCCGATGTGAAATTCAATACGCGCGCTAGTGTCGTCTCGGATGAGCTACGCTTCTCATCGAATACGACTGGGCGTCTTCACTGGATTGGCGGTATTTATTATGGCTATCAGTGGCTGAATGACCGGTATCAGTCGGGTTTTGAGGCGCTTTACAACACCGATGGCGATGTCCGTTACTCACAGACAGTCAATACCATCAGCGGCTTCGGCCAGGTCACATATGATCTAACGTCTAAACTGCAGTTGGTTGGTGGCTTGCGGATCGAGCATGAAAAGCGCACCTTGGATAATGTTTACGCCCATTACCTTGTCAACGGCGTTGTGACCAATCCTCAGAACACAGTCGCGCAACAGGGCCAGTCCTATACGCTGCCATCTGCCAAATTTAGTGTTCAGTATCATCCATTCAGTCATGACATGGCCTATTTCACCTTTAGTAAAGGTGTAAAGTCGGGCGGCTTTACGGTGTATAACTCTTCTGACGTCACGCAGATGACAAATCCGTTCAAACCGGAGCAGCTTTATGCGTTCGAAGTGGGAAACAAGTTGATCCTTCCGCGCTATAATCTTCGGATCAATGCGGATTTCTTCTACTACGACTATTTTGATCGCCAGGTGCAATCGATTGCTTATAGCCCGACGACGGGGTCTGCGATCGGGTTGTTCGTCAATGCTCCGCGTTCACATATGTTTGGTGGTGAGTACGAAGTGGAATGGTCACCGATACCAGGTCTGCGTGTCGCCCAGTCTGGAGCGTATGTTGAAGGGGCCTATGATGAATTCAGCGCCGTTACGAGTTCAAAGAAGGTCAACGGTGTCTGGGTAGGCGTGAAACAGGACGTTTCTGGCCGGAGTGTGGAAGTCCCACATTTTACGGCTAATGGCTCTGTCGATTATACGTGGCGCCTTGGCCGGTATGACCTTGTTTCTGGTGTGGATTACAGCCTTCGCACGACAAGCACTGCGCTTAACGATGCAAATACCATTCCAGGTTACACCCTGTGGGGCGGGTATATTTCTTTCGCCCCCCGTAAAGGACACTGGAAGATCGAAGGCATTGGTCGAAACATCACAAACAAGCATTACGATGTGACACGAGGTTATTTCGTTGGGGGCGATAACATCGCCGTCGCAGGACGCCCGGCTACATGGGAAGTTCGGGTTCGGGCAGATTTCTGAACAGCAAGGGGATGGCGAAAAAAAGCCATCCCCCCAAATCAACTTCAGAAAGACGCAGCCACCGTACCAAAGAACATGCGTGGTGGTGTCGGGTATCCGACATAGGTTGAGCCATCGCCTGCCGTAATCGTTGACCAGGACCGGGTGTTCGTCAGGTTGCTGACGTTGAACTGCAGTTTAAGGCTCTGCATGTGAGGAATGTGCTTGAATGTATAGCCAGAGCTGAATCCAAGCTGGAAACGGGGCGGAACCATGATGCTGTTGGTGATCGTTCCAGGTCGTACGCCCATATAGGTACCAAAAAGCTGGGCATTGAATCCTGCCTGATTATAATTGATTGCAAACTTGTCGGACCAAACAGGAATAGCAGGGACTTTCTCGCCTTTTGTGGCGTAAAGCGTAGAACCATCCATGAAATCACTGCCGTAAATGCTGCTTACATAGGACACAGCATCATAAACGGAGAAGTGTTGACCAAAGCGCAGAGTGAAAGACAGATCCATACCATTGGTCGAAACGCTGCCCAAATTGGCTACCGTGCCGCCAACGCCTGAAATACCTTGATTGGGTGGTTTGATTGCTCCCAGTCGATTGAAGAAATCGACATGGTAGTATTCAAGCTGTCCACTGATGCCCGTCAATGGCCCGAGAAACAGAGGGCGATTGGTTCGAATGCCCGTTTCATACGTCCAGGATGTTTCGGGTTTTCCAGTCCGTTTGAAGTCTTCAAATGCTTCCTGACTGGTCACAGCCCATGGGGATGTGCTGCCATAGCCTGTCTGGGCGAAGGAATTCATGTTCTCCTGAATGTTGGCGAAAAACTGCTCATGTGGCGTAAAATTCCACAAAGCACCCAAAGCAGGAAGGAAAGGCTTGTAGGACGGAATAGTCCCACCCGCGACAGTATGCGTGCTGGTATCGACGATCGTCTTTGCACCCTTGACGGAAGACGCCAGGGATTGCGGCAAAGCAGCAATCGGCAATGTTCCGTTGGTATACACCATTTCGGATTTGAAACCCGCTGTCAGCGTCAGGTGAGGGGTGACTTTCCAACTATCCTGCAAATGCGTAACGAAAGTGTTGGTGTAGAACGCGTTCATCCATTGTGTGAAAAGTGGGTTGGTCGCGCGCTTGTAAGGTGTCAGTGTGTCTGTCGCTGTCAGAGGATACCATAACCGCCCCTGAGTGTTGTTGTTGCGCTCGTACCAGCCCCCCACTTCGATGTTATGGTGACCGAGGTGATAATGCAGCGTACTGGTCAGGCCGCCACGATAATCTTCATATTCCGTGGTGCGGACGGCAAATCCCGTTCCACCCGTAGCATTCCAGACCTTGGGATCAATTCCGGCGTTGCTATATGTAAACTGACCATTCTTGATGTATTTTGAACCTGTCGGATCAAGATATGTCCCGAGAATGGTCAGAATGGCATTCGTGCGAATGGATGTTGCAACCACGCCCGCGCCGTCATCATAGTGGAAATAAAGCTGGTTATCCCAAGTCAGGTTCGGAGAGAACCGATGTGAGATTTTCAAATAGGTGAGGTAATCCGTACGCTGTGCTGCCGAGAAATAGTACTTGTTATTCGGCGTGCCGGGAGCTGCGGATTTTGAAGTCATTGACGGATAATTCGCCATCGCAGCACTCAGATCCGGAAAGAATGCGCCGCGTGCGTAGAGGTCAGTAGGTGCCGTCAGACCCTGTGTGTTTGGTTCGGCCTTGTTCTGCCAGTCAAAATACGCAGTGATCGTCGTATTCTGTCCTTTGTGAACGAATTTTCCGTTTACCTGATAGCCACCTTGACTATTGCCTTCACCAAGATTCCATGGGCGGGCATCCTGTCGTGAAAAGGAAACATAGGCTGAGTTGCCATTCCCAAAATTTCCGGTATCGAGACGAGCGTAGGTCCGAAATGTGGAATAGCTTCCAAAGGTCTGACGGATGGTTGCCCCGGCTTTTGCTTTGGGATCGCGGGTTGTGAATTCAATTGTTCCGCCCAGATTGCTGGTTGATGCGGTCCCGAGAGCGCCTGCGCCTGAAGATAGGGCCGTTTGACCAATGTTTTCGCTGATGGCAGCCCGCTGCGGGGAGAGGCCGTTATAGTTGCCGTAAGCTCCTGCACCGAGTGGTACACCATCCAGAGTATACCCAAGCTGCGTGTTGGAAAAACCATGAACGTAAATGCTTGAATTCTGTTCGTTATTTCCCCAGGGATCAACGTTTGTGAATGTGACGCCAGGTAGCAGATCAAGAGCCTGCATCGGATTTTGACCAGGCATCATATCCTGCATCTGGTCACCGCTGATACTCAGAACAGATCTTGTTCTGTGGCCCGTAGCAACAATCTGCTCAATATCGTTCGCTTCCCTGACACGAGGGCTGCGTCTTGCCTTGGACGGTCGTTTTGCACCTACTGCGCGCCGGATGATCATGCCACCACCGGGAGCGACTTCAACCGTCAGTCCGCTTCCGCTGAGAAGTTTTTTCGCAGCAGCATCCGGGGTCAATGCGCCACTGACGGAAGGCGCCTGAAGATGTTCGACCAAATCGGGTGAGAAAAGGATGCTCTCTCCCGTCTGTCGGCTCAAGGATTCCAGCGCCTGTGCCATCGGCTGCCGATCAATATGAACATTTGCCGCGCCTGTCGGAGTGGCAATCGCAGTCGGGGTCAGAATGGTCATTCCCACGGTCAGAAGCAAAGCTGCGCGAAGGGGGCACCGGACGTTCACGGCCATGTATTCTCTATCCTGTTGGCGATCGCAAAAAGCGCTCTCCCCAGAAAGACAATGACAATTCAAAAAACCTCAGGACATTACCTGTGTTTTCATGAAACCGTCACAATGGCCGGAGCATATAATGATTGCCTTGTTCTTGCAGTCTGACAGGAAGCAGGCGCGGCAGCATACGCAGAAACATATCGCCTTGAGAGACGAAATAGATCCCGCTCAGCTTGAGGTTTTCCAATGTTGGAGACGTAATGGTGATCTGCCGTGAAGTGTAACGCTGGATCTGGGAAATGGCGTCAGGCAAGGGGGTATTGCGAAAAATGAGCCTACCTGTCTGCCACGAAAGGAGAGATTCCATATTGGGGTAATCGACACTTACCCGCCCGTTCTGGAAAATCCTTAATCGCTGACCGGTTTTTATCCAGACATCATTTGAAGCCCCCCCACCTGTGCTCAAAAGGATCTGCCCCCGAACTGCGGTAATGTCAGTACAGGCACTGTCTGTGCGGATATTCGTCGATGTCTGTTCTGGCAAATGAACCGTAATGTTCCGGGCTGACAGATGAAATTCCTTTCGATGACCAGGCGAAAGGAGAATTTGTCCCTTATCCAGTCTCGCCCGACTGCCATCTTCAGACAGAACCATCCGGCTTCCGGAATCCAGTAGGCAGGAACCGTAATCTGGCAAAGGCACTCGCAACGTGTGACCGACAGAGGTTTGCAGAATACGGGAAGCCTTTGCACTTTTGTTCACGGGAAGCAAAGTAACCGTCCCCAAAGAGGCAAGAGCCAGCAAAAGGCGCCGTCGAATTTGGCTCTGTGGTACAGATGGAACCTCGACAGTTTGCAGAATGTCTTTTGTCTGCACCCCGCCGCCAAGCTCCCAATAGTCTGTCAGAAGCTCCACGGCATCCGCTCTGCAGGCGTCGCCGCGCATCCATTGAACAAACTCGGCGCGGTCATTTTCAGTGCAATCATCCGCGTGCAGACGCGCGATCCATTCTGCAGCACGCTCTCGTGTGGCGAGCATATTTTCAGAGGGGATCACTGGTCCATCCATGAAGAAAGAAAGACGAGCGCCTTGGCGATATGTTTTTCCACGCTGCTTTCGCTAACGCCCAGGGTAACGGCAATCTCTCGATATTTCATTTTTTCAACACGGTTGAGCAAAAATGCCTGCCGCGTCCTTTCAGGAAGCTGGCGGCACCCTTCGTGAAACCGCGTCATTCTTTGAGATGCTGCATAAGCTTCTTCCTGAGAAGGCGCAGGATCATGCAACTCCAGGATCTGATCCTGTTCTCCAGTGGTGGAAACAGTGCTGGAAGATGCTTTTTTCAGATCATTCAAATGAAGATTAAAGGCGCTTCGGGTAATATAGGCTTCCGGATGGGTGACCTGTCCCCGTGAGCGTTCATAGTAATTCGCAAGGGCAGTTTGCAGGTGATCTTCAGCATCATCACGGTGCGTGAAAGTTCTGATGCGTCGGCGCAGACGCAACCATTCCTGCTGACAGGGAAACCAGTTTTCCGCCAAGGATCGTCTCATTCATTCTGAAGGATGGACAGCGTGCGGCGATGCATTACGGAATTTACGACGTCAGGTCTGTGACAGTTTCATGAAGAACGCGGGCAGGGCATGGGCAAACGGGGCGATCCGCTGTCTTGAGTGAACACACATCTGCTCGACCTCAGCGAAAGACTCTGAACGATGTTTTTGAACCGTAGACGCGTACTGACCGGCCTTGGAGCGGGTCTTCTGTTCACCTACCGTCTCAGGCAGCTTTCTGCTGCCGCCCCCCATAATCTGGACAAGAAACCTACGTTTGACGTGTCCCCATTCCAACTGGGCGTGGCGTCCGGCGATCCTGCAACAGACGGTTTTGTCATCTGGACGCGTCTTGCGCCCCGCCCCATGGAAGAAGCGGGGGGAATGACGCACCTGAAACCTGTTCTGGTGGATTGGGACATCAGCGAAGATCCGAAATTCTCAACGGTTCTTCGCACAGGACAAACCATCGCTCATCCTGAACTGGCGCATTCCGTGCATGTTGAGGTCGAAGGATTGCAGCCTGATCGGCCATACTGGTATCGCTTCCGCATCGCAGGCCATGAAAGCGCGATTGGCCGTGGGCGGACGCTGCCTCTGCCGGGTGCTGAGGTCCAGCGTCTCCGGTTTGTGGCGGCAGGCTGTCAGCATTATGAGTTCGGGTATTATTCCGCATGGCGCGCCATCGCGAATGAGAACGTCGATTTTATCTTCCATTACGGCGATTACATTTACGAAGGTGCAGACATCGGCGCTGGCGTTCACACGGTTTACGGCAAGCCCTTTACGGCAGTTCGCCGCCATTTCGGTCCGGAAATCTACTCTCTGGACGAATACCGCCGGCGCTATGCCCAGTATAAGATGGACCCAGATCTTCAGGCTGCACATGCTGCCGCACCGTGGCTCGTCAGCTTTGACGATCATGAAGTGGATAACAACTGGGCAGGAGACACAGATCAGGACGGGACACCGCCGGACCTTTTCCGCCTGCGCCGTGCTGCAGCCATGCAGGCCTATTACGAGAATATGCCGTTACGCGCGAGTTCTTTGCCGGATGGGAGCCACATGCAGATATACCGAAGCTTCCGCTTTGGTGATCTGATGAACACGTTCGTTCTGGATACACGCCAGTACCGTAGTGATCAGGTCTATGGTGACAAAGATGCTCCGCAAGGTGCGGATGTGTGGTCACCAGAACGCACGATGATGGGCACTCAGCAGGAAGAATGGCTCTTCAATGGGCTGAGCAAGTCCGACACACGCTGGAACCTGTTGGCTCATCAGGTCATGGTCATGGATCTCGCTCATCGGAAATCAGCCCATTCCGAGCTGCTTTACAGCATGGACCAGTGGTCAGGTTACATGTACAGCCGAAACCGGCTGCTTCAGTTCATCGGGGATCACTGTCCCGGAAATGTCGTCAATGTTACGGGCGATGCGCATCGGCATTACGCGGGTAATCTCGTTCTTGACCCTGACAAACAGAAACCGGTTTCTGTGGAGTTCCTGGCGACGTCCATCTCGTCAGGTGGCGATGGTATCGGCGATAATGATGCACACAGCCAGTCCGTTCGCCGTGAAAACCCGCATCTTAAGGCTACGACTGACAAACGTGGCTATGTCATCTGTGATGTTGGTCGGGATGTCTGGCGTGCAGATCTCAAGACGCTGGATCAGGTCAGCAACCATGATGGGCAGCTTTCCACCTATGCGAGCTTCGCAGTGGAGCGTGGTCGTCCAGGTCTTGAAAAAGCCTGAGACGACCCATGTCATCAGGACGTTACATCGTCCTGATGACGAGACGCCAGCCGGAAGCAGGTGAACAGGCCGGCCAGGGAGGTCAGCAAAAGGACCAGTCCCATGGGAAGGGCACTGGTCTTGCTCAGCCCCACCAATGGCGCGGCCACACCACCTATCAGAAGGTTTAGTGACCCGAGGATCGCGCTGGCACTCCCGGCGCGGTGTCCCTGTTTTGCGATGGCAAGAACGAAGGTTGCCGTCAGGATCATTCCGATACAGGTCATGTAGAGGAAGATCGCAGCCACCAGCAGGAAAAGCGGCCCCTTGAGCGTTGCAATCAAGGTGATGAGAGCCGCCGCGACTGTGATGCAGATGACTGAGGCCCGCAGGAACGTGTCGGTTCGAGCCATACTGCCCGCTCGTCCGATCAACCAGCTTCCCCCCACCAGTGCCAGACCGTTGATGCCGAAAAGGATACTGAAGGTCTGCGGCGTTACACCGTAGATATCCTGGTAGACGAAAGGAGTTCCGGCGACATAGGCGAAGCTGCCACCATGAATAAGACCGACAGTCAGGGCATGGCCGATGAATTCGCGATCCGTCAGCAGGCTGTGGAATGTTTCCAGTGTCGCACGGGGAGAGTTGGGAAGACGCCTGTGGAGTTCCAGTGTTTCAGTCAGGCGAGCCGCCACCAAACCTAATGCAAGAACACCAAATCCCGTCAGGAACCAGAACATCGTGCGCCATGTTGCTGATGGCAAAGCCAGAATGGCGCCTCCAAGCATTGGGGCGACCATGGGCGCAACTGCGTTGATGATCATCAGCCGCGAGAAGAAACGAGCGAGATCCGGGCCGTTGAAAACGTCTCTGACCACAGCGCGGGAGAGGACCAGACCTGCAGAAGCCGTGAGGCCTTGCAGAAAGCGGGCAACGATGAAAGTCGTAATGCTGGAAGCAACGGCACAGAACAGCGATGATAAAGCAAAAAGAGCCATGGCCCCCAGAAGCGGGATCTTACGCCCTCGGGCGTCGCTGAATGGGCCAACCAGAAGCTGCCCGACTGCAAGCCCTATGAGTGTACTGGTCAGACTGAACTGAACGGCTGTTTCACTTGCCTGAAAGTCATGCCCGATGTTTGGGAAACCGGGCAGATACATATCAATATTAAGTGGCCCCAGACATGTCAGAAGCCCCAGAATAATGATGAGATCACGCTGGACGGGACGAACTGTTTCGGCTGACGTGTCAGTCATGAACTGGAACCTTGAGAATGGATACGCCTGAGGCGGTCATGCGGGAAAGTTCGTCGGAAGGGGCGTCTTCTGAGACAATGAGCGTATGAACAGTGTCCAGCGGAGCAACAGGAAAGCGACCACCCGACCCGATCTTGCTCCCCTCTGCCATGACCACGACGGTTTCGCTCCGGCTGAGAACTTCGCGCTTGAAAGCAGCTTCCTCCGGATCCCATACGCTTGGGCCCTCGGCGGAAATCGCCCAGACACCCAGAGAGCAGAGATCGAACCGGTAATGCTGAAGCGATTGAACAGCCACCGAGCCAATGACTCCTCCGGTCGCGTCATCAAGACGTCCACCAATCATGATAGTTTCAATCTGGCTTGCATCGCTCAAGGCGACTGCCACCGCAGGGCTGGAGGTTACGACCGTCAGTGGCATATCCCGAGAAAGAGACGTTGCTAGGGCAATATTGGTGGAGCCTGTATCAATGAAGGCCACCTGTTTGGCTTTGAAAAGACCCGCAGTATGGCTGGCCAGTGCGTTTTTAAGCGCAATATTTTCCCCCATGCGGGCATGGATATGCGCCGCAGCCGGCTGCATACGGAGTGCACCACCATATACCCGACGGCATTCGCCAGCTTCTGCAAGTTCGCGCAGATCACGACGGACCATATCAACGGGTACATGCCATTCAGTAGCCAGATCGGCCGCAAGGACGCGCCCGTGACTTAGCAAACGGGCACGGATCTGGCTCAGGCGTTCGTCTTTGAGGATGGGATTTGCTCCGGCAGGGCGTAAAACACGCGCAAACCGTCACAAACACGCAGAACCTGTCAAGAAGTTTCGTGCTCTGTTGCTTTTGGCAGTCTCAGGTGTGGCAGATCAGAAACTCAGAACGGCATCCAGATTGAACCAAAGCATATTGCTGGTTCCATTATTGACTGCTGCGCCAGAGACCGTGGCAGCCTGATTGAAGGGGTGCGTTCCGTTGAGAGACTTATCCAGACGAATTTCCGGACGAACAGTCAGGACGCCACTTCCAAGGTGGCGGTTAACGAAGGGGGGTCGATAGGCCACGCCGACCGTCAGGGCACCGTAAGTCGTGGGAGGCGCGCCATAGTAAAAATAGGGCCGGTTTCGCAGGGAGTTCGTGTAGGACATATTGCCGGGATACTGATTGATGATGCCGCCGGTATTGTCGCGGAAAATTTCACCGCGAACGTTTAAAGTCAAAGAGGGGTGAATGTCCCACGACAGGTAGGACGTGACGCCGTAAGCATCATCGCGCGACGCATCATCATGAAGGTAAAGTGCCTCCGCCATCAGCGAGAGAGTTTTGTTGACATGATAGGTAGCCAGAAGGCTCGCATTGTATTGCATGAGACCATTTGCGGCCTTGCCGATGCCTGAACTGGTCCAGCCAGCGGGAGAGGTTCGACTGACACCATTGTTTCCCTGCGGTCCGAAATGACCGATAGCATGCAGGTTCAGTTTGCCCCCCATCAGATTATTCCAGGCGAAGCCGAAATATCCTTTGGGGCGACTGTTGTTCCCGGCCTGACCAAACGTCGTGGAATTGCCTGCATCGATGCCTAGGATCCAGTCCATATGCTGACTAAGATGCATTGTTGCGATGATGCCAACCGTTTCGAACGGGACGATATAGTCTGATGCGTAATTGAAGGAGTAAAACGGGCGGGCGAGGGCAGGTGTGCCTTCCGCGCCGATGAGGGCATACATCTGCCCGGCCTGAAAATCGATCCCGTGACGAAAGATCCACGGCGTGTGAACGTCAATATGCGCCTGAGTAGGGGCCCACTGATAAAGCCCGGTGAGCGTACCGTCTCCCATACCGATTGTCGGATCGAACCGCGCGTCTGATCCGTACATGACTTCAGCAACAAAGCCGATCCCATAACCTCCACCTATGGACGTGATGGGATGAGATATCGAACCCATGATCTGATTAAGAGTCACGGTATTGGCGCGGTCCAGATAGAACTGGCCGAAATTTCGTCCAGACCGTGTCCATGGATTACCGCTGATCCCCGCTTCAACCGTCAGATGACCAACCAGCCCATCCCAGTAGGATAGGGAGTGCCCAGTCTCAGGTGAGAACAGATTCCCCGCTTTCAGGGCCGGGATATCCGGATCAGTGCTGTCAGCCTGATGGGACGTTGACGGTAGCGTCGTCGGTGGATTGGGGTTGGGTGTCCCGTCCGGCGTAATGGCTATGTTCGACGTGGCGGCTGCCTGAGCGTGAGCAAAAGACGGGAGGGCCGTTCCAACGAGCAGGCAGAAGACTGCCAGGACGTGTTTGTCCGACACGCGAAATCCGTTCCTGAAAGTTTCGGGGAAAGACGACAGCGAATAAACTCAGACCTCGACCCTGAGCCGCGTTTGTGCGTTCTGGTATTTTCGCATGAAGACAGCGCTCAGGATCGCCATGAATGCGATGTAGATCGCGCAGACTTCGGGATTGTAGTATGTCACGGCTGCCAGAAGGACGACTGCGCCAGTCAGAGCGATGCCGGGCAGGACGGGGTAGAGCGGTGCGTGGTAAGTGCGCGGCAGGGAAGGCTCTGTTCGACGAAGGCGGAACAGGCTGATCATACTCAAGATATACATCGTGAGAGATCCGAACACAGCCATGGTCACAAGAGTTGCCGTCAGGGACTGACCGTGAATCGAAATGACATCATCGGAAAAAATGGCTGCAATGCCGATGACGCCACCAGCAATCGTAGCCGTATAGGGTGTATGAAAACGCGGATGAACTTTGCCGAGAACCGCCGGTAGAAAGCCGGCACGTGCCATGGCAAAGATCTGTCTTGCATAACCCATGATGATGCCATGCAGGGACGCGACCAGGCCGAACAGACCAAGCCAGACCAGCATATGCAGCCAGCCGCTGTGCGCCCCTACAACGTGTTTCATGGCCTGCGGGAGGGGATCATTCAGATTGGCAAGAGCATGCCAGTCTCCGGCACCTCCAGCAAAAACCATGACGCCAAAGGCCAAGAAGACAAGCGTGAGAACTCCCGCAACATATGCGATCGGGATAGACCGGCGCGGATTGCTGGCCTCTTCAGCCGCCATGGCCACACCTTCGATGGCGAGAAAGAACCAGATGGCAAAAGGAATGGCCGCGAAAATGCCCCCCATGGCTTCCCAGCCGAAATGAGGGGCTACGCCCCAGCCGTCATGCAGGAAGTTGTCCCACGAGAAGGCGGGAGCGACGACGCCCATGAAGACGAGCAACTCAATGATGGCGGCAATCGTGATGAACAGTTCGAACGTCGCTGCAATATGCACGCCGACAATGTTGAGTGCCATGAAGATCATGTAGGCGCCCAGAGCCGCGACTTTGGGCGAGAGATGCGGAAACTGAACGTTCAGGTAAGCACCGATTGCGAGAGCAATCGCAGGGGGCGCGAAAATGAACTCGACCAAAGTGGCGAGACCCGCAATCAAACCGCCCCATCGGCCCAGGGCGCGATGGCTATAGGCGAACGGACCACCAGCCTGTGGGATGGCGCAGGTAAGCTCCGTAAAGCTGAAAATGAAGCTCGTATAGACCAGCGCGACAAACACAGTGGCGATCAAGAAGCCAAGTGTTCCGGCCGTTGCCCAGCCGTAACTCCAGCCGAAATATTCCCCGGAAATAACGAGACCAACGGCAATCCCCCAAAGATGAAATGCACTCAGGGACTTGTTGAGATGCGACGGCGCATTGCTCATTGGTCGTTGTCCTTTTCAAGAAGGGGAACGGAGGTTTCGAGGGTTACGACTTCAGGAGCAGCATCTTTGAGACCCACGCCTGTGAGCTTCAGGTGGCTGGCTTCCCGCATCAGCCAGGAAAGCTTTGCTGCCGCAACCGGGACAGTCATGCCGTGTGGGTGGATGTTCGAGAGGCAGTTCCGGGATGAATCGGGGCAGCCAACATACGGCCCGTAGGTCAGATAGACACCCATACTATCAGCCACGCTGAGACCGGGTCTTTCACCAATCATCATGACAACCATCCTCGCACCAAGCCTCACGGCAATGTCGTCGCCTAACGCGACACGGGCTTGGGTAGCGATGACCAGAGGCGCGACGGTCCAGTCAGCAAGCTGTGCCTGCATAGCCCGGAACAGGGGAATGGCGCTCTGCTGTGTGGCAAAGGACGACAAGCCGTCTCCCGCGACGAAAACCACATCCCAGTCACCTTTTGGAAGCGTAGTAGCGGCTTCCGGATCAAGTCGCCGTCCAAGGTCCGGGCGGCGCAAATAGGTCGAACGGTCGAGCGCACGGCTCTGAACGCAATAGTATGGCTCGTCGCCTAGGGAACCTGTCAGGGTTTCAATGTTCAGAGGCGTATGAACGGCATCCCTTGCCTGTGCATGAGAGGCTTGAAAGTCCAGAACATCGTCGGTTTTCAGGGCATTCCCTGTACGGCCCAGCCCAATCCGTGCACGGGTGAGTTCGCGCAGGTCCCGCCATGGATCTGGCGTCCGGGAAGATGAGGGGGTGATACGGTCGTCTGTCATAGTCAGCGCACCATCTGCCCCAGAAGTGTCTGTCCGGGAGGGACGTCGAGAACCCTGTCGTTCCGCGCATCATACAGACCCATCCGCTCCAGCCAGCCCGCAAATTCCGGCGCTGGTTTCAGGTTCAGAAGTTTGCGAAGACTCAGAAGGTCGTGGAAGGACAGGCTCTGGTAGTTGAGCATGATGTCATCCGCACCCGGAACCCCGATCAGGAACGTGATGCCTGCTGCCCCCAGAAGGACCATCAGGTTATCCATATCATCCTGATCTGCTTCGGCGTGGTTGGTGTAACAGGCATCACAGCCCATCGGCACGCCGAGCAGTTTGGCGCAGAAATGATCTTCCAGCGCGGCCCGGATGATCTGCTTGCCGTCATAAAGATATTCAGGGCCGATAAAGCCCACGACCGTATTCACCAGCAGGGGGTTATAAGCCCGTGCTACGGCGTAGGCTCGGGCTTCCACGGTCTGCTGGTCAACACCGTGATGAGCTTCGGCGGACAGCGCAGCGCCCTGACCCGTCTCAAAATACATGACATTATTGCCAAGAGTGCCACGATTGAGAGCCAGCGCTGCCTCATGAGCTTCTTTCAGAATCCCGAGACTGACGCCAAAGCCCTCATTGGCTTTCTGTGTCCCCGCAATGGACTGAAAGACCAGATCGACCGCGCCGCCACGGTTCATGATCTCGATCGTGTTTGTAACGTGTGTCAGAACGCAGGTCTGGGTCGGGATTTCGTAACGCTGACGAGCATGGTCGAGCATCTCCAGAAGGGCGAGACCATTCGACACGCTGTCAGTCGCGGGATTAATGCCGATGACGGCATCCCCCATCCCGCGCAGAAGACCGTCCAGAGTTGACGCTGCAATTCCCTTCAGATCATCTGTCGGGTGATTGGGTTGAAGACGCGTCGCCAGACAGCCTTCCAGACCAATAGTGTTCCGAAACTTCGTAATGACCCGGATCTTGCGGGAGACCGTCATGAGATCCTGATTGCGCATGATCTTGCTGACAGCGGCCGCCATTTCAGGCGTGATCCCGGCAGCGATGGAAGACAGCGCTTCTGATGAGGCCTCATCGGACAACAACCAGTCCCGGAAACCACCAACGGTCAGCGACGCCACAGGCGAAAACGCCTGAGCATCATGTGTATCCACAATCAAACGCGTGACATCATCTGCCTCGTAGGGGATGAGCACTTCCTGCAGGAACGTGGTGAGCGGGAGGTCGGCCAGAGCGTAGCGTGCAGCAATTCTCTGAGCATCCGAACTGGCGGAAAGTCCCGCGAGATCGTCACCGGACCGCGTGGGAGAAGCCTTGGCCATCAGGGTTTTCAGGTCGTCGAATATATACCGTTCCCCTCTCAGGGTGTATCCGTAAGCCATGGTCACAATCCTGCTTCACTGACCTGTTCGAACTCCATCAGGAGATGCTCAAAGTTTTGTCCGTTACCGCAATTATATCTCTTTCGGATTGATTGTGACTTGACGACAAACGACAAGATTTTGACATTTGACAACAATACGCCCAACACTCTGCGTTGAGTGAGCAGCAACGTGAAGATGCAATGCCATCCTTTTCAAAGTCTTCTAAGTCAGAAGCCCATGTTCTTGCCGCAGCCGCAGCAGGAGTAGAAGATTTTCTGACATCCCAAGGGGGAGACATGGAGCGGATTGCCGGACGTTCCGGCCTTTCCACGCAACAGTTTGCCTTGCCCACCGATACTTTGAACCTTGCGTCTTATTGTCGTCTGTTTACCGAAGCCGAAACAGAGACGCGCAATGGAAATATCGGTTTGCACTTTGGCCAGCAGTTCAAACCCCACCAACTTGGCCTCATCGGCTACATCGCCCTGTGTTCAGATACCGTCGAGCAGGCAGTCCGCAATCTGGCTGCCTATTTCGGGTATCATCAGGCTTCTACTGTGACATGTCTAACCGAAACCGCCGAGACGTTTCAGCTCGACTACATGATCACTGACCCGACCATTCAACACCGTCGCCATGATGCCGAACTGACGATGGGCATGTTTGCAAATATCCTCCGAACAGGATTGGGGCCAGCCTGGACCCCTCAGGCTGTTCTGTTCGCCCACGATCAGCCGGAGCAGGCGGGAGAACACCGCGACGCGTTTCAGTCAGATATCCGTTTTGCGGCAGGACGAAATGCGCTGATCTTCCGGAGAGATAGGCTGGAGACACGGATGCCGAGAGCAGATGCTGGCCTGTTGCAGATCATGAAATCTTCTCTGGTAACATTGGCCCGGGGCCCTGAGAATGCGAAGTCAGAACAGGCGCCGTCTCTAAGGCAGCAGGTCATCATGCAGATCAGGAGCTGCCTGCCGCATGGGGGCTGTGAGTTCTGGGAAATCGCGGAGAAACTTACCCTCTCTCCCTGGACGTTGCAGCGTCGGCTGGGGCAGCTAGGGCTTTCCTACTCTGCTTTACTGGATGAAGTCCGTCAGATTGACGCCATTCGCCTTCTGACGGAAGCCAATAGAGACATCAGCGAAATCGCCATTCTTCTGGGCTACACCGAAACAAGTGCCTTCAGCCGGGCTTTTCGACGATGGTTCGGAATGTCTCCCCGTGTCTGGCAACAACAGAATAACGGACGCCCCAGTCGATAGGTATTTCCTGGGAGAGACCGCCTCGTGTAGGAACGCATGCATGAGTGTTGAAGTCATGCCCGGTCTGATCCTCAAAGACGAAGATCTAAGAGTGACCTATATCCTTGCGTCTGGCCCAGGTGGCCAGAACGTCAACAAAGTTGCAACAGCAGCGCAACTTCGGTTTGACGCCGCAAACTCTCCGGCACTGTCAGAGCGTGTACGGACGCGTCTGCTTGAAATTGCAGGCAGTCGCGCAACCCGGGACGGAGAAATCGTGTTGACAGGGCGACGCTTCCGCACGCAGCTTCGCAATCGGGAAGACGTTATCGAACGTTTGGCAGCCATGATCCGGGAGGCCGCTCATCGGCAGGTCTTCCGCGTTCCAACCCGACCGGGCAAGGCGGCCCGTCAAAGACGAATGGACGGAAAGTCTCGCCGGGCGGGGATCAAACGCAATCGCAAGGTCCGTTTGGACGATTGAGAAAGAAAGACATGATGGCACATCTGTCCGCACTGACATGGGGAACAGGCACGAGAATATTTGAGATCTTCCTGGAACCGACATGTCCGTTTTCGGTCAAGGCGCTCCGTAAAGTTCCTTTGCTTCTTGAAAAGGTGGGGCACGAAAATCTGACAGTTCACATCCGGCTTCAGTCCCAGCCATGGCACATGTTTTCCGGCGTGATCATCCGCGCCATTCTTGCAGCATCCACTCTGGAGCAGGGTCGGAACAGAGCACATGACGTCCTCCTTGCCGTGGCAGACCATCGGGAAGAGTTCGAGTTCACTGATCATTGTTCTGGCCCGAACATGGATGCCACTCCAGCAGAAATTCTTGAACGTCTTGAGGCTTATAGCGGGGTCGCCCTTGCTGAGGCCTTTCTTCTCGAAGACGTCACGAAAGCCGTGAAATGGCATGCGAAATATGCTCGCCAGAACGGTATTCATGTGTCTCCTACCTTTATGGTGGATGGGTTGATTGATGCAGCATTCAGTAGCGGCGACAGCGTGGAAGACTGGGCGGCCCGTCTATTCCCGTAACCGGCTGACGAAACAGAGGGTTGTACGTTGCGCGGCTTCTCCCATACAGTCGCGGTAACGTAAGACTTTCAGGATGTTTCAATGACTTCCAACCTCTGGGTAAGGGCTGCTTTTGCCCTGTCTATGGTTTCTCTCGCCGGAACTGAGGCACACGCTGCTGCGGCCAATCCGTTCTTCACGGCCAGCACGCTCCCTTATCAGGCCCCACGCTTCGATCTGATCAAGGATAGTGACTACGCGCCCGCTTTCGAGCGGGGCATGGCCGATCATCTGCGCGAAATTACGGCCATTGCGAACAACAAGGCTGCCCCCACGTTCGACAACACGATCGTGGCGATGGAAAAGGCCGGCCGTCTGCTGGACCGGGTGCAGGAAACGTTCTTTGGCGTTTATCAGGCGAATAGTGATGCAGAGCTGGACAAGGTTGAGAGCCGCGAAGCGCCGCGCCTGTCCCAGCATGAAGATGAGATCTATCTTAACGAGCGTCTGTTTGCGCGCGTCAAGAAACTGCATGATACCCGCGACAGCCTGAACCTGAATGCCGAACAGGCGCAGCTTCTGGATGTGTATTACCAGCAGTTCGTTCATGCTGGCGCAGAACTGTCCAAGGCCGACAAGGTCAAGCTGCGCGCCATCAACACCAAGCTGGCCAATCTTGAGTCCGTCTATCAGCAGAAGCTGATCGCCGCTGCGAAAGACGGCGCCCTTGTCGTTGACAGCAAGGATGCATTGGCCGGTCTTGATGATGGGGCCATCGCCTCGGCTCAGAAGGACGCGGAAAGCCGCAAGCTGACCGGCAAATGGGTTCTCCCGCTTCAGAACACGACCCAGCAGCCCGCTCTTGAAAATCTGAGCAAGCGCGAAACCCGTCAGGCCCTGTTCGAACAGAGCTGGAACCGTGCGGAGAAGGGTGACAAGAACGACACCCGCGCCACGATTTCCGAACTGGCCCAGCTACGCGCCCAGAAAGCTGCGCTGTTCGGCTATCCAAGCTTCGCCGCCTATACGCTGTATGACCAGATGGCCAAGACGCCCGAAGCGGCCGAAGGCTTCATGCAAAAGCTCGTTCCGGCCGTGGCGGCCGAGCAGAAGCGGGAAGGTGCCGTTCTTCAGGACGCAATCCATCGTGATGGCGAAAACTTCACGCTGAAGCCCTGGGACTGGAACCGTTACGCGGAGCAGGTACGCCGCGAGAAATATGCGCTGAACCAGGATGATGTGAAGCCATACTTCGAACTCAAGACGGTTCTGACAGACGGTGTGTTCTTCGCGGCCAACCAGCTTTACGGGGTCACATTCAAGCAGGTTACAGATATTCCAGTCTATAACCCGGACGTTATGGTGTTCGAGGTCTTCGACAAGGACGGCTCACAGCTTGGCCTGATGTATTTCGATTACTTCAAGCGCGACACGAAATCCGGGGGCGCCTGGATGTCCAACTTTGTTGGCCAGTCCACGCTCCTTGGCACAAAGCCCGTCATCTACAACGTGGCAAACTTCACAAAGGCCGCGCCAGGCCAGCCACAGCTCATTACGTCTGATGATGTGACGACCATGTTCCATGAGTTCGGTCATGCGCTACATGGTCTGTTCGCAAGCCAGACGTACCCGACGTTGTCCGGTACGAATGTTGCCCGTGACTTCGTGGAGTTCCCGTCCCAGTTCAATGAAAACTGGGCGCTGGACCCGAAGGTCCTGGCGCATTACGCCCGTCACTATAAAACGGGCGCGCCTATGCCACAGGCATTGGTCGACAAGATCAAGAAAGCCGCCAAGTTCAACCAAGGCTATGCTCTGGGCGAAATTGTTGCTGCGGCTGAACTGGACATGAAGTGGCATGCCCTTCCGGCAAGCGCTCCGCGTCAGGATGCGGACAAGTTCGAAGCCGATGCTCTGAACAGCATGGGTCTTGATGTGGCGAACGTCCCTCCGCGGTACCGGTCCAGCTATTTCCTGCATATCTGGTCCAATGGATATTCGGCTGGTTATTACGCTTATCTGTGGACGGAAATGCTGGATCAGGACGTGTTTGCCTGGTTCACGCAGCATGGTGGCCTGACGCGTGAAAACGGCCAGCGCTTCCGTGACATGATCCTGTCCAAGGGTCACACCATGGATTACGGGCCGATGTTTGAAGCCTTCTATGGCAAGGCACCGGATATTGAACCGATGCTGGCTCATCGTGGTCTGACAGCTGACAGCCAGAAGTAAAAACTTACGGGCGGGTGGGAGGCCACCCGTCCGTTAAAGTTTCCAGGAAGCGGATGATAGCCGTCCGCTCCTCGGGCGTCAGTGCTGGCTGATCGCCCGGTTTGCGATCCATTGGGGCATCGGTTCGATCAAGGTTTGATTGATACTGCGCCGGTAGATCATCCGCTTTCCGAACACGTCCGTGTGTATCACGGCTATAAAATAGCTCCGGCTGAATGTCTCTCAGAACGTAGAAATCCAGAACCCGTCGGAGATCATGAAAAACGCCATTGTGGAAAAAGACCTTGCGATCTGCCACGTTCCGGAGTGTTGGGGTGGCGAACATTCCACAATAAGCGCCTGACTGTTCCGCTCCTCCGGGCATGGCTTCGCACAGCCCAAGATCAAAATGACCGTTCTCATATGGTCCCATGAGAGCCATATTGCGTGGAGCACCAAGGGCTTCGTATTGGCGGTCCGTCAACAGCGGTGGCAGATTTCCCGAAAGAGGTCGATCCAGATGGCACGCGGCGCAGTTGCCCTTCATGGGATCGTTGAAAAGACGATATCCTGCGCTTTCCTGCGGTGTAAACCGGGTCTTCCCCTCAAGCCACGCATCGAACTTGCTATTGTAGGGATGAAAAGACGGCTCCTCGATCTGGTAGCGTGCCAGAGCGAACAGGGCTTCAGAGACAAGCAAATCTGGTGATGTTTCGGCAGCTGGGCCTGCGAGAGCTTTGAGACGCTTAGTATAAGGAGCGTTTTCAATCCGGTTACGGGCGATTGACGACGTAGAAGCCATCTCTGCCGGATCAAAAAGTGGGCCGGACGCCTGCTGCTGAAGGGTATCAGCGCGTCCATCCCAGAAAAGACCACCCTGCGGAACAATAGCCGTCGCGGAACTGGCGATTGCACTTTTAGCGGCGTGTGAGGCGCTTGCGCCAGCAGAGGGCAGGACAGGGGCAGTCTCGCTTTCCGGATTATCAGGTCCGATGCTGAAATTGGGTACATGCTCCAGATAGGCGAGAGACGGGATGGCGCGTCTGCCAGCGCTTTTCAGGTCTTTTCCACCCATGAAAACGGATTGATTATTTGAAGGGCCGTAATGGTGACGAGGGTCGTGACAGGATGCGCAGGACAGACGGCCAGAACCAGAAAGAAGTGGATCGTAAAAGATATCCCGCCCTATCAGGGCCATTTCTGACAATGGCTCTATTCCGGGCCGTTTCAGGGAAACAGGGCAAGGATTGCTGCCATCTGCTGTCGACAGGCAATCCTGAGCCCGGAGTTGTTCGGGTAAAAGCAGGCCCAGAAGGAGTCCAAAACAGAGGGCCTCCCAGACTGTTCGTGAGATCAAAGCGGGGACGCGGGTAGCTGCGAGGCAGGCTCGCCCGTCTCAGGATTCAGGAAAACAGGAGACAGACGTGGCTGACGACCGAAATCGAACAGGTCCGTCAGGTCTGCGGCATCTGCGTCGAAAGACCCTTGGCCAAGGCGCTGACCATGGAGCCAGTTGTCCTCGATGAAGCGCGTAATCGAACTTTGCGTGATCTGAACATGGCTGATGAAGTTGGTCTTGGCCCATGGCGAGATTACGATCAGCGGGGTCCGTGTCCCTGGGCCACATCGACCGTTTACAGGCTGGCCAGAGACCCCAGTCGGAGCCGGAGCCGTTCCGCAACGGCCTGGACCATCCAGTTGATCGGCCGGGTTGTCATAAGAGCCGTGGGTGGGTGTGACATAGGCATGATCGTACCAACCATCCGAATCATCGTAAGCGATGATAATGGCCGTATCCCGCCAGTCCGGACTGTGCTGGATCAGATTGATCACACTGACGACACCGCGTTGCTCATCCAGAGGGTCCGAGTACCCGGCATGTCCATCCTGAAGAGCAGGCATCTTGAGAAACGATACTGCCGGAAGATGACCAGCCCTGACAGTCACGTAAAAATCTTTCAGATCATACTGATGATTGGCCGGGTCTTTATGAATCCCATCTTTCTGAAAAGTCTGGCCTATGACATCCGATGATGAAGGGCGCGCATGGGTCGGATTGGCCGTGCTCGCGTAATACTGGAACCAGTTGTGATGGGGAATATAGTCAGGAATGTTCTGCGCCACGATTGTGGAGTAGGTCTGGCGTTTGCAGCCCGTCGTTCCATCAGGATTACGGACAGTCAGATCAAAACCTCCCATGAATCCTCCCCAACTGACATGCTGCTGGTTCAGAAGGTCTCCAATATTGCGGCTTGTCATCATGACCTGTTCGGTCGGGACAGAGCAGACATCTCCAGCCGGGTCAATGTCGTTAACCATAGTCCAGCCACCTTGACCATCCGGGATGAACGGAGACTGGACCTCGGGTGTGGAACGCTTTTGTGCGGACTTCACGATCGTCATGCCGTTCGTCTGGCCTGACACGACTTCGAGCGCACCCGGTGTGGATGGACCGTATGTATCGGTATAAGCCGCATCACTCATGGCGAAGTTCTGCGCATAATTCCAGAAGGCCGTGACGGTGTTGCCGTCAAAATACCCCATAACCTGCCCACGGGTTGAAAAAGCACCTACGCCACCGGGTGTCCCACGCCCTGTATAACGCGGAAACAGATCGGCCAGACCGTGATGATACGCCTGCTGTTCGGCGCTGTAAGCATGGTTCTGATCCGCCGTGCTGGCCTGAGTGCGATCCAGTCGAAACGGCAGTGACGCGTCTTTTCCGTTTTCCGCACGTGTATTCGGGTTCTTCAGCAAAAGATCAGCGGTGACGAGCGTATTGGCGCGTGGTGTATTGGAGCGCGCCTGAAATGTCGGTTCACCTGGTGGGTTTACGGCAGATGGATATGTACCAAAGTAGTGATCAAAGGAGACATTTTCCTGATAGATCACCACCAGGTGCCGAATAGGCGTCGCGGTTTCTGTTTTCTGAGGAGCGTCTTCTGCATGGGCTGAAGCCAGCAGAAAAGGCGTGAGGGCAGAAAGAAGGAGAGTGGCGCGAAAAGTCATGCAGGCGGAAATCTAGCATCTCTTGAGGAATAGGAAGCGGGGCGTCTATCTGCCCGTTCTGTACCGGCAAAAACAACATGGAAGCCAGAGATTTTCTCTGGTTGGGGTTTGTTGTTCCAGGCAGACATGAGTGTCTCACGCCATAGTTCATGGGGCTGCTTTTTTTCGGGCTGGTTCATCGGATAGCCTTTTGTGTGAAGCAGGCGACAGAGCCATTCGTCTCTTACCTCAAGGCATGAGAAAGAAATGTGATTGTTCCATTAAATGATGGAAATAATTCCCCCTGATGAAACTTTCATGAAAGACGCTCAGGCAGTCTTTGGCAAACACCTGAATGCTGCACTTCGCCCCAGAGTCTATCTGGTCAATCATCGCGCTTGGACTGTGCTTTCTGCTGGTCTGCGTGTTTGAATTTGCCAATGGCTTCCATGACACGGCAAATGCCGTTGCAACGGTCATTTACACCAATTCTCTCAAGCCCAAGGTCGCGGTCGTCTGGTCCGGTCTGATGAATCTTCTGGGTGTGCTCCTCGGCGGTATTGCCGTGGCTTACACGCTGGTTGAACTCCTCCCCCCGGATGTACTTTCCCCACCCAACGGAAATCCTGCCGTTCCAATGCTGGTGGCTCTGTTCGGTACCGCCTTGGCCTGGAACCTGCTGACCTGGTGGTTTGGCATCCCGAATTCGTCTTCCCATTGCGTGATCGGCTCGCTTGTCGGCATTGCGATTGGAGACTCCTTTCTTCATGCCCGTGACCTGGGACATAGCGTGGACTGGAACCAGATCTGGAAAGTTCTGACGACACTCGCTGTTTCACCACCACTTGGCTTCATTGGTGCAGGTATCCTGTTCCTGCTCATCCGGAAGTTTGTGCATCTGCCGGCGCTTTATCAACGCCCCGAGCCACACCACAAACCCAACCCGATTGTGCGAGCACTGCTGATCACGACTTGCACGCTGGTCAGTTTCTCGCATGGTAACAATGATGGGCAGAAGAGCATTGGCCTCATCATGCTGACCATCATTGGTCTGATGCCTGCTGCATTTGCCCTGAACCCGCAGGTTCCGGTACAGTACGACGTCATTCGTCAAGACGTTCAGGCGGCGCGCCCTCTGGTGTCAGAGTTTGATCGCTACTCGTTCAAGGCAGATGCATTAGCGTCTATTGATCGTCTTGAAAAAGGTGCGGAAATCCACGCAAGCCCAGCTGAGACGCGGGGAGACATCTATCAGGTTTTGTCCGGGTTGCGTTCGGTCACGTCTAACCCTGCTGCTTCAGATGCGCAGAAAAAAGAAGCGGCAGCACTCGCCAAGAAGCTACGTCCGACGGTGGAATATGCCCCATTCTGGGTTCGTCTGCTCAGTGCGCTTTGCCTTGGTGTTGGAACGATGATCGGATATCGCCGTATCGTTCAGACGCTGGGTGAGGGAATTGGAAAAGCTCACCTCAACCCTGCGCAGGGTGCAGCCTCCGAAGTTGTCGGGGCAGGCTTGATCATGACGGCTGGCTATACGGGCCTGCCGGTGTCCACAACGCACATCATCACGTCTGGTGTTGCAGGAACGATGGTGGCTTCCGGGTCGGGCATCAACATGCACATGCTGACCAAGATTGCTCTGGCGTGGCTCTTTACCCTGCCTGTCACAATTACGGTTTCGGCGATTCTGTTCTACATTCTTGCCTGAACGACCATCAAAAAAATTGTTTTAAGATCGAAAAAGGCTCGCCTCTCGGCGGGCCTTTTTTGTTGGCCGTATCAAATGTGAAAACCATGTTTCAATGTCTTGAAACGATAACACGACAGAAAGGAAACGCCTTCATAACGTTTTCGCAAATTCACGGGCCGATTTGCGCCCTAGCGGGAACACACAAGAATGAAGATGATACTTGCCCTGACGACCTGTTTGAGCGGAATTGTCGCTCTCTCAGTTCCTCAGACTGTGTTTGCAAACGATGCAGCTTCCAGTCATTCCCCGCTAAAGGCCAAGTCGCACAATACACAGGCTAGAAAAGTATCTGCCAAAAAGAGCGCGCCGCAATCCACTGAAGCGGCATCCGCAGAATCCGTCGTTGTTCTTGGGGCAGGCGCCGCTCGTGAGACGCAGACCATTTCCCGCAGGGCCATTCAGGAAATGACGCCAGGAACAAGCCCATTCAAGACTTTGTCCAAGCTGCCAGGCGTCATGTTCACGTCGTCTGACCCCCTGGGATCCTATGAATGGTCCCAGCAGATCGTTATTCGCGGGTTTGATCAGAGCCGCCTCGGCTTCACGATGGACGGCATTCCTTTGGGAAATCTGGCCTATGGTAATGATAACGGTCTCTCTATCGGTCGCGCTCTTGAGACCGAAAACAATGGCCCCTCGACACTGACGCAGGGCGCGGGTGCGCTGGGTGTAGCGGCATCGAACGATCTGGGCGGTGCGTTGCAGTTTACATCCGTAGATCCGACCAAGAAATTCGGTGTAGATGTGGCTGGAACAATCGGCTCGGCGTCAACTTGGCGTACATTTGCCCGTATCAACAGTGGCGAACTCAAAGGCGGTGGCCGCTTCTACGTGTCCTACAATCATCAGGACGCCAACAAGTGGAAGGGCGATGGTGTTCAGGTTCAGGATCAGGCCAATGCCAAGTATATTCAGCCATTCGGAGAGCATGTAAAACTTACGGTTTTCGGGGACTGGTCAAAGCGTAAGGAAAACGATTACCAGGATCTTTCGCTCGCCCAGATCAGTAAATACGGATACAGGCTCGACAACATTACAGGTAACTATGCTCTCGCCAAGCAGATTGCCACGGCCTATCAGACTGGAACGGCCTTTCCATCCAGTGTCGAAAATCAGGACACGGTCTATTACAATGCAGCAGGTCTGCGTGAAGATGCCATGGGCTATGGTCGCCTGGATTTTGATATCACGAGCCGTCTTAAAGGCTTCGTGACCGGATATGGTCATACCAACACGGGTGAGGGCGCATGGGTCACACCCTATCTCGCGACGCCAGCGGCTCTGGGAGGCTCACCGCTGACGACCCGTACCACGGAATATGACATCCACCGTGCAGGCTTTATCGGGGGCCTGACGTACAAGATCGCAAACCACACAATCGACTGGGGTTTCTGGTTCGAAAACAACAATTTCGAGCAGGCCCGTCGTTTTTACCCGCTTCAGGACAGCGGGGCTCCGTCATCCATTCACTGGTATCAGGGAAATTCTTTCTACACCCAGTGGCAGAGCACATTTAATACCAAAACATATCAGGTTCATCTGGGCGACACATGGCAGATCATGCCAGCACTGAAGCTCACCTATGGCTTCAAATCTCTCATCGTGGATAACTCTGCTCGTGCTCTGAGCGGCAATCTGATGGGGACACCGACCGGAACAACCTACCCATCCGGCTCTTTGAGTGCCTCGAATGGTTTTCTGCCGCAGATTGGTGCGAACTATCGCATCAACCAGCACAACGAAATCTTCGCAGACTACGCGCGCAATATGGCCGCTTTTGACAGCGCCCAGACGTCAGGTCCTTTCTCCACAACGACAGCTGGCTTTGAAGTGCTTCAGAAGAAGCTGAAGCCCGAGATGTCCAACACGGAAGAGCTTGGATACCGTTTCCATAACCGGACGTTTCAGGCTTCCGTCACAGGGTATTATGTCGAGTTCCAGAACCGTCTTCTGGCTGTGACCCAGGGCGTCGGTATTCAGGGCAATGCCTCGGTTCTGAGCAACGTGGGCGGCGTTACGGCGCGCGGTGTAGACGTCGCGGCCAACTGGAAATTTGCACGGAACTGGTCGCTGTTTGCGTCCTATGCTTTCAACAACTCCCTGTATGATGACAATGTGTATGCGGATGGTGTTGTGTCGGCTCGCATCAAAGGCAGACACACGGTTGGGATGCCATCCAATCTTGCGAACGTAGAGCTTGGCTATGATGACGGCGCAATCTGGGGGAACGTCCTGATGCAGTTTCAGGACAAACGTTACTACACCTATACCAATGATGCATCTGTTCCAGCCAACGCCGTCTTTAACCTGAATGTTGGCTATCGCTTCCAGAGCCAGAACTGGTTCCTGCGGGGGCTGGATGCGCAGATCAACGTTACGAATCTCTTTGATAAGAAATATGTGGCGACGGTTGGAAGCAATGGCTTCGTCAATTCCGACCCATCCGGAACCTTCCAGACGCTTCAGGCCGCAGCACCCCGCATGGTCTTCTTCACGCTTCGCAAGCACTTCGACTGATTGGACCCGCACATGACCGGACCGCTTTCCAGCCGACGCAGATTTCTTGAACTGGGAGCCGCTTTTGCGGCTGCCGGAACACTGCCCGGTAATCTGCAACAGGCTCTTGCGGTTCCGGCCAACCGGAAAACAGGCACCATTCAGGATGTCGAGCATGTGGTGATCCTGATGCAGGAAAACCGCTCTTTCGATCATTATTTTGGGTGCCTGAGCGGTGTGCGGGGATATGGAGACCCTCGTGCCGCACAGCAGCCCGACGGAACGTCCGTCTTCGCACAAAAGACTGCTAAGGGTTCAACGGTTCTGCCGTTCCGCATGAACACGGTGCATACTTCGAGCGCCTGCATCGCCAGCTTGGATCATAGCTGGAAGGGCAGCCAGAAAGTCTGGAACGAGTGGGATTGCTGGATCCCGCACAAGACCGCCATGACGATGGGCCATTTCACGCGCCGGGATATTCCGTATTACTACGCGCTCGCAGATGCCTTCACGATCTGCGATGCCTATCACTGCTCGATTTTTGGGCCGACCAATCCAAACAGGCTCTTTCTGTTTTCCGGAACAAACGGATTAAGCGTCGGACATGATGGCAAGCAGGCGGTCGAGAACGTCGATGACGGGAACGTCTCGGCCGATATGCGCCACGACAATCCGAAATTTCAGTCCTTTCAATGGACGACTTACGCCGAAGAGCTTCAGAAAGCTGGTGTGTCCTGGAAGGTTTATCAGGAATACGACAATTTCGGAGACAACGCTCTGGCAGGGTTTACCGCTTTTCGGGAACTTTCCGAGCAGTCCTGGCAATATCAACAGGGGCGTCGGATTGTTGAAGGCTCCACGGCTGAAAATGCTGCGACATCTGAAGGGCGCTTCCTGATCGAGGCATTTGAAAAGGATGTGGCTGCAGGGACATTGCCGCAGGTCTCCTGGATCGTGCCTGCTGCTGCGCTCTCTGAACACCCGAACGCACCGCCCGGCTACGGCGAGCATCTGATTTCCCGCCTGATGGATGTGTTTGTCCGTTATCCAGACGTATGGTCCAAAACAGTTTTCATCCTGAACTATGATGAAAATGACGGCTTTTTCGATCATGTTCCGCCTCCGGTTCCTGCACTTGAAGGAAACGAGGGGAACAGCACGGTGTCTGTCACCGGTGAGAGCTATCATGGCGTTCCTGTAGGTCTTGGACCGCGTGTACCTGCCATCCTCATTTCCCCCTGGAGCAAGGGCGGACGTGTCAATTCGGAAGTGTTCGACCACACGTCTGTTCTGATGTTTCTTGAAAAGCGCTTCGGTGTTCAGGCTCCCAACATCACACCCTGGCGGCGTGCTGTCTGCGGGGATCTGACATCTGCTTTTGACTTCTCCGTCAAAGATACACGCTGGCAGGCCGATCTTCCCAATACAGACGATTACATGCCACAGACCCGCAAGTCCTGCATGTTACCTCCACCTCTGGTTCCGCAATACCAGACGTTGCCACGGCAGGAAGAAGGGCAGAGGGCGACGTGTGCTCTTCCGTATCATCTGGCAGCAGACCTGATGGTGAACACAGAGAAAGCCGAGATCGTTCTCAACAACACAGGTGTAAAGGGAGCAGTTTTTCGCCTCTCAGGGCAAGGCCCGTCACGTCATTATACTGTTGGTGGGGGAGCCACATTAAATATTTCGCTCCATCCGCATGATGACTTCACGCTTTCTGGACCCAACGGTTTCTACCGCTCTGGCAAAAACATTTCAGATTTGCAGGTCCGTGTTCGCGAAGAGACGGAAGGCGTGACGCTGTTTCTCAAAAGCATTGCGTTGGAAGGTGCGGAACTGGTCGTTGAAGACGCCTATGGTGCGACAACTGACTGGACTGCTCTTCTAAAGCCTGGGCAGGAGCTATCCCGCTTTTATCCGCTTGCTGGAAGTGACTTCTGGTATGATCTGACGGTCACCCGTCGCAAGGGCGGCACAGCAGGGCATATACAGGTTGCCGGGCATGTGGAGACCGGACGGCCAAGCCGGACTGATCCGTTGATGGGTCGCCGGACTTGAGACATCCGGGTCTGATGACAGGCCCGGTGTTTCGAATGTTGATTACCAGACAGTAAAGCCAGCATCCACGTTGACGATCGAACCCGTCATCAGGCTCGCAGCGTCCGAAGCCAGAAAGTGCACGACGGAAGCGACTTCGTCCGGCTGCCCTACACGCCCCATTGGTGTCCCTGCAATCCAGGCATCATACAGTTCCGGCTTTTCCATGCCGAAGCGCGTCAGGGTTGTTTCGATATAGGTTGGAGCAACGGCGTTGGCACGGATGCCGTGAGGCGCCCATTCCGCGGCCAGGGAGCGGATATACTGATGCACTCCCGCCTTGGAGGCATTGTAAGCCGCCTGCTGTTGTGGGCGGTTAACAATCAGCCCGGACATGGAGCCAATCGCAACAATCGCCCCTTTCTTCTGCTCAAGCATAATGCGACCTGCGGCCTGGCAGCAGCGGAACATGCCATTCAGGTTGATGTCGACCTGCTTGAGCCACTGGCTGTCCGTCATGTCCTCCGCTTTGACTTCAGAAATACAGATCCCGGCACAGGCAACCAGAATATCCAGATGACCTTCCTGCTCATGCACGGTCTTGATAGCGGTCTGGACGCTTTCCGTATTCGTAACATCCATACGGATGCTGCTGACATCCAGCCCTTCACCACGAAGTTCCTCCGCAGCTTTTGCAGCCAGAGCCTCATCCAGATCCGCGATTACAACGCGTGCCCCAGCTTCAGCCAGAGCCGTCACGCAGGCCAGGCCGATATTCTGTGCACCGCCGGTCACAACTGCGGTACGGCCATCGAGACGAAGTTTTTCCATGTACATTTTAAGTATTCCTGAGTTCAGGCGGCGAGGGGATGACGACGACAGGCTTCAAAGGCCAGTCCATCGGGGGCAAAAAGGTGACAGTACTGAGGAGGTAAAGTCAGGCTAACGCGTGTTTCGACTTCGATGTCTGTAAAGCCATCCGTCTGCACAACAACGACCTGACCGTCTTCCAGACAAACGTGAACGAGTGTGGTCGCACCCAGCCGTTCGATAACTTCGACAATACCGCTATTCGGGCCGGGGGCGGCGAGTTCAAGATGTTCAGGCCGGATACCGAGCGTGAGCTTGGTGCCCGGCAGAATTCCGGGCGGGGCGACTGGAACATGCATGACTGTTCCGTCCCGAAGCTGAACCGTGGAACCTTCCCCGTTGCCATCCTGGAAAATGGCGGAGAAGAAGTTCATGGGAGGGGAGCCGATGAATTTCGCCACGAAGAGGTTGCGAGGGTGATGGTACAGTTCCAGCGGAGAACCAATCTGCTCAACAACACCCTTCTGAAGAACGACAATCTTGTCAGCCATGGTCATGGCTTCGACCTGATCGTGGGTCACGTAGATCGTCGTGGCACCAAGTTTACGATGAAGAGCCGAAAGCTCCACACGCATCTGGCCACGCAGAGCGGCGTCGAGATTGGACAGCGGTTCGTCGAACAGGAACACCTTGGGATTACGCACAATGGCGCGCCCGATGGCCACACGCTGACGCTGCCCGCCTGAAAGCTGGCCCGGCTTATGGTTCAGGTAGGGCTCAAGCTGAAGCGTGCGGGCGACATGCTCGATCTTTTGCCGACGCTCTGCCTCCGGCATCCCGGCAAGCTTCAGACCAAATTCCATGTTCTTGTAGACGTTCATATGCGGATAGAGCGCATAGGACTGGAACACCATCGCCAGACCGCGCTTACCGGGCTCCACGTCGTTGACGCGCTGACCATCAATCAGCAGATCGCCAGACGTGATATCTTCGAGGCCAGCAATCATGCGCAGAAGTGTGGATTTACCGCAGCCGGATGGCCCGACGAACACCACGAATTCCTGGTTCTCGATCGACAGGGAAATGCCCTTGATGATTTCTTCCGTAAGATACGTCTTGCGGATGTTCTTGAGTTCAAGCGTGGCCATGGGTCAGATCCCGTTTTCAAGCATGGGGGCAACGGCAGGAAGGAAGAGGTCGGTCACTTCACGGCTCCGAATGTCAGGCCGCGGACAAGCTGCTTCTGGCTGATCCAGCCAAAAACAAGAATGGGAGCCACAGCGAGGGTAGAGGCGGCGGAAAGCTTGCCGAAAAACAGCCCTTCCGGGGACGAGAACGAGGCAATGAAAGCCGTCAGCGGGGCAGCATTGGAAGACGTCAGGTTCAGGGACCAGAAGGCCTCGTTCCAGCAGAGGATCAGCGACAGCAGGGCCGTGGACGCAATGCCGGGTAATGCCAGAGGCAGAAGGACCATTGTCATTTCCTGCCAGCGGGTAGCGCCATCCATACGGCCCGCTTCCAGAATGGGAGCCGGGACTTCACGGAAGAATGTGAACAGCATCCAGACGATAATCGGTAAGTTCGTGAGCATATCCACGATTGCCAGACCGGTGCATGTGTCCAGAAGGTGCGTGTTGCGGGCCAGGAGATAAATGGGAACCAGTACGCCAACCGGGGGCAGCATCCGGGTCGAGAGCATCCAGAGCAGCGTGCCGCGCGTTCGTTTTGAAGGCATGAAGGCCATCGAGTATGCGGCCGGAATGGCCAGTAACAGGGCGCCCGCTGTCGCACCGACTGACACGATGACGGTATTAAGTGCAAAATGCCAGTAACTGGCACGCTCGAAAACTTCCGCATAGCTGCTGAGCGTTGGCACAAAGAACAGTTTTGGCGGCGTTGATACCGCTTCCACTTCGCTCTTGAAGCCGGTCAGAATCATCCAGAAAATCGGGAAAAAGAGCCAAAGAGCAATGCCCCATCCCAGAAGGGTGACGGCAATCCGAGTACTGCGTTTCGTTTTGACGGCCATCTCACACCTCCAGATTGCGAGCAACGGAACGGACGAGAAAGACCGCAACGATATTGGCGATGATGATGGCGATAATACCACCGGCAGACGCACCGCCCACATCGAACTGAAGCAGGGCGCGAGAGTAAATCAGGTAAGCCAGATTGGTAGACGCCACGCCAGGGCCCCCAGCCGTCGTCACAGATATTTCTGCGAAAACCGTCAGCAGGTAGATCGTCTCGATCATGACCACGACACTGATCGCACGCCCCAGATGGGGCAGAATAATATGACGGAACCGTGCGATAGGACCTGCGCCATCCATACGGGCGGCTTCTTTCTGCTCGCTGTCCAGCGACTGAACGGCTGTGAGGAGAATAAGCACGGCGAAAGGCAGCCACTCCCATGCAACGATCATCATGACTGTCAGAAGCGGAAACTTCGCCAGCCAGTCGATCGGTGTGAGGCCGACAGCCCGCATCATGGCGGAATAAACGCCATAAATCGGGTGCAGCATCAGGTTCTTCCAAAGCAGGGCGGAGACCGTTGGCATGATGAAGAACGGGGAAATCACCAGCACACGGGCAATACCGCGCCCGAAAAACTCCTGATCATACAGGACGGCCAGAAGTGTCCCGCCACCAACACTGATGACCAGCACGCCCGCCACGAGAATGAATGTGTTCAGAAGGGAGTGCAGGAAATCAGGATCGGTTAACAGGTACCAGTAGTTGCTGAAGCCTGCGAAGCCGTGAAGCGTCGGGTCCACAAGATTATAATTCAGGAGGGAGTACCACAGGGTCATCCCCAGCGGGACAAGCGACCAGACCAGAAGAATCAGAACAGCCGGAGAAAGAAGCAGAAAACCTGCTCCTTTTCCCTTCTGTGCGGAGGCTCCCGGTGCGGGGCTATGTTCGACAACGGCCTGCATGGCATTGGAGCCTTATCTGGCGCGGCCGGACTGGCGCAGCGAACGGGTTACGGAAGACTGTGCGGACGCAAGAGCCTGATCGACCGTCATCTGACCAGAGAGTGTAGCGGCAACGGTCTGTCCGACCTGCGTTCCCATGGCCTGGAACTCTGGGATGCCCACGAATTGTGCGCCGGTGTAAGGACGTGGCTGAGCCGTCTGTCCGTTCGGATCAGCCGTCTTGATGGCGTTCAGCACGAAAGAGGCGAACGGTGCAGCCTTCTGGTACTCAGGGGTGGCATAGGTGGATGCGCGCGTGCCGGCAGGAACAGCAACCCATCCTTTACGGTCGGCAACCAGCTTCACGTAATCCTTGGACGTCGCCCATGTAATAAAGGTCTGGGCATCGGCACTCTGATGGGAACTGACCGGAACGGCGAGGCTCCAGGCCCACAGCCATGTCGGGCCCTTGCCATACGGACCTTTGGGAGCCGGTGCGAAACCAACCTTGTCAGCCACCTGTGACTGCTTCGGGTCGAACAGCAGACCACCAGCGACGGTGGAATCAATCCAGATTCCACAATGGCCGCTCGCAAACAGCGCGAGGTTTTCGTTGAAACCATTGGACGTGGCGCCTGGAGGACCATCTTCCTTCATCGCCGAAACGTACCATGTCAGCGCCTTCTTCCAGGCATCAGACGTCAACAGAGGCTTCCAGGACATATCAAACCACTGGGCGCCATAGGTATTGGCCAGTGAACTGACATAAGCCATGTTCTCGCCCCAACCCGGCTTGCCGCGCAAACAGATGCCATAGGCCTGACCGGACTTGTCCGTGATCTTGTCCGCAAACTGGCGGATCTGGTCGTAAGTCGGGTCTGCTGGCATGGTCAGGCCAGCCTTCTGGAACAGATCCTTACGGTAATATGTCATGACGCTTTCTGCGTAAAAGGGCAGGGCGTACAATTTGCCGTCAGACGTCAGAGCGTCACGCACAGATGGGAGAACGTCATTTACGTCATAGGCTGCATCCGGCTTGAGTTCCGTCAGCCAGCCCTGCTTGGCCCAGATGGGAACTTCATAGTTGCCAATGGTCACGACGTCGAACTGCCCTGTCTTCATGGCGATATCGGTCGTAACACGCTGGCGAAGGACGTTTTCTTCCAGTGTTACCCAGTTCAGATGAATATCCGGATGGGCTTTCTCGAATTCCGAGGAAAGCTGCCGCATGACGATCATATCGCCGTTATTCACGGTGGCGATTGTCAGAGTGCCAGCAGCATGAGCAGAGGAGAGAACTGAACCGCTCAAGAGAAGGGTCAGGGCGCAGAGTGACTTTAGACGGGACATGAAACTCAGACCTTTCGAAAAAGGATGCAGGATCAGTTAGAAGGGGCAGGTTCGAGGACGTCCCGCATCTGCTGACGCCATGCGAGTTGGCTATTCAGCATGTCATGGCAGATGGAACGTTTGGCTGAATGATAAGCGGTAGTGCGCTCATCAGGCAGGATTTCGGTTCCGGCATGGCTCATCCGGGCCATGGCGGTGCGAAGGTCCGCGTATTCGCCGCTGGCGACGGCACCAAGTATGGCTGCCCCCAGAAGAACGGAGTCCGGCTCTTCGGGCAGGAGAATGCGACAGCCTGTTGCGTTAGCATGCTCACGCAGGAAAACGTGATTCTTGGTGCTACCCCCCGTGGCGAGGATCGTGTCGATCCGGTAGCCTTGAGCATTGAGCGCATCAATGATGTCTTTGGTGCCGTATGCGAGACCTTGCAGCGTAGCGAGATACAGCTTCGCCAGATCATCCGTATTGGCTGAGAGGCTTAGCCCGCTCACGACACCCTTTAGGTCAGGATCAGCGTGTGGGGAGCGGTTTCCATGGAAATCCGGGAGCACATGAAGGTTCGATGTACTCGTTCCCGGAAGTTTACCCTGCTCAAGAGCATCCGCGCGATCGTTCAGCAGGGCGTATATGTTTGTACCCGACTGTTCTGCTTCCTGCTTGAGGGCAGGACCAGCAGCATGCTTGGAAATGACAAAGTCAATCAGCGCGCCAGTTGCAGACTGACCCGCTTCATTGAGCCACATGTCAGGAACCATGGCGTTCCAGTATGGCCCCCAGACGCCCGGAACAAATCGCGCTTCTTTGGACGCTGCCATATGACAGCTGGACGTGCCACAGATTAGCGAAATTGAGCGCTCAAGTACATCATCTGAAAGCGCTCCCGCTGCTTCAATACCGAAGACGCCAATACCACCTGCATGCGCATCAATGGCAGACACTCCAACAGGAATACCGGGCTCAAGACCTAGCTCAGCAGCGGCCTCAGCACTCAGACCTTCACCAACGATCCCGCCCAATGCACGAATATCATAACCAATCCGGGAAAAATTGTTCTCTGTCAGTTCCTCAAGACCAATGGCTTTGAAATACGTGTCATCCCAACGATCTTCATGAGCCAGATAGGTCCATTTACAGGCCGTGGAACATGCTGAGCGAGAGAGAGATCCCGTAGCCCTCCATGTCAGAAAATCCGGCAGATCGAAAAAATGCCCAGCTTTGGCGAAAATATCGGGCAGGTTGCGTTTGAGCCAAAGAAGCTTTGGCGTTTCCATTTCCGGGGAGATTTTGCCTCCCACATAACGCAGGACGTCGTAGCCACCGGCATTGATTTCGGTGGTTTCCTTCAGGGCACGATGATCGGCCCACAGGATAATATCCTGCCCATCCGCACCTTCAGGATCGACAGATAACGGACGGCCTTCTGGATCAAGGACGACAAGAGAGCAGGTTGCATCGAAGCCAATACCTGCAATCCGATAGGGCTGATCGAGTTTGGAAAGCGCCGCGCGTGTTGCGGTACAAACAGCCTCCCAAATATTGGCGGAAGACTGCTGGGCATAGTTGGGGGCTGGCGTCCATGTACATGTCGGCTGGACGGCAGAGGCCTTCTTTTCCCCATCAAGAGTAAAGAGACCTGCTCGGGCGCTCCCTGTTCCAACATCAACTCCAAGAACCAGATCCATAAGGCCATACCCAGTTTGTAACGTGCAGATTACCAAGATCCCGGGAGAGCTATCTTTTCAGAGTCATTCACAACGCCTGAGACCTTCAAGGCCATGACAAGCATGGATGACCTTGGAAGAAGCTCGATAACGCTATGTTCTGTCACTCCAAAAGATAACGCTTATTCCAGAATACATAACGGTATTTATGTTACATATAGCAGATTGACTGTCCATAGTGCGAAATGGAATTTGGAAAAGAAAACGTACAGATCGCAAAAAGATGAATGTCACGGAGATCTGGAGAGGGGGCGACAACCAGTGCCACCCCCTCTCCAGACGATACGTTATGCTGCAACAGGGGTTGGTGCATCTTCAGCCAGAAGGCGCTCGGTCTTGAGGTCGATCCAGAACTTTTCTGGAATGTGATGACTGAACCATGCCAGGTTTTGCGTGAGCTGACCGGTATTCCGGGTGCCTGCACAAAAAGACGAAATCGCCGGGTGTGCCACGACAAACTGGAGGGATCGAAGAACTGTTTGTTGATGCGCTTGTCTGATGATTTTAGTTTTTTGGCGCTTTGATTGAGGGTTTCCGGGGTGACTTTCGCTCTGCGTTTTGAGCAGATCACGGTCCATCGCCGGT
>NZ_JAGEKJ010000007.1:0-219695 GCF_049887835.1 Gluconobacter sp. NFX36 | reverse complement strand
ATCCCTTCCAATTCCATATTCAATTTTCAAAGATCACAGTCTCTAACCGTCCCGGCCAGACCCTCGAAGAAGGCCCCGCCGCGTCGGTGAACGGGCTTATACGGGGACCAACCAACACTGTCAAACAATCATCATAAACGAGTTATCCACACCACAAAGCCACAGTTTCCCTACACATTCAAACCTTACACACACTTTCCATTCACAATCCAAAACTAAAAAAACTAAAAAAACGCCAGAAAAATCTGGCGTTTCTTCTGAAAGTCCCGGTTTTCCGCAGAATTCAGTCTTGCGAGACGGAATGACCGTTAATCGTCAGCCCCTTCTCACCGGCAGAGACGTGGATAGTGTCCCCGTCGCGGATGGTTCCATCCAGCAGCAGGCCTGCCAACGGGTTCTGAAGACTACGCTGGATTACGCGCTTCAAAGGCCGCGCACCGTAGACCGGATCGTATCCAGCTTCAGCAAGCCACTCCCGCCCCTTCTCATCCAGTTCCAGAGTGATCTTACGATCTTCCAGAAGCTGCCGCAGGCGGCTGAGCTGAATATCGACAATCCGTCCCATATCTGCACGCTGCAGACGGGAGAACAGGATGATCTCATCCAGACGGTTCAGGAATTCCGGCCGGAAGTGATTACGCACGACCTGCATGACCTGAGCCTGAACCAGATCCGGCGATTCACCATCTTCCTGATTGGCCAGAACATCCGAGCCGAGGTTACTGGTCAGCACAATGATCGTATTGCGGAAATCTACCACACGACCCTGGCCATCCGTCAGGCGACCATCGTCAAGAACCTGAAGCAGGATGTTGAAGATGTCCTCATGGGCCTTCTCCACCTCATCAAACAGGATGACCTGATACGGACGACGACGAACAGCTTCCGTTAGCACGCCACCTTCGTCGTAACCGACGTAACCCGGAGGCGCACCGATCAGACGGGACACCGCGTGCTTCTCCATGAATTCGCTCATGTCGATCCGCAGCAGGGCCTTTTCGTCATCAAACAGGAACTGGGCCAGCGCCTTCGTCAGCTCGGTCTTGCCAACACCCGTTGGGCCAAGGAACAGGAACGAACCAATCGGGCGGTTTGGGTCCTGAAGACCTGCACGGGCGCGACGAACCGCATTGGAGACCGCAACAAGCGCCTGCTCCTGCCCGACGACACGATCACGCAGGGTGTCTTCCATCCGCATAAGCTTGGCACGCTCACCTTCCAGCATGCGATCTACCGGAATACCCGTCCAGCGGGACACGACCGAAGCAATGCCCTGCTCCGTCACGCTGTCAGCGAACAGACCTGACTTGGACGCTGCGTCTTCCTCTTCCTGAGCCTTGGCAATCTGGGCTTCAAGGTTAGGGATCAGGCCGTACATCAGCTCGGATGCCTTGGCGAGATTGCCCTGACGCTGCGCCACATCGACATCGGAACGCGCTGTATCCAGTTGTTCCTTCAGCTTCTGGATGGCGTTGACGCGATCCTTCTCAGCGTGCCACTCGGCACCCATCGCATCGGACTGCTCTTCCAGATCAGCCAGTTCGGCTTCCAGAGCCTGTAGCCGATCCTTCGACGCCGTATCGTCTTCCTTGCGGATGGCCTCACGCTCGATCTTCAGCTGAATGATGCGCCGATCAAGCTCATCCAAAGCTTCCGGCTTGCTGTCGATCTGCATCCGCAGACGGCTGGCAGCCTCGTCGATCAGATCAATGGCTTTATCCGGCAGGAAGCGATCCGTGATGTAACGGTTGGAAAGCGTTGCGGCGGAAACGATGGCGTTATCCGTGATGCGAACACCATGGTGAAGCTCGTACTTTTCCTTGATGCCACGCAGGATCGAAATCGTATCTGCAACGGACGGTTCACCGACAAAAACCGGCTGGAAGCGGCGGGCAAGCGCTGCGTCTTTCTCGATATACTTCCGGTATTCGTCGAGTGTGGTTGCACCAATACAGTGAAGCGTACCGCGGGCCAGTTCCGGCTTGATGAGGTTGGACGCATCCATTGCACCATCGGAGCGGCCAGCGCCGACAAGCGTGTGCATCTCATCAATGAAGAGAATGATCTCGCCTTCTGCGGTCTCAACTTCCTTGAGAACAGCCTTCAGACGTTCCTCGAACTCACCACGGAATTTCGCACCAGCAATCAAAGCGCCCATGTCGAGCGACATCAGCTTCTTGTTGCGGAGAGCCTCAGGCACATCGCCGTTGACGATACGCAGAGCGAGACCTTCAACGATCGCAGTTTTACCCACACCCGGCTCACCGATCAGAACCGGATTGTTCTTGCTCCGGCGCGCCAGAACCTGAATGGCCCGGCGAATTTCTTCATCACGACCAATAACCGGATCAAGCTTGCCAGCCTGCGCCACCGCCGTCACATCGCGAGCATATTTTTTCAAGGCGTCAAACGTGTTTTCAGCAGAAGCGCTGGTCACAGTGCGACCTTTGCGGATCTGGGCAACAGCACGCTCCAGCGCACTAGCATCAGCCTTACCGTCAACGAGCGCCTTACCTGCCGGAGAATTGCTGGCGGCAATCGCCACTAGCAGTCGATCCTGCGCAACATGGCTGTCGCCTGCATTCTTTGCTGCGGCTTCGGCGGAGTCCAGCAGACGCACGAAATCAGGTGTGGCCTGTGGCTGGCCAGCGCCACCGCCCTGAACTTTCGGCAGTTTGGCAAGCGCCGCATCATTGGCGGCCTGAACAACTTTCGGATCGCCACCTGCTGCCCGGATCAGGCCAGAAGCGGCGCCCTGTTCGTCATCCAGCAGGGCCTTGAGCAAATGCTCCGGCGTCAACTGCTGGTGATAATCCCGAAGGGCAATGGTTTGTGCAGCCTGAAGGAAACCCTGGCTGCGTTCCGTAAACTTCTGAATGTCCATTCTGATATGTCCTCTCATGCCCCGTATCGGCGGCATATGATGTCTCGGCCGCCCCCGAAGGCGACGACCGGTGATGAATATTTAGGCACTCATTTTTTTGTTTCAAGAGCCTCCCGATGACGTTTCGCGGGCCCGTGCAGGACCATGTCAGCCTCAGAAAGCCGGTCAAAGGCATTCCGTTGCTGATGCCAGTAAGGGTAAACCAGATCCGGCGCACTGACTTCATCCAGACGCGCAACCTGCGCCTTGGTCAGACGGAGCGAAGCCGCTGCCAGATTATCCAGAAGCTGGCTTTCTTTGCGCGCGCCGATGACCAGAGACGTCACCCCCGGTTTATGCAGCAGCCAGGCCAGCGCCACCCGAGCCACTGAAACATCATGCTCCTCCGCAATCTCAACCAGAACCTCGACGGTATCGTAGAGCTTTTCGATATTCCGGACTTCCGGCTCCGGCCATCCCGAGATGCGGCGACTATCGGCTGGAGCGGTCTTTCCGCGACGATACTTGCCCGTTAGCAATCCACAGGCCAGCGGGCTCCAGATCTGAACACCCAAGCCCTGATCCACGGCTAACGGCAGCAGTTCATACTCGGCGTCTCGCGCTTCCAGAGAATAATAGATCTGCTCGGACACAGGTGTAATCAACCGATCCCGCTCTGCCGCAGACAGAAGCTTCATGGCCTGCCAGCCTGCAAAGTTGGAAATGCCCGCATAACGGATCTTGCCCTGATCCCGGAGGGTCTGAAGCGCTTCCAGCGTTTCCTCAACCGGCGTCAGGCCGTCCCACTCATGCAGATAATAGAGGTCAATATGATCGCGACCCAGCCGACGCAGGCTGTCTTCGCAGGCATTGAGAATGTGATGTCGGGATAACCCTTGTTCATTAGGCCCCTTCCCCGTTGGGAACCGAACCTTGCTGGTCACAAGCAGCTCCCTGCTGCGCCCTTTCAGAACACGCCCCAGAATTTCTTCAGCTTCACCGCCAGAATAAGCATCAGCGGTATCGAACATGTTCACCCCATGCTCGACGCAGAGATCCACCATGCGAGTGGCCTCCGAGACATCAATATTACCTGTCGCGGCGAAATCACCCTGCCCACCAAATGTGACAGAGCCAAAATTGAGGGCGGAAATCTTGAGGCCAGAACGGCCTAACTGACGATACTGCATATCCATCAGGTTCCTCTTCTGAGACACACCATGACAGACAACACCTTAACGGCGCATCGGTCCCGGTAAATTCCGTCCTGCTCCCGTAATCGTGAGCAACCCGGCATCTCGTTGGAAGACACTCTGTTCAGGATCGGCAGGCCGGTCCATGATTGATGTCAAAATCCTTCGATCCGGAGCCGCCATGCCGTCATTCCGTCTCCGCAGAGCCCTGCTGTCCTGCGTGTTTCTTCCGTCCCTGCTGGCTGCCCTGCCGGCCCAAGCCGCCGAACCGGCCGCCTGCATGGTCGATCTTGCCAAAACACGAAACGGCACGCTTGGACTGCCGAACCACGCCGAAGTCACCCCGGATGGACATTCCGTTCTGTTCCTGCGCTCCGGCCCGTTCGATACACGCCTGCACCTGTTCCGCTATGATCTCCCGGATCACACTCTCCACGAACTCGCCGCTCCCGAAGCCGGTCCGGAACACCTGTCCGTAGAAGAAAAAGCCCGACGGGAGCGTGCCCGACAGTCCATGTCCGGCATTACGGACTATCAGATGAGCGAAGACGGCGGTACAATCCTGGCGTCTCAGGGCGGTCGCCTCATCCGGATCGCCACCGATGACGGACGCGTCTCGTCCATTGATGGAAACTGGATCGCTCCGCGTCTGTCTCCGAATGGCCAGACCATCACTGTCGTTCGCGATAATGATCTCTACGCCGTCGACCTCGTCAGCGGTGCCCAGACGCGCCTGACCACAACAGGCACACCAACCCTGACAAATGGCCTTGCCGAATTTGCAGCGGCGGAAGAACTGGAACGACCGGACGGTGCCTGGTGGTCCCCGGACAGCCAGACGATCCTGTTCGAGGAAGCAGATTCCAGCACGGTTGAAAAGCACTACATCACCAATCCGGAAACGCCGCAGGCTGCTCCTGTCGAATTTCGCTATCCCCGTGCCGGGACGCCCAATGCCCGCACACGGTTCGGCCTCATCAGTGCCAAGGGCGGCAAGACACGCTGGATCAGTTGGGACCATGATGCATGGCCTTACATGGCCCGTACTGTCTGGCGGAAGAACGGTGGCCTGTTTCTTGTTGTCTTGAACCGACAGCAAACGCAGGAACAGGTTCTTTCCGTCGATCTTGCAACCGGAAAAACCTCAGTCCTGCTTGCAGAGGCAGACAAGACATGGCTGAACCTGAACCCACGGGAAGCAGCTGGTGCGCGGGCTCTCCCGGTTGTTCTGAATGGCGGACAGGGCTTCCTGTGGGCTTCCGAGCGCGGAAAAACCTGGCAGCTTGAACATCATGCTGCCGATGGCTCCCTGAAGCGGGTTCTTACTCCAGACACGACACCTTACGTCGCGTTCAATGATTATGACGCTGACAGCAACAGTATCGTCGTTACGGTACGACCGAACCGGATCGACACTCAGGTTGTCCGTATCTCGCTGACCGACGGCAAAACAACGCCCATTGCGACAGAACCAGGCACCCACACCATCCATTTCACGTCGGGCGCTCACCGCCTGATGATCGACAGCTTCGCGTCTGCTGATGGCACCCGCCGCACAATGCTCCGCGATGCAAAAGGCAAGATCCTCGCCACCCTGCCCGGCGTTGCACAGCCCCCTCACCTTCCCGTCCATGTTCAGTTCACAACGACAGGTGAACGTCAGCTTGACGCGGCCGTCATCCGGCCAGAGCATTTCCAGAAAGGACATCGCTATCCCGTCGTGCTGTCCGTCTATGGCGGCCCGGGCGTCAAACTTGTGCACGACACGCCATCAAGCTTCATGGAAGAGCAGTGCCTCGCCAATCAGGGCTACGTCGTCGTCACGCTGGACGGGCGTGGCACACCCGGACGGGACCATGATTTCGAGCGCGCCATCAAAGGCAACCTAATTGATGCGCCTCTTCAGGACCAGATCGACGGTCTTCAGGCGCTCGGTAAAACCTACCCCGAACTCGATCTGACACGCGTTGGTGTCTACGGATGGTCTTTCGGTGGCTATTTCACCGCCATGGCGACAATCCGCCGCCCGGATATCTTCAAAGTCGGCGTTGCCGGTGCTCCGCCGGTTGATTTCGCGGATTATGACACCGCTTATACCGAGCGCTACCTCGACACACCGCAGAACGACGCTGAAGGATATCGCAAAAGCAATGTCCTGACATATGCCGACAACCTGAAACGTCCGCTCCTGCTCATGCACGGCCTAACGGACGATAATGTCTATTTCGAAAACACGATGAAGCTGACGCAGGCCCTCCTGAAAGCGGGAAAGCCCTACAATCTTCTGCTTCTGCCCGGCACACATATGCTGCCAGACCCGATCCTCCGGGCTCGCGTCACGCAGAGGCGGGCAGAGTTTCTGGGTGACGTTCTGAAACCCTGAGCCTTCTGAAAAAACAGCGTCTTTGACATTTTCGAAGACGCTGTTCTCTTGTCAGTGAGACAGGTCCGGAATCAACACCAAAAGATCTTCCATCGCCGGAGCAATGGCCGATACAGGCGTACGTTCATTCAGGCCATGCATGAACGAGTCAGAGTTTTTGATGAAAATCGGGCTGATCCCGTAGCTCGGCACGCCATGAGAGCGGAACCACATACTGTCACTCGCCCCTGAAGACATGGCCGCAAAAACCGGAACCCCTGGATAAGCAACGTGCATGCCATGTTCAATGGCTTGCACGACATCCGGTCGCATCGGAGAGGCTGCGGTTTCCACAGACCCTTCCGTTGCATCTTCAATCGTCATACCCGGATCATGAGCGGCCTGACGTAGCTCCTCCATGATGGCTGCCCGAGGGTGACCGGGAAAAATACGGCAGTTGATATTCGCCGTGGCCCGCTGGGGAAGCGCATTCAAAGCGTGCCCGCCATCAATCATGGTCACGACGCAGGTCGTTCCAATCCGTCCGATAAAGGACGGGTCCGCAGAAAGCGTGCGGATGGCTTTTCCATCAGACGGATTGGCCGCAAACACTTTCATGGCCGATGCAATTTCCGGCTTCTGCCACCGGGCTGCATTCACGAAATAGCTCCGGCTCAGATCGTTCAGTTCCGGCTTGAAGCGGTGCTGCTGAATGTGAAGCAGATCAGCCGCAAGCTCATCAATCGCGTTAACAACACGCGGCTCCGAAGAATGGCCACCCGGATTGGTCACAGTCAGTCGGAAATCAGCGTAGGTCTTCTCCGCACCTTCCCATGTAAAGTAATCGGGCTTGCCGGTTTTTTCATCCAGCGTGCCATTCGCGCCATCCATATTCAGGACAAGTTCCGCATTGGCCAGCTTGCTCGCGATGATAGCGCCGGTCGCCATCGTCGTTTCCTCATCGCCCGAGAACTCGAGAATGATGTCACGACGCGGTTTGTAGCCTCCCTTTTTCAGCTCCAGAAGCGCGGCAATCGCCAGTGTATCATCGAGCTTCATGTCGGTTGAACCGCGCCCGAGCAGATATCCGTTTTCGATCTGAGGCTTGAACGGGTCATGCGTCCAGTCAGATGCCTTGGCTTCCACCACATCCATATGACCGGAAATGACCAGAGGCTTCAGAGCGGGATCACTGCCTGGCCAACGCGCAATGAGATACGCCGTGTCTTTATAAGGGGTGATAACGACATCTGCGGGAGCAAAACCTCCCTTGATCAGGGCGTCCCGGAAAAGAGCCGCAACCTGAGGCGTCTGGTTACCATCTCCCGCGACAGAACGAAGAGCGATGGACTTTTCCGCAAGATCAAGAGCCTGATGCGCTGCATCCTGATGGTCTGGTGTTGCCGCCATCGCACTCCCCGCCATCAGGGCCAGTGACAGCACCGCTCCGATATTTTTCCGCATCCGTCGTATCTCCTGAATCAGATACGGAAGCGTAACTGTGCTTGCCCTTCATGCCTAGTCAGGCCGCAGTTTCCACTCTTCACGGAGAACCGTTCAAGGCCCATGCGTCAAGCAGACTCGCACTTAACGAGCCTAAACAGAAAACAGATCCAGAAGATCAACACCCGACTTTTCAGACATGACCTGACGGTAGGCTTCCACTTCCAGCGGGTAACACAGCCCCTTGATCAAAGACATGCTGTGCAACTGGGCAAACAGATGAATATCATCTGTGGAAAGAGTGCCGTTCACGGCCTCCGGCGACTGGATCAACGATGCCAGTTTTTCTAGCAGGGCATTCAGTTCAGCAATTTCCTTGGACCCATCTGCAAGAATTTCCCAGAACGCCCCAGTTGACTCTTCTTTGCGTCGAATGAAACCGGCGCGGGCGGAGGTCGTCGCAAATTCAGGCAGCGGCGCGCAGACAGCACGCGGCAGGAAAAGACGATATGTCGCGCGGCTTCCCGCCTTCAGCCAGTCCGCGATCTCTGGTCGCACCGGGCCTGTCAGAAGCGGTGCGCCAATCCCGTCGATATGGGACACAATATCCATGCTCTCGGGCATATAACGCCCGTTTTCTTCCAGAATTGGTACGACTTTCCGGCCAACCATGCTGATCGGACCGGCTTCATCATCATTCAGGAAGACACGCCGCTCGAAAGGAATATTTTTCAGCCCGAAAATCATGAGAGCCTTCACGCAGAACGGGCAGTGCTCGTAGATATGCAGGATGCGTGCTGTCTGGTTCACGGCTTTCAGTGTCCTTCTCAAAAATCAGGCTTCCCCGACCGCTCCAGAGAGCAGCAGAGGGTCAATATCGATGGCGGCCAGAGCCTTGCGCCATTTCTTCGCATGATCCAGTCCGAAAACAATCTCGTCACTGGCAGGAGCGACAAACCAGGAACTGTCGCGCAGGATCTCTTCCTCCAACTGCCCCGGCCCCCAGGCGGCATGCCCCAAAGCCATGAGAGCCTGCTTCGGACCACGCCCTGCCGCCAGATCCCGCAACACATCCAGACTGGCTGTCAGCGTTGCACGATCATTGACGCCCAGACTGCCCTCCCCGGTCCAGTCCGTCGAGTGCAAAACGAAACCATGAGAGTGATCGACTGGCCCCCCCATACATACGGCAATACGACGTTCCGGCGGACTGGGTTCAATTCCCAACTGCGCGAAAAGATCATCAAGCCCCGGTTGAGCCAAACGACGGTTGATAATGAGGCCCATTGCCCCGTCTTCAGGGGAGTGTGCACACAGATAGATCACGCTCTGGGCAAAAACCGTTTCCGCCAGTTGCGGAGCAGCGACCAGAAGCATGCCTGTCAGGTTGTCATTCTGTCCGGCGAGTGTTTTCTTCATTTCTTAAAGATGGGTGCATCTCTTGTCTCTTTGCAAGCGTTCCCCTCTTGAGAGTTTTATGGAGGTCCCCATGTCCCTGACTGTTCTCGTCACCGGCGCCACCGCAGGCTTCGGACACGCCATCGCCACCCGTCTGGTACGGGACGGCCACCGTGTCATTGCCACAGGAAGACGCGCCGAGCGGCTTGAAACGCTTCACAAGGAACTGGGAGACGCTCTGCTGCCTGTTCCGCTCGACATGACTGACAAGGAAGCGCTGCGCGCATTACCAGAAAGCCTACCTGAAGGTTGGCAGATCGTAGATGTTCTCGTGAACAATGCTGGCCTCGCCCTCGGCATGGAGCCAGCTCAGGAAGCCAAGGTGGAAAACTGGGAAACCATGATCGCCACCAATATTTCCGGACTTATCGAAATTACCCACGCGCTTCTTCCCGGCATGGTGGAACGCAATTCAGGCTATGTCCTGACACTGGGCAGCACTGCGGGAACCTATCCTTACACGGGCGGTAACGTCTATGGCGCCACGAAAGCCTTCGTCCGCCAGTTCAGCCAGAATCTCCGCACGGATCTTCTCGGCAAGCGTATTCGTGTCACGGATATTGAACCCGGCCTGTGCGGTGGCAGCGAATTCAGTAATGTCCGCCTGAAGGACGACGGAAAAGCCGCAGACGTCTATAAAGACACGACCCCCCTGACGCCGGAAGATATAGCCGAAACCGTCTCTTGGCTCATCGGTCTGCCCTGGCATATGAACGTCAACACAATGGAAATTATGCCTGTCTGTCAGGCTTCGGGTGGACTGGCGGTGAACCGGCATGTCGGCTGAAACTGGTGTTCCATCCCGTCTGAAAGTCACGGACGGTAGCAAATTCCGCCTCTCCGACTTCAAAACCGATGACCGGGTCGGGCATGACAAGAAAAGCGCGCATACCCGCATCCGGGACTGTGTGGATCGGATGGCCATTCTGCAGGGGCGGCTTGCCGCCCATGGCTCTCACGGCATTCTGGTTGTGCTGCAGGGCATGGATACGGCTGGTAAGGACGGCGCAATTCGCCATGCCTTTTCGGGCCTGAACCCTCAGGGCTTTCATGTCACGTCCTTCAAGACGCCAGCCGGTCCTGCGGAAAAACGGGATGATCTGTGGCGGGTCCATCTGATGGCCCCCGCGCGCGGTGAAATTGCCGTCTTCAATCGCAGCCACTACGAAGACGTTCTGATTGCCCGCGTTCATCCCGATTTCGTCAGAGCCCGTGGGCTTGACCCGGATACTCCCGGCTTCTGGGATAAAAGGCTGTCCGATATCCGACATTTCGAGAGTTACCTGACGCACCAGAATATCGTTGTTCTGAAGCTGTTTCTCCACATCTCGGCAAACGAACAGAAGAAACGTATTCTCAAACGCCTGACACACCCCGAAAAGCGTTGGAAATTCTCGCCTTCCGATCTTGCTGAACGTGAGAAATGGCCGGACTACACACAAGCCTACGAAGCCGCCATTCAAGCCACGGCAACACCCGAAGCCCCATGGCATATCATTCCTGCAGATCATAAATGGGCTGCCAGACTCATGGTCGCGGAGGCTTTGCTAGAGGTCCTTGAAGGGCTGCATCTCAAAGTCCCGGAAGAAAAACTCTCCGATGCGTTACGAACTGCACGCGACACGCTCCTTGCAGAAGATTCCAAGAAGCCTTGAAAAGAAAAAGCCCCACCGAAATTATCCGGTGGGGCTTTTTCAGTTCAATCTGGTCGTCAGATCAGGAACGGCGCTTGCGGCTCGTTCCTTCACCGGTCGGACCACTGGACTTGGAACGGCTGAAACCAGAGCCGCCACGGCCCTTGTATCCACCACCGCCGCCGGAACGCGGACCACCCTTGAAACCGCCGCCGCCGCCGGGACGACCAAAGCGCTTGCCTTCACCCGGATTACGGCCACGGGCACCATAGCCGCCGCCAGCAGGCTCAGCAGATGGCTCGATCGTCACTTCATCAGGCTCGGCACCAGCAACACAGGACTTGAAGCGCTCGACGCTCTCATCCGTAATCTGGAAGTAGGTCTGATCCTGCTCGATGCGGATGCTGCCAATGTCGCGCTTCTGGACATTGCCAAGACGGCAGATCAGCGGAATCAGCCACTTCGGATCGGCACGCTCGGTACGGCCAACGCCCATCTTGAACCACTGACCGGACACAACGCGCTCTTCACGCGGAGCACGTTCCCCACGCTCGCCGCGTTCACCACGGCTGCTCGGAGCTTCAACAGACATCGGACGGATCTGCTCGACCTGCGGCAGGCGGGCACGATACATTTCCACCAGAGCTGCTGCGAGCTTCTTGGCGTCATAGGTTTCGGCCAGCTTCAGAACCAGTTCATCCGTCGTCTCTTCCGAGGCGTTGGCAAGAATCGGATCTTCGAGCAGACGCTGTGTATCTTGAGCAGCAATCGCCGCAGCCGTCGGAACGGCTTCCCACTCAGCATTCACACGCGCCATGGCCAGCAGACGCTCAGCGCGACGACGCTGATTCATCGGCACCATAAGAACGCTGGTGCCCTTACGGCCCGCACGCCCCGTACGGCCGGAACGGTGCAGCAGCGTTTCAGAAGCCGTCGGAATGCTGGCATGAATGACGAGGTTCAGCGCCGGAACGTCAATGCCACGGGCTGCAACGTCAGTCGCAACACAAACACGGGCCTGACCGGAACGCAGGCTTTCGATCGCGCGGCTACGCTCGTTCTGACCCATCTCACCGGAAATGGCGACAGAGGCGAACCCACGCTCGAGAAGAGCGGCCTGCACCTGACCGACCATCATACGGGTGTTGCAGAACACCATGGCCGTCGGGCTCTCATAGAAACGCAGAACGTTCACAAGGGAACGCTCGATTTCCTGCGGGGCCGTTACGACACAACGATAGGTGATATCAGAATGCTGCTTGGCGCCGGAAACCGTATCGATGCGCTTGGCATCTTTCTGGAAGCGCTTGGCCAGAGAAGCAATTTCGCGAGCAATCGTCGCAGAGAACAGCAGCGTGCGGCGCTCGGCCGGGGACGCATCCAGAAGCTGTTCCAGCTCGTCACGGAAGCCCATGTCCAGCATTTCGTCAGCTTCATCGAGCACGACGCAACGCAGACCGGACAGGTCAAGAGAACCACGGGACTGATGATCACACAGGCGGCCCGGCGTCCCAACGACGATATGGGCGCCACGGTTGAGATCGCGGGCTTCACGGCGGGCATCCGTGCCACCAATGCAACTCGCAATGCGGGCACCGGTCTCGGCATAGAGCCATTCAAGTTCGGACTGGACCTGAAGGGCCAGTTCACGCGTCGGGGCAATAACCAGAGCCATTGGCTGCGGCGACGGCGGGAGGCGATCGGCCTCACCCAGCAGCGTCGGCGCGATGGCCAGACCAAAGGCTACGGTCTTGCCTGAGCCCGTTTGGGCGGAAACCAGAAGATCACGATCCTCCAGCCCTGGCTGCAGAACGGCTTCCTGAACGGGAGTTGGCTGTTCGTAGCCGCGCGCCGCCAGGGCGCGCCCAAGGGCAGGATGAGTATCGGGGAAAGGCATATTTGATGAACACTCGGCAAACGTCACGCCGACGGCAAAAAGCGGCGGCTGGGATGCCGCTGCATAAAGACTTCTGTCCACAAATGCCAGAAGTAACGCATGTCAACCTGCGAATCAGTCAGATTCAGGCTCTTGGCTTGCGTCCAACAACGGCCCGGACCGTGTCCTGCCACGCAGTCAGATCCTCTGGCGGAACAACTTCTCCCGTATCCAGCTCGGCAAAACCGGCGCGGGAAAGCAGGATACTGACAAGCCGGGCACGGTCTTCCGGCTCCAGCGCCTGCCACATGGCCACAGCTTTCTGCTGATGGAACTGGTCCGAGAACGTGACGATCAGCGGAGCCCCCTCTTTCAGAACACGCAGCGCTTCCGTCAGAACAGTCAAAGGCCGGGTTAGGTAGGCGATACCATCACATAGGGTAATGACGTCCAGACTGTCATCCTCAAACGGCAAAATAGGATCTGCATTCAGATCCTGCACGATGCGTGTTTTCAGAGCAGGATTCGTATCCAGAGCCGCTTTTGAGGCGCCAAGCCCGATCACCTCCTGAAAATGGGCCTCCTCAGGGTAATGGCTGAGAGACCCCGCCATCAGATCCAGTACTGTGCCACCAACGGGAAGAGACGTCTGATAAAGGGCCGTCACGGCCGTACGTGCCCCCATATCCATGAGCGAATCCGGGAGACGCTGCGCATAGAAGATTGTATCGGGCTCATTATTGACGCGCGTGAACGCCGCTTCATGAAACCCATCAACTTTTTCTGTGCTGCTCATGATCCATCTCCTCCTGACTGGCCTGTGGAGATGAGGGTATGTTCCTCGTGCGTCAACCCGCAGGATGCTCTATGAGAGGCCCCACCATGACCCTTTCCTTCACCAAGATGCACGGCCTGGGCAATGATTTCATCATCATTGACGGCCGCGAAACTGCCCCGGCCCTCAATACTGAGACCATCCAGAAGCTCTGCGATCGGCGGTTCGGCGTTGGCTGCGACCAGCTTGTCGTCCTCTCCCCCCCGACGGCAGAGGGCGCAGACGTTCTGGTGCGCTTCTTCAACGCTGACGGCTCGGAATCTGGTGCGTGCGGCAATGCATCACGATGCGTGTCTGTCTTCGTAGGCGGAAATCCAACGCTTCAGACAAGTGCCGGTCTTCTGCCAACGTCCCAGAACGGCGATCTGATTACGGTGAACATGGGCCAGCCGCGCTTTAACTGGCAGGATATTCCTCTCGCCCGCGAGTGCGACACCCTGCATCTCCCGCTTCACGATGCCGCCGCCTGCTCCATGGGGAACCCGCATGCGACCGTCTTTGGAGACGTCTCCCGTGCGGAAGACCTCGGACCTTCGCTTGAAAACTCCCCCCTCTTCCCACAGCGCGCCAATATCGGCTTTGCAGACATCATCACACCAACCCATATGCGTCTGCGCGTCTGGGAGCGCGGCGCGGGCCTGACGCTGGCCTGCGGCTCGGGAGCCTGCGCGGCGGTCGTCAATGCCGTGCGTCGTGGTCTGGCGGAGCGCACCTGTGTCGTCACCATGGATGGCGGTGACCTGCGCATCACATGGCAGGACAACGGCGACGTTCTCATGACCGGCCCCGCCACAACAGTCTTTCACGGCGAACTGCCGTGAGCACGCCGTCTGTCCTGACGTTTGGCTGCCGTCTCAACGCGCATGAAAGCGACGGCATGGCCCACCATGCCCGTGGACAGGAAGACACGATCATCGTGAATACCTGCGCCGTGACGACGACTGCCGAGCGTCAGGCCAGACAGGCCATCCGCCGGGCACACCGCGAACGCCCCGAGGCAAAAATCGTGGTCACGGGGTGTGCCTCTGAAATTGATGCAAAACGATGGATGGACTTACCCGGCGTCATCCGCGTTGTGCCCAATGCCGACAAACTCAAACCCGCGACATGGGGGGATAAGCGGTCTGATCTACCGCCCTCCCGTCATGCCCGGGCACTTCTTCAGGTGCAGCAGGGCTGCGATCATCGGTGTACGTTCTGCATCATCCCCTATGGTCGCGGGGATTCCCGCTCCACGCCAACCGCGGAAGCCATCACCCGTGCCCGCGCCCTGACAGAGAATGGACACCGTGAAATTGTCCTGACAGGCGTGGACATCGCTTCATGGCAAGGCGATAGAGGCGAAGGTCTGGGGCAAATGTGCCAGACACTCCTGAAAGCCGTACCCGAAATCGAGCGCCTGCGCTTGTCCTCGATCGATCCGGTCATTCTTGACCCTGAGACGGGTGACCAAGATCTCTGGTGGCTGCTGGAAAACGAACCGCGTCTCATGCCACACCTGCATCTGTCCTTGCAGGCTGGTTCCGACCTGATCCTCAAGCGGATGAAGCGTCGCCATGATACGACGCGCGTCGCCGCCATGCTTCGCCATGCACGCGCCCTCCGTCCGGATATTGGCATCGGAGCAGATCTGATCGCCGGCTTCCCGACAGAGACAGATATTCTCTTTGAGGAAACGCTCTCTTTCATCGAAGAGCAGGCCATCCCTTTCCTGCATGTCTTCCCCTACAGCGAGCGCCCGGGCACACCTGCCGCACGCATGCCCGCCGTCCCAAATGGAGAACGCCAGGCCCGTGCGGCCCGTCTTCGGGAAGCAGGAGATACCAATCGGGATGCCTTCCTCGCCCGGTTTATCAGTCGGACCCTGAATGTTCTGATCGAAACCCCAAACCGTGGACATTCGGCTGAATTTGCGCCTGTCCGTTTGGCAGATGATCTCCCGACTTCCCTTCGTGGAAGCATCCTTCCAATCGAAATCCATACCCTGTCCGACGGGCAACTTCTTGGACATTGGAAGATTTCTGAAGATCGGTGATGAGCGACGGCCTTGCCGGGATAGGCAACACGCAAATCCTTCAGACACCCTTGGCAGCATATCGCTAAAAAGCCGAACACCCTTCAATAACCGCACGAAAACGCGGTTCAACACTTGACGTCCGGCCTGAGCTGTCCGAACTCCCGTTCATGGCTGGATTTTTCTCACGACTCAAACAGGGTCTTTCGCGCTCGAGCTCACGTCTCGGCGCCGTGTTCACGCATCGCAAGCTGGATGATGCTGCTCTTGAAGAACTCGAAGACGAACTGATCGCGGCGGATCTCGGCCCGGTTGTGGCAGAACGCGTCATCGAGAGCTTCCGAAGCTCACGCTTTGGCAAAGACGTCACGAGCGATGAAATCCGCGATGCGCTGGCGGAAGAGATCGCCCGCGTTCTGGAGCCTGTAGCTGTTCCGTTTGAGCCCGATCCGAAGAAAAAGCCACATGTCGTCCTCGTCGTTGGCGTCAACGGTGTGGGGAAAACCACAACCATCGGGAAAATGGCGCGCCATTACAGCGACGAAGGCAAATCCGTTATGCTGGTGGCGGGAGACACCTTCCGTGCGGCAGCCGTGGAGCAGCTTCAGGTCTGGGGGCAGCGTTCCAACGTGCCCGTCATCGCGGGCAAGCATGGCGCCGACGCCGCGGGGCTGGCCTATGACGGCATCAAACGTGCGACTGAAGAAGGCAAAGACCTTCTCCTGATCGACACGGCCGGGCGCCTCCATAACAAGGGTGCCCTGATGGAGGAACTGGCCAAGATTATCCGTGTCATGCGGAAGTTCGACGAAACGGCGCCACACTCCGTTTTGCTGGTTCTGGATGCCACGACAGGCCAGAATGCCATCGAACAGGTTCGCGTGTTCCGGGAGTTGGTGAATGTCACCGGACTGATCGTAACGAAGCTGGACGGGTCAGCGCGCGGCGGCATTGTCGTGGCTCTCGCAGAACAGTTCAAACTGCCCGTCCACATGGTCGGGGTCGGTGAGCAGGTTGAAGATCTACGCCCCTTCTCGGCTCAGGATTATGCCCGTGGCCTGGTTGGTGGGGCCGCAGGCGATCTGGCGTCGCGACTTGTCGAGAGTCAGCCAGAGAGTGGCGACCCCACCTGAGGCCCCGAAAGGCGTTTCAGGTTTTGTCCTGAACCCCTGTATCAAGCCATTCGTCACGCAGGGCGGCGATCCTTTTTTCGATCGCCCTGCGCTCCCTGCGTGCGAAATCAGCATACCACAGCCTTGCCCCGATCGCTGAAGCTTCAGCAACCAGCCATGCAACCCCGACGGCCATCCAGTCCAGAATCAAGGTGATCGGCTGGGTAATCTGCTGAACACAGGTTTGCCAGTCGCCATGGGCCAACCACGCCGTCCTTAGCGGATGAACCATTACAGCCCCCAGATAGAACAGAACGATCATCATGCGCTGACGGTCAGCGTCGGGATCAACGAAATGCAGCACCACCAGCGGAAGCAGCAAAACACCACCGACCAGAAGACTACCGGGCACATAGGCCAGCAACAGGCCAAGAATCAGACCGTGCCACCACTTGAAGGCCATCCTTCCTTCCCGGCCGCGCACTGCCGCCTCTTTCATTGACAGAACTCCAGCCAGATACTGACCATGGACACGACGATCCCGACCAGCAGAGAAAAGAATTCCCCTGCGTTTCTCGCCTGCTTTTCGTGAACGGCCTTACGGTTAGGCTCATCTTCAAGAATTTGCTCCAGATGAGCGATTTCGACCTCAGCCTGCCGTGCCAGCTTGCGATCTTTTTGCAGCCCGGCTGGATCGTTGACGTTATCAAGAAATCTCGTAAGGTTTCCCGCCTCAGCCAACTGGGACAGTTTGGCCCTTCGCTTTGCACGGGCCGTTCTACTCCGCCATTGTTTGAGCTCTGTTTCGAGCAGCGGAAGCGCCCGTTTGGCAATAAAGCTCAGCGCCTCCTTGTCAAAACGGCGCTGCGCTGCGGCCAGAAGTGTCAGATCTGCCAGCCATGATGGCAACCCAGCTTTCTGGGACTGAGCCAGAGGGACAATCCCCTGTCTGGCACAATGGCTCTCCAGAAAAGTCCGCATCTGATCGTCCATGAAACCGGAGCGGCCAATATCTTCGGCAGAAACTTCTTCTTCCGAGAGATGACCGTTAAGCCATTGGAGCAGACCCGCTGAAAGAGAAATACGTTCTTTCAGACACCGCGAAGAAAGACACGGCTGATAAACGTTCATATCGTAGGGCAGACGCCGGAGTTGCTCCATGCCTTTCGCACCTGTTCGGCGGGCGGCAACAGCAAGACCTCCAATCTGTGTAGCCTGTAATGCCGGAAGCGTCGGCGCGTCAAAAACCTCCGGACTGGTCATCAGAAAGCTGGCAATTCCACGGATATTCCGCTGCTCATCAGGCGGAAACACTCCGGCCTCCGCATGGGCCAGCATCTGGGGAATAGCTTCAGGCCAAAACCAGCGCCCCGCCCAGAACATCGGCGCAGCAGGATCCAGAATGGCGATAGCACGCGTGACGACCATCGTTGTCGGATCAACAGCCTTGTTTGCTCCTGACGGAAGAAAGGCCACCCCCGCCTGCTCAATCAGGCTGGACATGACAGAGAGCTCAAGCTCCCGGTGGAGCCACTGGCTGATGATTTTCCGCTGAAGCAGAGACAGAAACTCGTTTTGGTATTTGCCGGCATACCACGCCAGAGCACGTGGCGTTCTGACTTCCACCCCGCCAATCATCAAAGGCGTACGCGCAGGAATCTCGGCTCGGAGAGAGAAGAGTTTACTGGGCGCAATCGTGATCAGATCGCTGGGGCCAGGCCTGTTTTCCGGTGCGTCGGACAGCATTGCTTCCAGCAGAGACACCAGACCTGCAGGCACGTTATGACCCTGCATATAAGCCGTTGCAGACCCAAGCTCGAAGCGGCGCCTGAGGATTTCTACATCCGATAACCCTTTGAGCGGCAGTTCACCGATACAAAGCGACAGAACCAGAACACCCAGGGAAAACACATCACAGGCGATGGTTCCCACACCGCGCGCCGTCGGGTGGCAGGCCGCGGAGCATAAAGGCTCAAACAGGACAGGTTGAAGCGTGGCACCAGCCGCCACACCAAGAGGACCAAGAACAACCTTGTGCAGTCCCTGCCCGACAAACAGATTTTCCGGACGAATACCACGACAGGTTAATCCCGCCGTATCCAGCTTTTCGAGGGCATCCGCCATAGGGCGGATAACGCCGTCGATGATCTGACTTTCCGACCACAGACCTAATCCCTCGGCAAGAGAGGGCCCTGGCGGGTGAGCACACAGCACCCAAAGGGCCCCGTTATGATATTCATGAGCATGGAGGCCAATAACGCTCTCATGCCGGAAGAACATCAGCTCTGAAAATCTGGGGGATGGCATGGACGGTGCCAGCGCCAGCCAGGTTGAACCGGTGGCAGTAATGTCCTGTGCAACCCAGGTGAGACAGCCCCCAATCATTGATTGCTTCTGCGTCGTGTTGACCAGATAGCGATCTGCGATCAGCAGTTCCGGGCTGTCGTCTCCCTGAGTGTAATCCATGTCCGTTCCGTCAAAATCCTGTCTGACACTCTATGCCGGACAGGAATTGAGGCTTCGTTAACGGATTGGAGATTCTCGAAAGCGATCAGTCTTCGAAGGGATCGCGCATCAGGATCGTGTCGTCACGTTCCGGGCTCGTGGACAGCAGTGTCACCGGTGCTTCGATCAGTTCTTCAATCCGGCGCACATACTTGATGGCCTGCGCTGGCAGCTCGCCCCACGACCGGGCACCAGCCGTGGTTTCCTGCCAGCCCGGCATCGTCTCGTAGATCGGCTTCACGCGGGCCTGTGCACCTGGAGCGGATGGGAAGGTGTCGATCTTCTTCCCATCCAGCTCATAGCCAACGCAGATCGAAATTTCTTCCAGACCGTCGAGCACGTCCAGCTTCGTGAGCGCAATGCCAGTCACGCCGCCAACGCGTGCTGCACGACGCAGCATGACAGCATCGAACCAGCCACAACGACGGGGACGACCAGTGACCGTGCCGAACTCATGACCACGCTCACCGATTGTGCGACCAACATCATCGAACAGTTCGCTCGGGAACGGACCTTCGCCCACGCGGGTTGTGTACGCCTTGGCAATACCCAGAACGAACCCAATGGAAGACGGGCTGACACCACTGCCCGAGGCTGCAACAGCCGCAACCGTGTTGGAGCTGGTCACGAACGGATAGGTGCCATGATCGACGTCCAGCATGACGGCCTGCGCACCTTCAAACAGGATACGACGGCCAGAACGACGGGCTTCGTCCAGCCGATCCCAGACCGGGCAGGCAAAGGACATGAGACGCGGCGTGATTTCCGTCAGGAAGTCCTTGAGCTCTTCCTTCGTGAAGGTTTCAGCACCCAAACCCGCCAGCAGCGTGTTGTGGTGCAGCAGAACTTCGTCAAGCTTCCAGTCCAGCGTCTCCGGCTCGGCCAGATCGCAGACGCGAATGGCGCGACGGGCCACCTTGTCTTCATAAGCCGGGCCAATACCGCGACCCGTTGTACCGATCTTGCGATCACCACGCGCCGCTTCACGCGCACGATCCAGCGCACCATGGACTGGCAGGATCAGCGGAGCATTCTCGGCAATCCACAGCGTTTCCGGCGTGACCTTCAGGCCCTGCGCCGTCACGCGGTCGATCTCGGACATCAGGGCCTTCGGGTCGATGACGACGCCGTTGCCGATGACACCAATCTGACCACGCACGAGACCTGATGGCAGCAGCGACAGCTTGTAAACCTGATCGCCAACGACCAGCGTATGACCAGCGTTGTGACCACCCTGAAAACGGACAACGATATCAGCGCGACTGGCAAGCCAGTCTACAATCTTGCCTTTACCCTCATCCCCCCACTGGGTTCCGATCACGGTGACGTTGGACATGAGCTGGCTTCCTCGACTTGGGATACAGGAGTAAAAATTCAGGAGAACTGGAGGTCAGAGCGCGTGAGCCGCGCCATCCCGCCAGAAATGGGTGCAGCGCAGATGGCGCGCTTCGGCGGCAGGGTCTGCATCGGCCTCAAGAGCGGACACGGTCGCGAAACCCTGCGCATGCAAAGCCGCCATGTCTTCGCCGCCCAGACGAACGGGGACATAGCAGCGCGGGCGGGCCGGAGGCACCGGCGCTGCACGCAGAAGCGCCTGCGGACGGAGCGTCAGGCCACAGGCTGGTTCCTGACCGGCAACATAGCGGCCACCCCGGCCAAGCTCCTCACGAGACGTCGTGGAAAACACCGTGATGCAAAGGCCGGTATGATACTGCCAGCCCCGGAAATCAACAGGATCGACCGTCAGACGCAGAGACGGAGCCCGCTCACGGATGGCGGCCACGGACGCGACCAGACGTTCGAAATGCGGCCGCACGATCTCGGGAAAGTCCAATGACGCCAGCATATCCAGCGCACGATCAGCAGGACCAGCGGCCTGAAGCATCACGGCCAGCATCTCTGCAATCGGACCGCCCAGTTCAGCAACAGAAGCAGCGTCCTTGCGATTCAATGCCTGAATCAGCTCATCCTGATCGGTTGCTGGAATGGCACTCTCAATGAGGCCAAGAGCCAGAGCCGGCATGGACAGATCAAAGGACACACCTTTGATGCCAAGTTCTTCGAGAGCCGTCGCACCAAGCGCTACTACCTCGGCATCCGCCTGAGCGGAATCCGGGCCGATCAGTTCGATCCCGGCCTGAGACACCTGACGATCAGCCTCGCGACCCGGCGTCCCGATAACGATGCAGCTTCCGGAATAGGACAGACGCAGCGGGCGCGGCGCATCCTGAAGGCGCACACTGGCAATACGCGCAATCTGCGTCGTCATGTCCGGGCGCAGCGCCATCATGCGATGGGAACTCGGGTCCATCAGGCGGAAGGTCTGCGTGGAAAGTGCTGAGCCGGAACCGTTCAGAAGAGACGTTTCGAATTCCAGCATGGGCGGACGCACGCGCTCGTACCCATGGCGGGAGAACGCTTCCATGACGCAGGCAATGCCGCGGGCTTCCGCTTCGGCTTCACCCGGCAGAAGATCAGAAAAGCCGGACGGTAAAAGGGCAGCGCTCGGGGTCTCGGAATACAGACTCATGCAGAAAACTCCTCGCGCGTACACTCATAAGCCCAGTCCAGCCATGGCAGGAGAGCCTGAATGTCTTCCGCATTCACTGTCGCCCCTCCCCAGATCCGCAGCCCGGCCGGGGCATCTCGATAGGACGCGAGGTCATAGCCTGCCCCTTCCTGCGCGACCAGCCCGGTCAGGCGCTTCACGGCTTTGCCCTGTGCTTCTGGAGAAAGCACTTCGAACCATGGCGCAGAAATTTTCAGACAGATGGATGTGCAGGACCGTGTCTCAGGCAGTTCAGCAAGGAAGGATACCCAGTCGGTCTTTTCCACCCACTCGGCAACGACTGCCAGACTGGCCAGAGAACGAGCTTTCAGGGCTTTAAGACCCCCGACGCTTTCTGCCCAGCACAATCCGTCCAAAGCATCTTCGACGCAGAGCATGGATGGGGTGTTGATGGTATCGCCTTCAAAAACGGCTTCCATCAGCCCCTTCTTGTTCGCCAGCCGGAAAATTTTCGGCAGCGGACGCGGAGAGGGCTCAGCCAGACGGGCAGCAGCGCGCGGGCTGATGGCGAGCATACCATGAGCGGCCTCGCCTCCCAGCGCCTTCTGCCAGGACCACGTCACGACGTCGAGACGATCCCATGGCAGATCCATGGCGAAAGCCGCAGACGTGGCATCGCAGATCACAAGACCTTCATGCTCTGCCGGAATAGCGTCTGCATTCGGGATACGGACACCGGATGTCGTGCCATTCCATGTCAGAACGACATCGCGTGACCAATCTACGGCAGAAAGATCCGGAAGCTGCCCGTAAGGCGCTTCGTGAACACGAAGGTCTTCGATTTTCAGAACGTCCCGCAGATCCTGCGCCCATGTTCCGGAAAAACTCTCGAAAGACAGAACGTCCATGCCACGTTCGCCACCAGCCAGCGCCCACAGAACCATTTCCACAGCGCCGGTATCAGATGCCGGGACAACTGCGACTCGCCAGTCAGCCGGGATGCCGAGCACATTCTTGGAGCGTGTAATGACCTCTTTAAGACGGGCACGGCCTTCAGGAGCGCGATGCGAACGGCCTAGAAGCGCCTGATCGAGTGCTGAAAGGGACCATCCGGGGCGTTTTGCGCAGGGACCGGAGGAAAAGAACGGGCGGGAGGGTTTGACACTCGGCTTGGACATGCTCGTTCCGGGCTAAACGGTCCTCGGGTGCAGCCAGACTGGTGCGCCCGGTTTTGGTGCGAGAGGGGGGATTCGAACCCCCATGCCTTTCGGCGGTCGATTTTGAGCCGACTGCGTCTACCGTTCCGCCACTCTCGCGCGAACGATCCGGACCCTAGTGCATTCCTGACAAAAGGACCAGACCGTAAAGAAAAAATCAGAGACCCAGCATCAAAAGAAGGTTCTGGATGGCGGCACCTGAGGCGCCCTTGCCCAGATTATCAAGCCGCGCCGTCAACAAAACCTTCTCACCAGAGGGGCTGCTGTGGACCCGAAGCTCCATATTGTCCGTGTTTGCGAGCGTGTCGGCAAGCAGTTTGGGCTCGGATGGCAGGACACGCACATGCTCACAGCCGCGGTAAGCTTTTTCCAGCGTGGCTTCCAGATCACGCGGCGTCGGATGCCCCGGCAGATCGGCAAGATGCAGCGGGATGGACACGATCATGCCCTGTGGAAAATGCCCGACGGACGGGACAAAGACCGGCTGACGGGTCAGGCCTGAGTAATGCTGGATTTCCGGCAGATGCTTGTGTTCCAGCGTGAGGCCATACAGGAAAAACGCTGGGCCACCATCGCGCTCATGAGCTTCAATCGCAGAGCGCCCTGCCCCACTGTAACCCGAAACCGCGTTAATGGAGATGGAATGATCCGCCGGGATCAGCCCTGCCCGAACGAGTGGCCGCAGAAGCGCGATCGCCCCAGTTGGATAACATCCCGGATTCGCAACATGTGTCGCCCCACGGATGAGCGCGCCCTGCTCCTCATCCAGTTCTGGCAGCCCATAGACCCAGCCATCCGCAATCCGATGAGCCGTACTCGCATCCAGAATACGGACATTCAGCCCCTCTGCCAGCGCGACCGTTTCGCGCGCGGCATCATCGGGAAGGCAGAGAATGGCAACATCCGCCTGAGACAGCATCTCGCGGCGCGCATCCGCATCTTTTCGCAGGCCTGGCTCAATTGACAGCAATTCGATCCCATAAGTCTCGGGAAGCGCCTCAATGCGCTGACGAATTCCCAGCCCCGTGGTTCCAGCTTCGCCGTCAATAAAAATCCTGGCCATGTCCATCGTATCCGGTCTGCAAAAAATGTCCGGCACAGAGGAATTCCGCCAGCCGGGACGCCCTTCTTACTCTTTTATTCCATGGCATGTCATCCCGGCACTGGAGCAACAGACGCTCCATCCTTTCTGTGACCCCGCCACATAGGATATACTACTTGGCCGGATATTCCCCCGGATCAAGCGTCAGGAGCCGTTATGACCCAGCCCGTCCGTCAGATTGACCGCCTTCTGGACATTATGAAGCGCCTGCGGGATCCGGAAAACGGCTGCCCGTGGGATGTGGCACAGACGCCAGAGACGATCGCGCCTTTCGCTATCGAAGAGGCCTATGAGGTGATGGACGCCATCGCACGCGATGACAGTGACTCCCTGCCGGATGAACTGGGAGATCTGCTGCTTCAGGTCGTGTTTCAGGCGCAGATGGCGCAGGAAAAAGGACTGTTCGACTTTGACGCCGTAGCCGGGAAAATCGCAGACAAGATGGTGCGTCGTCATCCCAACATTTTCAGCGATGTCGAGCATGACGAAGACCTCTGGGAGCGGACCAAGGAAACCGAGCGGCATGGCAAAGCCGAATATGGCGCTTTGGCGGGGATTGCCCCGAATCTTCCTGCACTGGTCCGGGCTGCAAAGCTCTGTCGTCGTGCAGCACGAGTGGGGTTTGACTGGGATGACCCGTCAGGTGTGCTGGAGAAAGTGCAGGAAGAGATCGGTGAGTTGAAAGCCGAACTGGACGGAGACCGGGACCGGATCGAGGATGAACTTGGGGATGTCCTGTTCACGATGGCCAGTCTTGCCCGTAAGCTCGGGATAGACCCGGAAGCCGCTTTACGTCGCAGTAACCGGAAGTTCACGCGTCGCTTCGAAGCCATGGAAGCCAGCCTTGCGACAGAAGGCAAGACGATGGGTGAGCAGGATCTGGAAACGCTGGAAGCACTCTGGCAGACCGTCAAGAAACAGCCGGGCATGCGCTGAAAAATATCTTCCGCCACAGATTTGACGCCAAAAAAACAGACGTTTTGACCAAAAAGATACGCCGGACCGACTGGTCCGGCGTTTTCATGTGGGCTGAACCTGCTACAGAGCATCCCATGACGGATGAACTCGCCCCGTTCGATTTCGAACTCCCCCGCGACCATATTGCGACCGAACCCGCCAGACCGCGTGACAGCGCAACGCTGCTGCATGTCCGCCCCGGCCATGCCCCCGACCAGCGGATCATTCGCGATCTTCCCAGCCTGCTGCGGGAAGGCGATCTGCTGATTGCCAACAATACGGCCGTCATCCGCGCCCAGCTTTCCGCCACACGCGGCGAAGCAAAAATCGGTATCACGCTGGACCGGATTCTGGCGGATGGAAGCTGGCATGCGCTCGCCCGCAACTCCCGCAAGCTGAAACCGAACGATACGCTGAACTTTGGCGATGATCCGGTCACAGCCTCCGTTGTGGAAAATGAAGGCGATGGCGCCGTCAGCATCCGCTTTTCCGTCGAAGGGGAGGCGTTCGATGCCTTCCTCGAACGCGTGGGGGCGTTGGCCCTTCCGCCCTATATCGACCGTCCTTTCGGGCCGACCGTGCAGGATGACAGCGATTATCGGACAATCTTTTCCGAACATCGCGGGGCTGTGGCGGCTCCCACTGCGGGCCTGCATTTCACGCCAGACCTTCTGGCAGCCCTCGACGCAAAAGGCATCCAGCGCCGGACACTGACGTTGCATGTCGGTGCTGGCACGTTCCTGCCCGTCCGATCCTCCATTGCCGAGCATCGTATGCATGCGGAATGGGGCGAGATCGACGCAGAGACGGCACAGGCCATCAATGAAACACGCGCCCGGGGTGGCCGTGTTGTTGCTGTCGGAACCACGTCTCTCCGCCTGCTGGAAAGTGCGGCGCAGGAAGACGGTACGGTTCTGCCCTGGCGAGGCGAGACGTCCATTTTCATCAAGCCGGGCTATCGCTTCAAGGCGGTGGACCTGCTCATGACCAATTTTCATCTGCCGCGCTCGACGCTCTTCATGCTGGTCTGCGCGTTCAGCGGCACCGACACCATGCGAGAGGCCTATGCCTACGCCATCGCCAACGGGCTGAGGTTCTATTCCTACGGCGATGCCTGCCTTCTGGAGCGAGCACCATGACCGAACAGGCCACAAAAATGACGTGGGTTCCGGAAGCAACCTGCGGACAGGCCCGTGCCGGCCATCTACACACCCGTCACGGCACCGTCCCGACCCCGACCTTCATGCCGGTTGGTACGGTTGGTACCGTGAAGGGTATGACCATGGATGCCGTTCGCTCCACGGGCGCAGGCATTGTTCTGGGCAACACCTATCATCTGATGTTGCGCCCGACGGCGGACCGCGTGCAGAAACTGGGCGGCCTGCACAAAATGATGGACTGGTCCGGCCCGATCCTGACGGATTCCGGCGGGTTTCAGGTCATGTCCCTCGGTGCGCTCCGCAAGCTCGATCAGGATGGTGTGACGTTCCAGTCCCATATTGATGGCAGCAAGCATCGCCTGTCGCCGGAGATCTCGACGGACATCCAGTACAAGCTGGACGCCACGATCACCATGGCGTTCGATGAGTGCCCGGCCCTCCCCGCTACGCCGGAAACCCTTCGCAAGTCCATGGAACTCTCCATGCGCTGGGCGGCCCGCTCCCGTGAGGCTTTCACCGCGCGTGAAGGCTACGGGCAGTTCGGTATCGTACAGGGCGGCACGGAGCGCGACCTGCGCGAATATTCGGTCAAGGCGCTGACGGAGATCGGCTTCGAAGGCTATGCGATCGGCGGTCTGGCTGTGGGGGAAGGCCAGGAACTCATGTTCTCGACCCTTGATTTCACAACACCGCTGCTTCCGCAGGACAAGGCTCGCTACCTCATGGGCGTCGGCACACCGGACGATCTTCTGGGGTCAGTCATGCGTGGTGTGGACATGTTCGACTGCGTGATGCCCTCGCGTGCCGGTCGCACGGCGCGCGCCTATACGGAGCGCGGCTACATCAACCTGCGCAACGCCCGCTTTGCCGAAGACACGCGCCCGATTACGCCACATGACGACAGCCCAATGGCTGGCCGTTACACCCGCGCCTATCTGCATCACCTGTTCCGGGCTGGAGAGATGCTCGGCCCAATGCTGCTGACATGGCACAATCTGGCGTATTACCAACGCCTGATGCGACAGATCCGGGCCGCTATCGTGGATGGCACGCTGAACGAACTGGCGATCAAACTGCGTGAGGACTGGTCCAAGGGAGACTGGACCGAAGATGAATGGCCCATGCCCTCTCTCGCTTTGTAAGTTTTCATTCTGATCCTGTTCCAATAATGTGTTTCCCCAACGACGTTCAGTTTTGGGGAATACGGATTTGAAACGCTTCAATGCAGGCCTAGCTCTTGCCGGGCTTCTCTGTGCGGGCAGCGCCCTGGCTGCACCACACAAGGAAGAAATCAAGGTTCTTGTTGTTGCCAACTGGGAAGTCGGCGCGGACAAGGGCGATGAGCCTGGCGAATATCAGGACTGGGTGGAGCGTCTCCATCTTGATGAAGAACGCCCCATTCGCGGCGTGCAGGAAAAGCTCCGCCGCAATGCGGATGGCGTGTACGGCATCGCCCTGAAAAGCGGCAGCATTGACCTGCACGCGCTTGCGCTCGATCCGCATTACGATCTGACGCACACTTACTGGATTTTCACCGGCATTTCTGGCGTGAACCCGAATGTTGCGTCCGTGGGTAGTGTGGCCTGGGCGCGCTGGGTTGTGGACGGCGATGCGTTGCGTGAAATCGACGATCGCACGGTTCCGAAAGGGTGGCCGTATGGTCTGTACGCCATCGGGGCGGACAAGCCGAACACGCTGCCAGCCAACCCGAACCATTATGGTTCTGTCACGGATGTAGCAGAACTCAGCAAGGCCTATCCGCTCAATCAGGGTCTGGCGAACTGGGCCTTCAACCTGAGCAAGAACACTCCGATGGCAGACGATCCCGCCATTGCCGAGCGCCGGAAGGCCTGGAAAGGTTTCGCCAATGCCCAGAAGCCGCCCATGCTCATCATGGGCGAGACCCTTGGGGCGCTTCGTTACTGGCATGGCCCTTCCCGCAACGAGTGGGCGGAAAAATGGGTCAAGCTCTGGACGAAAGATCAGGGCCAATTCGTCATGACCAATGAGGAAAGCCAGACCTATCAGCTTGATATGCGGACACTGGCCCGTCTGGGGTATGTCGATCTGAACCGCGTCATGGTTCTGCGCTCAGGGAGCAATTTTGACATGCCGCCCCCGGGCGTACCGATCACCGAGAGCATCGGGGACGAAGCGCCCGGCCAGAAGCTCGCGTTCGACAATAACGAGCGCGCAGGTGAGCCGGTTGTCCGTGAACTTATCGCGCATTGGACAACGTACCGGACGCATATTCCCGGCCAGAACTAAGACCGTCTGGCTCTGGACGGTGCGAAAGCAGCCTCCAGAGCCAGTTTATCAGAACCGGTTTTCGATCATGATTTCGGAAACCGGCAGCGCACCGCCCGATGGCTTCGGAGCGGAGGCCGCCTTTCCGATCGCTACGAACATGACGATCTCATGGTCTTCCGGCAGGTTGATAAGCTTGCTAACGGCGTCGAAGTCAAAGCCATCCATCGGGCAGGTGCCGTAACCCAGACTCTCGGCCACCAGCATGATGGCAGCAGCAGCCATGCCACAGGACCGCATCCCCTCATCCCGCTGCACCTGCTCGCGACCCCGGTAATACTGGTCGATGGCACCAACCATATACTCCCGCACTGCAGCCGGGGCATTTTCCCAGTACCGCTCGGGCGACTTTTCCCATGCCTTGATGTCCGCACACAGAACGATCAGCGCAGACGCATCCGTCACCTGAGCCTGATCCCATGAAACGGCACGCACCTGCTTGCGCAGTTCCGGGTCTTTGAGAGCCACGAAGCGCCAGTTCTGGATATTGAACGCCGTTGGCATCCGGCGCGCCAGACCGAGAATGGTTTCGAGATCCTTCTCTGGCATGACGTGCGCAGCATCGAACTGTTTGGTCGCACGGCGCTGAAGAATAGCGGAGGAAACATCGAGTGTCATGGCAATCCAATCAAACGGGGCAAAAGCGTTCTGTTCAAGACGCACTATGTCTTGTGACAATACACGCAAAAAATGCCCGCCAGTTCAATCTGGCGAGCATTTTCAGAACACAGTCACAGGAGTGACATTACTCTGCGCCAGGAATGCTTTTTTCGTACTTATCCCAATGCGTGGCGAGTTCCCGAACAACGACACTGCCAACTGTATAAGCCGCTTCAACGGACGGAATGAACGCAGAATAACTCCCCTCATGCGCCTCTTCCGCCAGCAACTCAGCCGCTGTCTGGCCAGGATACTGCATGTCAAAATTACTGGTCGTCCGCAGAATCAGAGCACGCTGCGGATCAACACGTCCTGCCTTCGCCTGAGCCGCCAACGCCTGACAGAACGCAACGTCCTCTTCCGCTGTCGTAGCCAGCGTGCCCTGATTATCCGTCCAGTAGCGCACCCACCGCTCGGCCCAGGCATTCATCTTCTCGCCAACCCAGAAGGTCTCACCGGAAATGGTGTCACCGACCATGACAGATGGAGCCTTCAGGGCTTCAGGATATCCCTTGTAACGGGCGCGGGACGCCTGAAGACCGGGCGTGTCTGGCAGGGTCATGTTTTTCGTCAGGCCATAGGCCCACTGCACAAGTTGCGGATTGAAGGTGTAGACCATATCCCCACTGACAGAGTGCAAAGGAGGACGGGGTTTTTCGTCCGGCACACTGCCCTGAACCGGCGTAAATCCATCAGGCCAGGATTTCGGAATTTCACGCGGATCAATCAGATGCGACAGGCCGCCATTGATCACACGCGGCGCCCAGATGGCAGACCCAACCGTGCCGAACTTCGGATCAACGCCACCAATTCCGGCCAGCACGAAATAGGCGTGCTTCAGATCAAAGCGCGGATCAAGAACAAGTGCCGTGATGGCCGATGCCATATGCTCCGGCCCTTCCCCGGACGCGATACCCAGAACATGCAGTTCCGGGTTGTAATGCATGACGTCATGGTCTGTACCCGGAGCCGGAATTTCCTGTGCGAGAGGGAGCTTCTCAACCCAGTTCTGATACTCGCCCGGCGTGTCGCCCGTATCCTTGCCAAGCTCAAATGTCGTGACCACCACCACACGAACCGGAATGGGATGGGTCTTGGCAGAAGCGTTGGAGACGCTGCCTGAAATAGCGAGGACGGACAGGGCAGTTGCCCCAAGAAGGGTTTTCAGGCGGGTCATTGATAAAGGCTTTCGTGAGGAGCGGAATTTTCAAAAGCAGCAAACCGCGTTTCAAGCTGCCACTGGAGGCGGGCTTTTTCGCTGGCTTTCAGCAGATCGGCACACGGGCCGCTTTCAGGCTGTGCGGAGGAAATGATCTGACAGGCTGCGACAGGTTTACCCACCTGATGCGCGTCCCAAAGGCTCTCCCCCGGAATAAACGCATATTCCAGACCGGTCCGGGACATCTGTTTCAGGTCAGCATAGCTCAGGTTGTAAGTTTGAGCAGCGCGAAGATATTCCTGCGTCAGATCACCCCGGGAAACGCCTTCGTCATCCGTGGAGAGCGCAACGGGAACCCCGGCCCGGCGATAGAGCGGTAGCGGATGCTCAGCGCCCTTCACGTTCAGGATCTCGTCATTGCTCGTCAGATTGATTTCCACCATGACGTGCTTTCTGGCCATCTCGGCCAGCAGCCCGGCGACATCGTCTTCCGAAGCAATATCAACACCATGGCCAATGCGCTTGGCGCCAGCGATTTCGATGGCTTCCCGAATGTGATGCTTCAAACCTTCGGGCGGAACAAGCTTGCCCGTCAGTTCCCCAGCATGAAGGCTGAGATTCACACCCGGATAGACCTGCGAGAGGAACTGAAACATCCGCATATGCAGGCTGTAATCCCGCATCGCGACCGTATCATCCTCAGGCGCGACAATATTGACGCCAACGAAGCGCGGATCGGCCTTCACAACGGCGTACCCGGCATCAAGCTGCGCATAAACGGCCTGAGGCGGCAGGATACGAAGCGTCTGGAACAGATAATGGACGCTGACGCCACAGCCAGGATGCGCCTTGGCCGTCCCGCACTGAAGAATAGCCTGCGTCTTATGCTCCATCGCGTCGGTTTCGCGACGGGCCTGCGCAACAAGCACTGGAATTTCTGCCTTTAGAGCCTGATGGGCAGCCGCGAAATCCTCGTCCTTGAGAGGATGACGGAAGCCAGCACCGATCATGCTGCCAAGGGCGGGCGAAACCATGGGCTCGATATAAGTGATGTGATCGGCAGCCGCACGGTCCATCGCTTCAGCAAGCATGTCGCCCTGATGGTCTTTTTCAATCGCATCGAAATGGCGGAAGGACGTAAAGAAGTGGTCATGCCCTGAACGATCGGAGGCTACTGGAACGAAATCCCGCATCGACATCGCATCGATCATCTGGTTAGTGGCTTTTTCATTTCCCACCAGCGCCGAAGCGGGCATTTCATCGCCCTTCCCGTGCGGGCAGGCGTGATCCAGAATATCGAGCGTCTTCAAAGAAACGCACAGACCATCCTTCGCCGCCCAGTCCAGCATATTTTCCGCATAGATCGCACCCGAGAGGTGGATATGCAGATCCGCTCCTTTCGGAAAAGCCCGCAAGAACAAGCCAAGCCGCACCGGATCAGTCCGGACGGCGTTATAAGTCTGCTCAACTGGGGAGGGCGTTGCGGCTCTTGCCAAGGGAGATAGAGCCGTCAGGGACAGGGCAGCCGCTACAAGAACGGACGGAAGGGTGCATCGCATAACTACACGATGCCGCCTGCCCACGCCTCTGACAAGACATTTTCAGAGCGTTATAAACTCTGCAACAACCTGTTCTTAAACTGCGCTTTCCAAAGCGAAAGTCCCTTCCATAACTGGGACGCAGGACCCGGCCACATAAGCCCGACCCGCCTCTGTTCTGGCTTCCAGAAGGCTCGGCCGCCCCATATCCACCCCCTGCGTGAAGGTCAGGGACAGATCGGCGCCATTATCCAGTGCAGACAGGAACGCGACAGCCGCGACTGTGGCACTTCCCGTCGCGGGATCTTCGGCAATCCCATCCAGCGGTGAGAACATGCGCCCCTGAATGTCGCTGCCTTTTTCAAACGCGCTCTCCCCCGCATTGCGCGTATAGGCATAGACAGAACTGATCCCGTTGGAGGCGAGGAACCTCCGATGCGCAGCAAGCTCTCCATGAGCGCGCCGCAACGCATCACGGGACGCAAGCTCGACAATCAGGAACGGCAGCCCGACCGACACAACCTGGGGCGCATGGTGTTCTGTGCGAATATCTTCCGGTTCAAGTCCCAGGCACGCCGCCGCATTTTCAGGGATCATCCGGCTCCGGCGTGTCATGGCTTCCGGCGCCATGAGCTCCGCCCGAACGACACGTCCGTTCTCACGCTCCAGCCGCACAGGAACAAGACCGGCTTTTTCTTCAAACAAAAGCGTTTCCGGCAGATCGCGCCCCTGCGCTTCGGCCTGTCGAGCCAAGGCGAAAGCGGTGCCGATATTCGGATGACCGGCGAAGGGCAGCTCTCCACCCGGCGTGAAAATACGGACATGCGCCGTATGATCCGCCTCTACAGCAGGGAGCACGAAAGTTGTTTCGGAATAACCAAACTCAATGGCAAGTTTCTGCATCTGTTCGGTGGACAGCCCCGCCGCATCCAGCACGACAGCCAGAGGATTACCCCCGAAAAGCTGGTCCGTGAAAACATCCAGAGTGACATAGGAACGACGCATAACCGGTTCTCTCATCGGAGAATGAAGACATCCCATCATGTCTGATTGGCCCGTTGGGGGAAAGATAGCGTAAACTGCTGATTCTGCTTTTCCTCCATCTGCTGAGCGCATGACATCACGCCCGTCCCCTTCCCGCCCCGGCCGTTCCCTTGAGGAACGGATCGAGGATCATGCCCGGCATCTGGGATTCGATGCCGTGGGCTTCTGCGCGGCGGAGCTTGGCCCGGATGTGGAAGCCGGCCTGCGCGCTTTTGTTGCACAGGGCCATCACGGAACGATGGAATGGATGGAGACGCGCATCGAGCAACGGAGCCACCCGCAGGCCCTCTGGCCCGAAACCCGCAGCGTCATTTCCCTTGCTGTCTGTTACGCCCCCGCCGAAGACCCGGATGCAACGCTGCGCCAGCCGGATCGAGGCAATATCTCCGTCTATGCCCGCAATCGCGACTATCATGACGTCATCAAGGGGATGCTGAAACATCTGGCGCAGTTCGTCGTCAAACTGGGCGATGAGACGACACAGGTGAAGGTTTTCGTCGATACAGCCCCCGTTTCAGAACGCGCTCTGGCTGAAAAGGCGCATTTGGGCTGGCAGGGCAAACATACCTGTCTGGTGTCCCGCACCCATGGTTCATGGCTTCTTCTAGGGGAAATCTACACGACGCTGGATTTGCGCCCGTCCGAGCCCAAGGGCGGAAGCTGCGGCACCTGCACGAGTTGCCTGACAGCCTGCCCGACAGATGCGTTCCTTGGCCCCTATCGCATGGATGCGCGGCGGTGCATCTCCTATCTGACCATCGAGCACAAGGGACCAATCCCGCATGACCTGCGGGAGAAGATGGGCAACCACATCTATGGCTGCGACGACTGCATTGCCGCCTGTCCCTGGAACCGCTTTGCCGAAGCTTCCCGCCACATCAAGCTTCAGGCCCGACCTGAACTGATCGAGCCGAAACTGGCAGAGTTGGCAGCGCTGGATGATGCCGCTTTCCGCACGTTTTTTTCTGGCTCTCCCGTCAAGCGCATCGGCCGCAATCGCTTTGTCCGCAATGTTCTGATCGCGATCGGCAATTCAAACGACCCGGAACTCGTACCTTCCGCCCAAGCCCTGCAATCCGACCCTGACCCCGACATTGCCGAAACGGCCCGCTGGGCTCTGGAGCGTCTGACATGAGCGACCTCGTCAAACGCAGCCTGTCACTTTCCGGACACCGGACATCCGTGGCCCTTGAACCGGAGTTCTGGGCCGTACTGGATCAGATGGCTGACCAGCGGTCTCTCAGTTTCGCTGCCCTTGTGGCGTCCATCGATGCAAAACGAACGCCAGAACGCCCATTAGCGTCTGCATTGCGTGTTGCCGCCCTGATGGAAAGCAGACGCCCGGACACGCCTTGAGGAACTATTTTGCGTCGGAAGACGCCTCCATCCATTCAGGATGCTTGCGTTGAATCCAGTTCAGCGCCTTTTCCATAAGCCGCCGGAAGAACGGGATGTCCTCAGACAGCAACAGAATACCGACCGGAATCATCCAGACACCCAGAACCGGCAAAAACGCCATGCATCCCCCCAGCATGAACAGAATACCCGCCGGGATACGCACCCATTTCCGCTCTGGCTTTCGAAGCCATGTCAGAGTCTTCTGCATCCATTCCGGCAGTTTTCTGATCAGCGCCTGCATCTGCGCCTCATAGGAGTTGCTAGTTTGTGACTGACTCACAGGTAAATTCTGGGTCTGGTCGGGCATGATGGAATCGGCTTCTTTTGTCATGCCCCTACAACACCCGGCAGGCAGCGGAGATCCAGTTTTTTCTCTGATCCATATCTGTCCGATCTGTCATTTGCCGGTTTCCGGGACCATGCTAGATTATGGATATGGCTATCTGGGGCAAAATGTTCGGTGGTGTTGCTGGCTTCGCGGTCGGCGGCCCGTTTGGGGCACTGATGGGGGCAGCTCTCGGGCACGCCGCTGACAGTGGCTCCCTGCTCAACCCGTCCACCGGCGGCTGGAGCGAACGCTTTCCAGCGCGGGGACGACCTGATCCCAATAATGCGGCCTTCTTTGGAGCCGCGAAAGTTGCAGCCGCTCTCGGCAAGAAAGACCAGCTTTACGCGATTGGCCTTGTGGCGCTCTGTGCGAAGCTCGCCAAGATCGACGGGCCGGTCAATCGCGCCGAGATCAACGCTTTCAAGACCTGCTTTCAGTTTCCGCCGGATAACGTCAAGGAAGTCGGGATGCTGTTCGATCGCGCCCGCGAACGGACGGACGATTTCGAGATGTATGCCCGCGAAATGGGCAACGCCTACGGAGACGACAAGGCGCCGCTCGAAAACCTGATGACGGCCCTGTTCCGCATTGCTCGTGCCGATGCTGGCGTCTCACGCGAGTTGCACCCGAAGGAAGTGGATTTTCTTCAACGGGTTCATCGCGCGTTCGGTCTCCCTCCCGGTGCGTGGGACCGTGCAGAAAGTGGCGGCTCACGTGCAGCAAGCACCGGCGAGCCGGATGCCTATCGCGTTCTCGGCATCGCCCGCACAGCATCGGACAAGGAAGTCCGTGTCCGTTGGCGCATGCTGATCCGTGAATATCATCCAGATGTCATCGCTCAGAAGCCCATGACGGATTTGGAACGCAAACGCGCTCAGGAACGCATGGCCCGGATTAATGCAGCCTGGGACCGGATCAAGCGCGACAGGCAGCTCTGATCCGGTTCATCAACCAAAACTTAGAAATACCAGTAAACCATAGCTCGCACTTCCCAGCATCAGCAGGGAAAGCACCACCGTACACGTTACGCGCGGACCAGCGTTGACCACACTCCGCATATCTACTCCCAGCCCCAATGCGCCCATCGAAACCACTGTCAGAAATGTCGCGACCTGACTGGCTGGGACAATAAGGCTAGCCGGAAACACGCCGATAGAGCGGCAACAGACCATCCCCAGAAACCCAACAATAAACCACGGCACGAACCGGAAAACACCTGAGGGTCCATTTCCAGTTTCTGGAACAGTCGTCTCCTGCTGAGGAAGTAGAGGCGCAAGCAGAGACAATCCGAAACAGACGGGTCCCAACATCAGAACGCGCACCAGCTTCACAACAGTTCCAGTCTGCACAGCCAGCAAGCCCAGAGGGGCCGTTGCCGCCACGACCTGAGGCACGGCATAGACCGTAAGCCCTGCAAAAGCACCGAACGTGCCGCCACTCATGCCTGTGGCGACACCAAAGAATGGTAACCCCAGCACAACGAACACGCCGAGAACAGCGGTAAAGGCAATGGAAGACGCCACCTCTTCCCCATCCGCCCGTATAATGGGCGCGACAGCCGCGATAGCGGAGTTGCCACAGATTGAGTTTCCGCAAGCCACCAGAAGCGCCATGCGACAGGGAAGCCCAAGCAACCGCCCGATCCCGAAACTTGAGATGAGGCTCACCCCAACCAGAAGCAGAATTCCCGCCACCAGAGCTGGCCCAACCGACAGCAGACTTGCAGCACTCACCGTAGCGCCTAGCAAAACAACAGACATTTCCAGAAGATATCGGGCGCTAAAAACAATGCCGGGTTGAAACGCGTTGCTCGGAACACGAAAAGTCCGGATCACCATCCCGCTGAGGATAGCGAGCACGAGCGCTTCAAGCCAAATTTTCCCGAAAATCAACCATTCCGCGGCTTCCAGAAAGTAAGCCAGCGTCGTGACGAACAGACACAGCGACAGACCTTTCCAGATGCGTCGTGCACGCACAATGAGGATGTGACCGGCACCCCGGGGCATATTCGAATGTCTCATGCCCTTTGAAATACCCGCTCAAAAATAATCAATAAAACAAATTGATTATGTTATTCCGTTCGTAAATTTCGATTGATTGAAACTGGAAGACGTTGTGACCCTCGAACAACTGCGGATCTTCATCGAAGTAGCGATGCGGGAGCATGTCACCGCTGCTGCCAAAGCCCTGAACATCACACAATCCACAGCCTCCGCCGCCATTGCAGCTCTCGAAGACCGTCACGGCATCAAGCTGTTCCATCGTGTCGGACGTGGGATTTCTCTAACCGAAGCAGGGAGAGTTTTTCTCGTTGAGGCTCGTAATGTTTTAGCTAGCGCAGCCGTGGCAGAAGCCACGCTGGATGATCTGAGCGGGCTCAGCCGCGGCAGTCTGCGCGTTGTTGCGAGCCAGACGATTGCGGCTTACTGGTTGCCGTCCGCACTTGTCGCTTTTCGGCAGACTTTTCCCGATATCAGTATTGTTCTGGAAGTCGGGAACACCCGGCAGGCAGCAGAGCACGTCCGGGAAGGGCGTTCAGATCTGGGCATCGTCGAGGGTATCGTGGATGATCCCGCGCTTGCTCACTGGCCAGTCGGGGAAGACCGCCTGCAAATTGTGCGCTCCACGCCCTTCCAGAACACGACGGTCGATGCTGTATGGCTTCAGAATGCACCGTGGATCATGCGCGAAAAAGGGTCAGGCACGCGATCTTCACTGAATCAGGCTCTCCAGGCGCGAAGCATTAACCCGGACACGCTGAAAGAGGTTCTTGCGCTTCCATCGAATGAAAGCGTCCGAACGGCAGTGGAAGCTGGTGCCGGCGTGGCAGCCCTGTCTTCCCTGGTGGTCGCACCTTCTCTGGCCTCTCAAACACTATATGCAGCACCAGTCGATTTAGGTCCGCGCATATTCTTCGGATTACGGCATAAGGAACGATACCGCAGCAAGGCCGCAGACGCCTTCCTGCACATCCTTGAGACGCACAAGAAAAACCCAGCCCCGAAGACGTAACTGCGCATCATCGCCGACAAAAAAAGCCGCCTCTCTGATGAGACGGCGGCCTTTTCCATGACAGAGCAGATTTATTCAGGCTGGAAGAGCAGCCTTGACGCCCTTCTCACGAATAATTTTCCGCAGCGCCACGACCTTGCTATTCAGTTCGGACGTGTCCAGATCGCTCCAGGCATCGAAAGCGGGGAGTTTAAGCGCGCTCTCAAAATCGTCGGCCTTGGCCAGAATCTTCTGGCTCTCATCAAAAGTCGGCTCGAACGGCTCGTAAGTGTCACCCTTTTCGTCCTTGCCGCGCAGCATTTCCAGATAGGACGCCATGCCAAAAGCAATTCGGGACAGATCCCGCTTGCCTTCCAGCGCCTGACGCACCGTTTCCGTCCAGAAAACCTGAATCTTCGAGCTACCATCTCCGGAAATACGCAACGTCTGGTCTGCCATGGCCGGGTTGGAGAAACGGCTGATGACACTGTCACGGTAGCCTTCCAGTGTCATGCCCGGCGGAGCCTCTAGGGTCGGGATGACGTCCTTGTTCAGGAAGTTCTCAAGGTTACGGCGCAGATCCGTATCTGCCAAAGCCTGATCGACATTCTCGTAGCCTGCCAGAACGCCCGGGAAGCAGAGCATGATATGTCCGGCGTTGAGCATCCGGATTTTTACATGCTCATAATCCGTCACATCCTCAACGAACTGCACACCAGCCTTTTCCAGCGCAGGGCGGCCATCAGCGAAGTTGTCTTCCAGCACCCACTGATGAAAGTCTTCCGCCACGAGCGGTAGATCATCGTTCAGACCACTGGCGTCATTCAGCTTCTTTGCAATAGCAGCCGAGACGGTCGGCGTGATGCGATCAACCATGCCATTCGGGAATGTCGCGTTCTCTTCAATCCACTTGACCAGTTCCGGATCACGAGCCTTCGCATATCCCAGGAATGCCTTGCGAGCGACATTGCCGTTATGGCGCAGGTTATCGCAGGACATGATCGTGAAGGCTTTGCCCCCTGCATCACGACGGCGACGCAGCCCCTCCACAACATATCCGAAAATCGTAGAAGGCGTTTCCGGCGTCTTCAGATCCTGCTGAACGGCTTTGTTCTGAAGATCGAACTCACCAGTCGTCTCATTGATATTGTAGCCGCCTTCCGTGATGGTCATGGACACAATGCGGATCGCCGGGTCAGCAAGATGCTTCAGAACAGCTTCCGGGTCTGCTGGTGCCAGAAGATAGTCCCGCAATGCCCCCATGACGCGGACCGTACTTTTGCCAGATGGAGCGGTCTCGGTCAGAGAAAAGAGGCAATCCTGCTTCTTGAATTCCTCAGCCTTTTTCTTGGAGCGATCGCTACCGGTCAGACCAACACCGATGATACCCCAGTTCGGATCATCCTTGAGGATCTGCTCAACATAAAACGCTTCATGGGCTCGAAAAAAGTTCCCAACGCCAAAATGCACGATCCCCGGTTTGATCCCGTTGATGTCATAGGGCGGAGCCTGCACACCGACGGGAAGAGACTTGAGGATTTCGTGCGTAATCATGGATTTCTCCGTTCCTGATGGCCGACCACTGACGGGGATCGGCTTTCCGGGCATAGTGCCACGAGCCCCACGAAAAACGCGGGTAATCGTGCCAGGGTTTCGTCACAATACGGACAGGAGCCGCTTAGAGACCTTTGGCAGCACCAGCATCATCACGCATGATGACACCAACGGCGCGTTGCAGATCTTCCTTGAACAGGGACATGACAAAACGCATCTCGGGGCGCGTCTGCTCTTCCAGACGGGGAAGAAGATCAAGGATGTCTTTGTCTTCCGGCTGATGCGGATGACGGTTCTGCTGCCGAACGAGACGTTGTTCACAGCTGTGAGCCAGCGCACGAAGTGCATGGCTGAGACTTTTATAGAGCGGAACAAGACCCGTATTGCCTGCTGCGCGGCCCGTTGCGATTGCACGAGCCACCAGCATTGTATCGTTCAGGAGCCTTCGCATCAACCTTGGGAGGGCAGCCAGTACCGGGTCACGCTTTTCCAGATCGCTGAAACGCTCGCGCCGCGCCTCTTCAACCGCGCCTTCCAGTTCAATCAGCAGGGTCACGCAGGCTTCATTGCGCTTCTCAATTTCCCGCCAGCTTGTTTCCTGATCCAGCGCGCCATCCAGCAATCCATCAAGCCGCCTCAGCAGGCGACCCGACGTGTGGAAAGCCTGCTTTCTGGCGCTGCTGTGCAGGATGACAAAAGACACCACCAGCGACACCATGACACCAATCAGAATGGCCGTCAGACGCGTCACCATAGGCAGGAACGGGCTGCCCTGACTGGGAAACAGGTACACGATCATGAGCGTGATGCAGGCAAACCGAAGATTCGTCTGCACCGCAGCCAGAAAAGCGAGAGGCGTCAGTACAATCCAGAAGGACAGCCATTGCTGACCCGTCCAGAGTTCCAGCAGAACAGCGATCGTTCCTGCCACAGCGCCCAGCAACGTCCCGGTAATCTGGTCACGCGCGGTGGCCATCGTCTGGGTAATGCTCGACTGAGTGACGATCAGCGCCGTCACCAAAGCCCAGATTGTTTCCTGCAAATGCAGAACAAACCCGACCAGCCATGCCGAAGCGATGGAGACCAGAACCCGGATCGTCTGCCGTGTCGCAGGCCGCATGACTTCGCGCCAGCTTGTTCCCCGCGGCGGAACAAGAAGCCACTTCCGCATCAGGCCATTCAAAATTGTCATGGGACGTTCCAGCGCCCGTTCCCGCGATCAGTTCCCGAGAAAAGGCACAGGCACCCAGCGCAGACCATCATCATCCTGAACCAGAAGCAGCACTTCTGTTTTCTTCTGTTCCTGCGCCTGATGAATGGCTTTTGCGAAGGCATCGGGCGTGTCGATCTGATCCTGACCAACCTGCGTAATCACATTCCCAACCGCAATGCCGCGCGAAGTTGCCGGGCTGGAGGGTTCGACCCGATCCACCAGAACACCACGCTGATCGTCGGTCAGGGCGTATTGCGTGCGCATTTCGGCATCAATGGACCGGACCGTCAGGCCCAGTTCGCCGAAGGCTGCCTTGGTGTGCGTTGGCTGATGCGTATCAGACGGTGGCATATCCGGCGCATTGGGAGACTGAGCCAGCGTGATCGGCAGCGTCTTGGTGCTGCCCTTGTGCCAAACCGTCAGTTCCGTCTTCGTGCCCGGCAGAATGGACGCAATAATGCGGGGCATGGTCTGACCCGTCACGTCCTGATCTCCTACGCGGGTGATGATGTCACCAACCTGAAGTCCTGCCTGCGCCGCCGGGCTTTTCGGCCCCACTTCAGAAACCAGCGCTCCCTTGCCCACAGTCCCGTCCGGCTTATGAAAATCCAGATCCTCGGCAATCTCGTAGGATACGTTCTGGAACTTCAGCCCCATCCAGCCGCGAGAGACATGTCCGGTCTTCCGCAACTGGTCGATGATGCCGCGTGCATCGTCAGCAGGAATGGCGAAACCAATGCCGATAGAATCGCCACCAGCGCCACCATAAATCAGCGTATTGATGCCAATGACTTCGCCGGAAAGGTTAAAGAGCGGGCCACCTGAGTTCCCGCGATTAATGGCGGCATCAGTCTGGATGTAGTCATCATACAGACCGTGTTCGACATTCCGCCCACGGGAGGAAATGATACCGGCCGTCACGGTACCGTTCAGGCCAAACGGATTGCCGATGGCCACCACCCAGTCACCAATCCGTGCCGCATCGCTATGCCCGAGCGGAACCGCAGGCAACGGGTGTTTTGGCTTCACTTCCAACACAGCCAGATCGACCTGACTGTCACGCCCGACAATCCGCGCCGGAAGCTCCGTCCCATCCTGAAGCGTCACGGACACCTGATCCGCGCCTTCAATGACGTGATTGTTCGTCACGATGATACCAGCCGGGTCGAGAATGAAGCCCGATCCCAGCGCCTGCATCCGGCGCGGAGGACGGTTCGGGGCCGGCTTGTGCGTCATGTAGTCGTGGAAGAACTTTTCCAGCGGGGAACCCGGCGGAAACTGTGGCACCTGCGGCCCTGCCGGACTGCTGGAGTCTGGCCCCTTGTCCTCGTCCTTCCCCGGCTTGAGCACGGCGGACGTGGAAACATTCACAACCGACGGAAGGAGCCGGTTAGCCAGATCCGCAAAGCTCGATGGAACCGAGCGTGGTGCCGGAACGGGGGCCGGAGACGGCTGTGATGTCGTCTGCGCCTGCGCTAACGGGGCGGACAGCACCAGAGAAACGGCGCAGGAAAGGGCAAGGCGGGCGGTCAATCTGCTCATGGTGACAGGCTAACGCAGAAGACCATCCTTCGTCACCATCCCTCAGTTCAGGATGCGGTCAGGAGATGCGTGTGCTAGGCTCGTCTGCTTTCCCAGACAGGCCGTTTTCCAGAAAAGAGTCTTGGCATGACCGATCATACCCCCCCGACTGCCCCTTCCGACACGCCGTCTGTCAGTGCTGAGAAACGCATCTCCGAAATTCTTGGAAGCGAACAGGCCGGACCGGGATCGAATGTTCTGGCCTTTGCCTCTCTAGAAGGAGTTTCAGTGCGGGACGGGCACGCGCATGTGTCTCTTGCCACGTCGCGTGACAATGTCTCCCGCATGGAACCAATCCGCCATCATGTAGAAGCGGAAATCGCACGCATTCCCGGACTGACAGGAGCGACCATCTCCCTGACGGCCCATCGCGCCACGACGCCACCGCCAGCCAATGCTCCGGCAGGTGGTGGGCACCGTCCTTTCAATCTGGGCGGACAGAGCCGCAACGCATCAAGCCGTCATGCCCCGGAGACGCTTCTGCCCGGTGTAAAAGCCGTTGTTGCCGTGGCCTCCGGCAAGGGTGGGGTCGGAAAATCCACTACAGCCGTCAATCTCGCAGCCGGTCTGGCAAAGCAGGGCATCCGCACTGGCCTTCTGGATGCCGACATTTATGGCCCTTCCCTTCCCCGGATGCTGGGCAAGAATGCACGTCCGGAAGTTGTGGACGGGCGTATCCTCCCTATCGAGGCCTGGGGCCTGAAAAGCATGTCCATCGGGTATCTGGTGGATGAGCATCAGGCCATGATCTGGCGTGGGCCAATGGTCATGGGGGCCCTGACACAGTTTCTGGGAGAAGTGGACTGGGGCGAACTGGATGTCCTCGTGATCGATATGCCGCCGGGAACCGGAGACGCTCAACTGACGCTGGCCCAGAAGCTCGGAGCCAAGATGGCCAAGGGTGGAGCCGTTATTGTCTCCACACCGCAGGATATCGCTCTGCTGGATGCCCGACGCGGCGTCTCCATGTTCGAACGGATGGAAACACCCATTCTCGGTGTCGTTGAGAACATGTCCTATTTCTGCTGCCCGAACTGCAATCATCGGACTGAATTGTTCGGTCACGGTGGCGCGCAGGAAGAAGCAAAACGCCTTGGTGTTCCTTTCCTTGGGGAAATTCCCCTTCTGGCCGATATCCGGGCCAGCGGAGACGATGGCACCCCGATTATCCTCTCCGCCCCTGCCAGCGAAGCGGCACGCGCCTATACGGCTCTAGCCTCCACCATTGCCGCCGCACTTGCCGCATCCGAAGAAAAGGCTTCCTCATGACCCGCATTCTGCTTCTGGGAACAGCGCTGCTCCTCTCAGCCTGCGCCCGCCCCCCTGTAGTCCATCACGGGCTCTCATCTGACGGCTATGGATTCACGAACAACTCGTCCCATCTCCCCCCTCCACCAAGCCTCATGGCACCATCAAAGTGAGAAAATTATAGAAATCGTCTCTCTGACGCTTGACCAAAGGGGCCTCGGCATGGAAAAAGCCGGGCTGTGGATGCCGGGTTAGCACAGTGGTAGTGCAGCGGTTTTGTAAACCGAAGGCCGGGGGTTCAAATCCCTCACCCGGCACCACGATTTTTCCCAGAAAATCAAGACTTTGACGCGATTCTCTTCAGAGAACTACGCGCAATTTATTATCCACTTTTCCAGGGCAGAACCCTGTGGATAAGTTTGTTGATTAAGAGTCCTGGAATGTGAGTCCGGCAGGTTTCTACATTCGTTCTCAGGGGAATCCGTTCAGAAACAGCGATTCTGGAAAAGCAGATCGTCCACCGGCTGCAAGACTTACAAAAACCGGCCCTTCAATCTTCCGCTGTCGGGTCTACTTTATAGCAGTGTTCCGTCAGACCATGTTTGCACAGAGCCATGTGCTTATGTGGCGGAACAGGCCAGAAAACATGAATAAAAACCGAAGCGAGCATGAGCAATCCTGCCAGAATCGCCCATGGCCACATCCGCGGTGGCCGGGGGTCGAATCCGGGAACAGGGTCTTCCTGCACAGGGGCAGGATCATTTAGAATTTTATCAAGATCGCTCATGCAGGACGCAACCGTCCTTATGCTTCAGAATCGATGATGGCGTTCATCTCGATCCATTCGCGTTTCGTCAGGCCAGACGTTTCCTGCGTGACAGCCTCGCCAGCCAGACGACGACGCAACACCTTCAGCATCCCTGCCGAGAACGTGAATGCGCCACGACGGTATTCTTCAAAGGCAGCAGCCGTGGCTGGAACCCAGGCATGCAGCAGTTCGATCATTTTTTCCGCATAAACACGGATTTCATACTGCGCATGCGGATCGGCGCGCAGGGCCAGGAAGTGCATCAGGTTGTGCAGATCAATCTTCCAGTACCACTGCGTATAAGTGTTGAGCGTCAGGTTCATCCGCGCCAACTCGCGGGCCAGACCGGCCTCATCCGGATTCAGCAGGCTCTCGTAATCATCGTAGCACTGACTCGCATCGCGACGCAGAATCTCCAGAACGCGCTCTGCCGTCTCCGGATCAAGAGCCTCGCTCCGTCCCTGCCGGTTGGAGGCGCTCTGGGAAGCAACCTGGTCCAGCGCGGGCAGGTAGAACTCACGATCCAGAATGGAATAGCGCGCAGAATACTCGTTCACGCTCGCCATGCGATGGCGAATCCACTGCCGCGCCACAAACACCGGCAGCTTCACATGAAACTTGATCTCGCACATTTCAAACGGCGTGGAATGACGATGCCTCATCAGATAACGGATCAGGCCCGCATCCTCGGAAACCTTCTTCGTTCCGCGACCATAGGACACGCGGGCAGCCTGAACGACGGCCCCATCATCGCCCATGTAATCGACAACGCGCAGGAACCCATGGTCCAGCACTTCGATAGGCGCGAAAAGGAGTTTCTCCATCGCCGGAACGGTCGGGCGGGAGGTCAGCTGGGGCTCGTTGCGCTGAGCTTCGATCTCAGCGCGCTGTTCGGATGTCAGTGCCATAGGGCGCGGCTCTAGCATGACGAAACATCTCCCGCCACCGTTCGAGACGAGTCCGGCCACTGTCATCACACGCTTCGTCTTTTCCCCTTGCAGGACGGCAACAGCACTCCTATGTTCAGCGGTGCAAGGGGTTCGTCCCCGGCTATGGCGATAAACGGTAAGTGAAATAAGTGTTGTGGACCCGGGGGCAGTGCCCGGCGTCTCCACCAGAAAAAATCCCTCGCAAAAGGGATCTGTGGGGACGAAACAGGCTCGACGCGCATGGTAAAGACTTATCTTTTGCCCGGCATTGTACCACCGTCATCGGGCTAAACTTACAAGTGCCAACGATAACTCTGAGGTGCTCGCTGTCGCTGCATAAGCGATAAGCGCGGTTCGGGAGGGCACCGGGCAACAGAAGCCCTCCCACCTCAAATTTCCTTTTCTGCAAAACGTCTTGCCATTCAGGCCTGTCTGTCGCATCCCTGAGAGGATTGACTGAAACATCAGGCTTACGACCATGAGCGACGACGATCACAACGGCCAGGACGGCTTCGAACACGAACTGCCGGAAAGCCTTCTCCCCTATGACGACTGGGTGGAAGACGCCTACCGTGAAGTCATGCTGCGTGCCATTGAGCACGTCGCCGCAGAAGGACTGCCCGGTGCCCACCATTTCTATCTCACATTCCGCACCAACCGCCCGGACGTTATCATTCCGTCCCGCCTGCGTGCGCAATATCCGGAAGAAATGACCATCGTTCTCCAGCACCAGTTCTGGGATCTGGCGCTGGATCGCGACAAGAACATCATTTCCGTTGGCCTGTCCTTCGGAGGCGTTGGAAGCATTCTGGTCATTCCCGTCTCTGCCATCACGGCCTTTGCCGATCCTCATATCCGGATGGCTCTGCGCTTTGTCAGTTCCATGCAGGATGATGAGGACATCGAGATCCCGGAAGACGCCGTCGAGCCTGACGACATTGATCCGGCCCATCATCCGGAAGTCCGGATCGAAGAGCCTCCTGCCGATGAGGAAAAGAAAGAGGCTGAAGTCGTCAGTCTGGCAGCCTTCCGCAAGCGCCCGCCGACCTGAAAACCTTCCGCCCCGGAAGGTTTGCTCCGGGGCCTCTGACGCCGTTCTCGTAAGGGATCATCATGCGCTTTACCGTCGATCGCCTCGATCACATCGTTCTGACCGTCCGTGACAGAACCATCTCGGCGTCCTGGTATCAGCGGGTTCTCGGTATGGATATCGAGGAGTACGGGCGGAACAACCGTGTTGCCCTGTGCTTCGGGGGGCAGAAGATTAATCTTCGTCCGGAAAATTCCGAGGGCTGGGAAACGGCAGAAGGCGCGCAGCCCGGCACGTCCGATCTGTGCTTCACCTCGGCCATCGCCAGCGAAGACGTCATCCGACACCTGGAAAAATGTGGGGTTGTGGTAACGGAAGGTCCTGTGGCGCGTCTGGGAGCCCTTGGCCCCATTACGTCCGTTTATTGCCGGGACCCTGATGGCAATCTGGTGGAAATCGCATCCTACCAGCGATAACAGGCAGGGTTTCCCCCTGCCTGAATGGCTTTTACCAGTTCTTGGAAATCAGCCAGAATTCTTCAGATGTCAGCGTGATCTGATTACAGTCCTTCGTCTCGGCAGCGGCCGTAGCAAGGGCTTCAATACGCTCGATCATGATCGTCTTGCGCTGGTGTGCTTCGGACTGCTCCTTGACCGTGGAGAGCGTCTGCAGGGCAGACTTGGCGGCCTTGGCAACGCGGGCTGCATCAATTGCGGCATAAGACATGGTCTGTCTCCATGAGGGTGATAAACTCGCCCAAGACTACCGCACCCTTCGGGTCAGACCAAATCGCAGAACTCAGGCCAGAGACGCCTCATACGCATCCAGAACCGTCTGGGTCGGCCCATCCATGCGAACCTGCCCGCCCTCCATCCACAGAATCCGTGTGCACCATTTCCGCAGAACCGGAAGGGAATGCGACGTGACGATAAGGATTTCGGCAGCATCCACCATGCCTTCCAGCCGGTTCTTTGCCTTGTCCTGAAAGCGCTGATCACCGGCCATGAACCATTCGTCCATCAGAAGAATGCTTGGACGGGGCACCGTCGCCAGTGCAAAACCTAACCGGATTCCCATGCCAGACGAGTAAAGCCGAACAGGCAGATCGAAAAACGGTCCCAGTTCGGCAAAAGCTTCAACATCCGCTTCAAGCCCGGCGATATGCTCCTTGGCCACCCCCATCCGACATGCAAACAGATGAAGGTTTTCACGGCCTGTCAGTTCAGGGTTCATGCCGGACTGCGGATCAATCAGGGCATGGCTGTCCCCTTCAATGTCCAGCACACCGTCTGTCGTTTCATAAATTCCGGCCAGAACGCGAAGCAGCGTGGACTTCCCCGCCCCGTTATGACCGATCAGGCCAACACGCTCACCGCCTTCAACCTTAAACGTCAGACCGGAAAGCGCCTGAACCAGAACAGCATCAGAAGCAGCAGCACCAAGGCGCATCCGACCGCCCACACTGGCAGGCTTCGTAACGGTCGCTTTTGCGCGCGCCAATAGCGTCTTTTTCAGCGACCGCGAGGCGCCATGCAGAACGGGAAATGACAGGGACAGATTTTCAAGACGGATATGGGTCATGCTCAGATCCAGAACACCAGACGCGCCCGGACACGCACAAAAACCCAAACTGCCAGAGCGCAGAACACCGCACTCGTTCCAACGGCCACACCCCATACACCCGCTGACGGAACGTGCCCCAACAAGGGTGCACGAACGATTTCCAGCAAGGCATAGAACGGATTGTAAAGCAGGAACCTGGCCTTGCCCGCGAGTTGTTCCGGCTGCCAGATGACCGGGGTGACGTAAAATACGATCTGCATCAGGGCACCGACGATCGGCGGAATATCCCTGAAACGTGCACAGAGCGCACCAAGCAGCATTGAAGCCGCGAAACCGTCGATTCCCCACAACACCAGCGAGGGAATAGCGAGCAATGCCGAAGCACCTGGCCAAACATGGTAGAGGGCAAAAACGCCAATCGGCACGATGATGTTATGCCCGAACACGATGGCATTGCGGACCACAACCCGAACAGCCTGAAGCAGGAGAGGCAAACGGCTGGACCGGATCATACTGTCCGCATCCAGAAAGCTCGTACAGGATTCCTGTACAAGACTGGCCAGCCCGGTTTGCCAGAGCGTCAGGGACAGTGCCAGAAACGGCAGATAAACCTTGAGATCCTGATGAAACAACCGCCCGTACAGAACACCCATGGACGCCACCATAAGGACGGACGTAATGGTCAGCCAGAAGGGACCGAGCGCTGACCCGCGATAGCGCAGTTTGATATCCAGCCAACCCAGCATGACACCCAGCCGCCAGAGCTGCCGCGTTTCGCAGAAATCATTCCAGGCGCGCGCGGCAGGGCTGCCCCGACGCTGATCGAACTTCATCAAGCCGGAAGCAGGCGTCGACAGACTGTCAACGTGAGGTTCGGTCGGGGCCGGAGACAATGCGCTCATATGGTCCGCCTAACCCATGGACCCTTTTCCCGCAAGCTGGCAGCCCCTTGATGGCTCCCTGCGGTTTCCCCATGTAACGGTGCACATACCCTCAAGGTAGAGAGGGTTCCCGGAAAACGTCTGGTTTTCGTCATTTTTCCTAGTTTTGCCGCAATCCCTGTGTATGCTTTGCAGGTTGCGACAGTTCTTCCCTTGTCAGGTACCCTGCCCCGATGCCCAGCTCCGCCGTGCCGCCCCAGACTACTCCACGTTTCAAGACCGTCCTCCGTTCCGGTCTGGCACTTGGTCTGATCGGCCTGCTCGCGGCGTGCGCTGACACAGCCGACATGAGCTCGACCTCGCGCCTGCCCGTAACGCAGGAAGCTGCAAAATACCGGGCTCACGCCAAGTCATATTACGCGCCTCCAGGGCCGCCGGATGATCCGTGGGGTCCCTATATTGAAGAGGCATCCGCACGTTTCGACGTGCCGGGACAGTGGATTCGGGCCGTCATGCAGCAGGAATCCGGTGGCCATCTTTTTGATCACAACGGCAACTTCATAACCTCGACGCCCGGCGCCATGGGTCTTCTCCAGTTGATGCCACCGACTTATGACGACATGCGTCAGCAATACGGCCTCGGGGACGACCCTTTCGATCCGCACGACAATATCCTCGCCGGGACAGCCTATCTCCGGCAGATGTACGATATTTATGGTTCTCCCGGATTTCTGGCCGCTTATAACGATGGCCCGGGAAGTCTAGACAGCTACCTCCGCCGGGGACGTCCGTTACCGCGTGAAACACGCCGGTATGTTGCCTCCATCGGACCACGGATTGCTGGCATAACGCCTCATAACCGTTCGGCAGCAGATCTTCTGGTCGCCCAGCATGATCCGAACGCCCAGATCCAGATTGCGGAAAACAGTGCTCCGGCCTCTCCGACCAGTCAGGCTGTCAGTGCCGCCTGGTCGCACAAAGACACTGCTGATACGAGCGCGTCTTCTGCCGCTCCAGTAGAAGTTGCCGAAGTTCCAGAGACGCCTGTTGCCGTGGCTTCCGCAGCGACACCTGCCGCAGGACCGAGCAGCGTCAGCGCCGCATGGGCAGCACGCGGCATCACCTCCCCCACACCAACGGTTCAGGCAGCAGCCTATCGACCAGCCGTTGCAAACAGCATGGATACCGAACTGGCTGATAGTCAGGTGACCGCGCAGGAAATCCCCATTGGGCATCGCCTGAAGCCACAGCCGATCATGGCCATCATGCCTGCCACCAACCAGCAGCAATATCGCCTGTCGCCAGGTCCCGCGCCCATTGCCCGGCGTGCGGCACCCGTTCAGCAGGATACATCGGGGCCGCGCACATGGGCGATCCAGGTCGGCGCGTTCGCCAATGCCAGTCAGGCCAATACGGCCGCCTCTCAGGCACACAGCCGCGCCGGTGCCGCCGTTGCTTCTGCACGAACACAGGTTGCCAGCGTCAAAACGGGCAAGGGCCATCTGTATCGCGCACGTTTGACCGGTCTGACGCATGAAAGTGCTCTTGCAGCCTGCCAGCATCTGCCGCACGGTTCACCCTGTGTCGTGGTCCCCCCCGGCACATTCTGACACTCATTCAGGAAACAGAACTGACCCTATGCGCCTTCTGCTGCCAATCTCCGCTTTCTGCGCCCTCGCTTCGATTGGCACTCTTGCCTCCCCGGCCCATGCCGCACTGGAAACCGGAGCCCACGCTCCTGATTTCACGGCTCAGGCCAGCATGGGAGGACATCAGTTCAGCTATCATCTTGCCGATGCCCTGAAGACAGGCCCGGTTGTCCTGTATTTCTATCCTGCAGCCTTCACCAAGGGATGCACGATCGAAGCACATGATTTCGCGGAGGCCATTCCGCAGTTCAAGGAAATGGGCGCAACCGTTATTGGCATCTCCATGGATCCGATCGACAAGCTGACAAAATTCTCTGTCAGCGAATGCCGCAGCGCCTTTCCTGTTGCAGCAGACCCAAACGGTACCGTAACGAACTCTTATAAGGCCAAGATGCCCGCAAAGCATCTGGCCAGCCGTACGTCCTATGTGATTGCTCCGGACGGACATATCGTTCTGTCCTATGCCTCCATGTCACCGGATGAACATGTCGAACGGGCACTGGCTGCCGTGAAAGCCCTTAAAGCCGGCCACTAACGCCGTCACACCATCCTCCGGATTTCCCTGCCATGTCCCGTTCTTCCCACCCCGCTCCTGAAAAGGAGCTGGCTGGTTCTGCCGACCTGTTTGGTCAACATCATGTTGGACACGCACGCCCCCTTCGCCTGTCAGAAGACGTGCGCAGCACAGCCCTCTATGCAGGTCCCGGCGACTGCTACCGTTACACACTTGAGCGCGTGTGGGACGACAGCAAACCGATGATGATGTGGCTGATGATGAACCCATCTGTCGCCACAGAGATCGGAGACGACCGAACGGTCGCCAAATGCCAGCGCTATGCTCGTGCATGGGGGTATGGCGGCATTTTTGTTGGAAACAGCTTTGCCTATCGCTGTACGGATCAGAAACGTCTTCTGGAAGTTGACGATCCGGTCGGGCCAGACAATGACACCCATCTTCTGACCATGGCGAAAAAAGCAGATCTGGTCGTTCTAGCCTACGGGGCCCCACAGGCCAAAGCCCTCAGGCCCCGTGGAACCGAAGTGGCCCGAATGCTGGGCCATCATGGCATCAAAGTCACTGCGCTACGGCTTAGCAAGAGCGGCAGACCGGAGCATCCGCTCTACCTGCCTTCTGTTCTAACCCCACAGCCACTCGACCCAGAAACCCTGTCCTGACACGAAGCCTGATCAGTACGGGGTCCTCTCTCCCTCACGTTCCTTGATCTGCCAGACCAGAACCAAATGGTTGTCATGATTGGGGTAGACAACCTGAGGCTGGATTTCAGCACCCAGCTTCTTCTCCTGATAAACCTTCTGGATCGCCGCTTCGTCAGCAGCCAGCGTCTCGTCTGAAATAGTCGCACCTTCCTGCAGATGCGTTGCCGCCGCCAAAGCCGGTGTTGGAACGCTGCTGTTTCCGTCAAAGGCGACCTTGTCGAGAATGAGTTGCCGCGCCTCGCGATTCCGTGGAACTTCCTCCCGAAGAACAAGCTTAACGTCCACCTTGTCAGCGGAAATATGCATCTGCTCGCCAAGATCAGTCCCTATGCCCCGGGACTGATACAGATCTGCAACGCGCTTTTGCGCCGCAGAAAGCTGAGCACGGGTCACGCTCTGGCCGGACTGATAACCAAACGTCTTGAGGATATCCTCTGATGGAACACTCTTATTGCCCTGCACAGAAACCGTTCCAAGCTGCAAAGGAGCGTCCATTGCGGGAACAGGAGGCGGAGCCGGTGGTGTAGCCGTATCGGCCGCAGCCGATCCCACCAATAATATCGCTCCCAGGCCAAGCCCTGAAGCTGCCTGTTTCAGCATGGAACGAGAAAACATCATGCTGCCTCCTGTGTCTTGAAAAAAATAAGAGACCCTCCTTTACGCTATAGAAACCCCGAGGTTGCCAATTATTCAGACCCGACAAGTCTCCATCCACACAACGTCACAATCCAACAGATCCCATCATCCCAACCCGGCTTAATCCCTTCGACGCATTGACACTGGGGGGACCGTTCTGCGACACACCATGTCTCCCTCCCTAAATTGGAATTCATTTTCTTCGTCCCATCACGGGAACAACAACGAAGAAAACATGTTTTCCACCCCACCATCATCAGACAGAAGAGAGACCTGCTGCCTCATGGTCGTGCTGCCTATTTCCGCTCGCGTTCCTCGTTCCGGATCTTTTCGTTCGGCCCTGCTCGGCGTCCTATCCGCCACGACACTGGCCTTCCTGCCCGGACACGCCTTCGGACAGGCGGCTTCTCCTTCCGGTTCTACACCCACAGCAGGTCCTTCTGCGGAACCGTCTGCTGGCGACAGCAAATCCGAACTCACGCCTCACCCCATGGACACGGGCCGCCGCGTTCCCCTTTTGCAAAAAAACATGCGTGGTGTTCGCAGTGCAGGAGCCTCCGACGATATCGCAGACCCCGGCTCCTTCTTTGCAGCCCCTATGGGCTCACAGCATTTCTTTGGGGACTGGGGCGGCATCCAGCCCTGGCTGATGGATCACGGCATTCACCTTCTCGCTTCCATCAACGAAGAATTCGCCGGAAACATCACTGGCGGAAAGCAGCGCGCCTATTCCGATACAGGTCAGGTCGGCGTTGAGCTGGACGTCGACTGGAACAAGCTGGCAGGCATTCCGAATTTCTGGACCCACACCCTGATCGTCAACGGTCACGGTCAGAACGTGTCGCGCATGTTCGGAGATTCCATCGCGCCTGTTCAGGAGATTTATGGCGCCCGCGGGAACGTGGTTGCCCATCTGGTCTCGATGTATGGCGAGACGTCCTTTTACCATAACCGCATCGACATCAGCGCTGGCTGGATTCCTGTAGGCTCCTTCTTTGCAGCGTCTCCCCTGTTCTGCGACTTCATGAACGTGGCGGTATGCGGCAACCCGGCACCGAACAAATATACGGAAGGTAACCGTGACTGGCCGTCCGGTAATCTGGCAGCCATCGTTCGCGTCATGCCAACCGTCGATACCTACATCATGGGCGGTCTGTTTGCGGTCAGCCCTCATGCCTATAACGGCGGCATCTCCGGTTGGTCATGGGCCCAGTCCGGGTTGGGCAAGTTCTCCACACCGATTGAGATTGGATGGGTGCCACATTTCGGGAAAAACCGCCTCGTTGGCCACTACGAACTTGGTTATTCCTACGACAACTCACGCTATCCCAATCTTTACGAAGACATTCACGGCAACTCCTGGCAGCAGACCGGCCTGCCTCGCCGCTACGAAGCGGGCCGAAACAGTGCATGGCTCATCATGGACCAGATGCTCATGCGCAATGGCCCAGGCGATACCAATGGTCTGATCCTCATGGCAGGCGCCATGTATAGTGACGGCCAGACGGTTTCCATGCGCGATCACACATGGGTTGGAATGCTGGATACAGGCAAAGCGTGGGGGCGGCCTCTCGATACCGTCGGCGCAATGTGGCAGCATTTCGACATGAGTACGACTGCCGCCCTCCAGCAGGAATCTTCCAAAAACCTCAATCTTCCTTATCAGGATACACAATGGGGCGCGGTTTATGGTCCGCAGAGTCATGAGAACGTGTACGAACTGTTCTACAGCGCCCATGTCGCCCGTGCGATGGCGATTCAGCCTGACTTTCAGTATATCCAGCGCCCAAGTGCCACGACGACATTCCATGATGCGGCGGTACTGGGAGTCCAGTTCACAGTCGTGCTCTGACGCAGTCCACTTTGCATCTGACGATATAGCAGAGCCTCTTTTAGGCTCCGCTTGTTTTATGGCGCAAAAGCCACGCTGAACCCGAAATCATATTACGTTACATCAATCTATTTGAGATTAATTCTCATTCCCGTATGTAGCGCTCACCTTCTCCTCCAATCGAGGCTTCCATCGTGCGCGTACATCCGATCTTCCACACCAGACCTGCCCGATCCCGTAGCCGCCTGGCCTGCATCCTCCTAGCCGGCACCACCTTCCCTATCCTTGCGACAGCCGCGACCAGCTCTTCCGTTGCATCGCAGCAGGCTACCCAGGACACAGCCCCCGCTTCAAAAACGTCGACTCCGAATGATGAAGAAATCGTCGTCAAGGCGAAGCGCCGGAACCAGATGGAAGTCACAAACGGTGGTCAGCTTGGTGTTCTGGGAAACAAGAAAGGTCTGGACGTGCCTTTCAACATCCGCAGCTATTCTTCCAGCATGATTCTAAACCAGCAGTCCCAGACGCTCGGACAGGTTCTGGAAAACGATCCCTCTGTCCGCACCACGTATGGATACGGCAATTTCTCGGAGATGTTCGTCATTCGTGGCTTCGCCGTGAACGGAGACGACGTCGCCATCAACGGCCTGTACGGCATCACCCCCCGCCAGCTCGTCTCTCCACAGCTTTATGACAGCGTGCAGGTTCTCAATGGAGCCAGCGCATTTCTGAATGGGGCTGCACCGGGCGGGTCAGCCATCGGCGGCAACATCAACCTCATGTTCAAACACGCCACGGATGCACCGATTACACGCCTGAGCGCAGGGTATACCAGCAGCGCCATGGGAGACGGCAGCATCGACGTCGGGCGGCGCTTCGGAACGGAAAAACAGTTTGGCGTCCGCCTGAATGTCGCAGGACAATCGGGCGAAGATTCCATCAATAACGAATATCGCCATTCGACGGCTCTGGGTGCAGATTTTGACTGGCACAGCCGGGATAACAGCACCCGTATCTCAATGGACATGAATTATCAGAACCAGGGCGTCGATGGCGGCAGACCCGCAATCTTCCTGGGTAGCGCAGTCACGTCCGTGCCGCGTGCCGTTTCGCCATCCCATAATTACGGGCAAAAATGGGCTTATAACGATCTGAACTACATTTTCGGGATGCTCAATATCGAGCACGACCTCTCGAAAAATGTCACGCTATACGGCGCATTTGGTGCCCTTCACGGCGATGAAAAAGGCAACTACTCCACCCCGACCATCACAAATCCCACGACAGGCGACGGAACAGCCGGAGCCATGTATGTGCCGTATTCTCAGACAAACGAAAGCACGCGCGCAGGCGTTCGCGCGCATTTCCGCACAGGCTTCATCAAACATGAAGTCAACGCCGGTGGATCGGCCCTTTGGGAAGATACCGGTGCAGCTTATGCGATGTCCCTGACCCCTCTCACCACCAATCTTTACAACACGACGCAGAAAGCCGCCCCGGCTGAGACATTTGTTGGCGGCGTACTGGATAACCCACAGACAACAAGCTGGACGCGGCTTTACAGCCTGTTCTTTTCAGACACGATGACGTTTCTGAACGGTCGCGTCGCGCTGACCGGTGGGTTCCGCTACCAGAACATGCTGATCAACGGATACGCCTACAGCAAGACCGGTCGCGGCGCGCAGTCCAGTCATTACGACCAGGACGCCATCACACCGGTTGTGGGGCTGGTCATTCACCCAACGCGCCAGACATCCATATATTTCAACCGGATCGAAGGTCTGACCAAAGGAGCAGTGGCCTCAGGAAATGTCATCAATCTTGGGGAAGTCTTTCCGCCTTACAAATCCACCCAGTACGAAATCGGTGCGAAATACGACATCGGGCGGTTCAGTGCGGGTCTGGCCTTCTATCAAATCGCACAGCCCAATGCGTATTCTGAAGCGCTGGGAACAACCGGAAACTACATCTATCGTGTCAACGGGCTCCAGCGAAACCGCGGTATGGAACTGACCGTCAACGGCCAGATCCTTCCCGGACTACGCTTCAATGGTGGCGGGACTCTCATCCAGGCCGCTCTACGCCGCACAGCCGGCGGGACTTATAATGACAACACGGCGATCGGCGTGCCCAACTACACGATCAACGGCAATCTGGAATATGACCTGCCTTTCCTGAAGGGTGCAACGGTGGTCGGACGCGTCGTCAACACGGGTAAGCAATGGGTCAATCAAGCCAACACTCTTCATATCCCGGTCTGGACACGCTTTGATCTGGGCGCACGCTACACGTTCACAACCTATCACAAGCCCGTCACGCTGCGCTTCGGCATCGATAACATCGCCAATACCCGTTACTGGTCTTCAGCGTTCAACGGCTATCTGCTTCAGGGCCTGCCTCGGACGTTCAAGTTCTCTTTCACAACCGATCTCTGATTTCCAATCAGACATCAGGCACAAAAAAACGCCCCCCCATTAAGAGGGGCGCGTTTTTCATATCTGCTCCGAGCCGGAACTTAGAACGTAATACCTGTCTCGAAATCCATCAGCAGCGCATTCTTGTACCGGTTGGTACCACCCGGATGCATGATGTACTGCGCACCAGGCCGGATCACGAGCCACGGCGTCGGGCGCCAGCCGTAATTCAGTTCGATGGCATGTTCTTCAGAAGGCTTGTACAGCCCTGTTGCCCCCGCCGCCTGCATCTGGCGCGCCCAGATGGTCAGCTTCGGGTTCACCCACAGCATTTTCATGCCAAGGCTGATCGTATCGTTCGGACGATCCTTGAAGGTGCCCTTGCGCGTAATACCCCATGTGATGAAATAAGGCGCAATCGCCGTACGCGGATCACCCCAGGTAAAAGAGCCGAAGAACGATGTTCCACGGTTCGGATCCGCCTTGTCACGCTCCAGCATCCGGTCAAACTGGAACCAGCCACCAAAGCGACCACGCACCTGCTGGACTGGCGCCGAAATCAGATATTCCGTCGGAACGCCGAATGTTCCAAGCTGACCATAGACATTCTTGACCTGAGAAGAGTCCCAGTAGCCGCCAATCTTGATATTGGTCTGAAGCGGGCCGCTGTAATCATCCTTGCCGCCCTGATGCCAACCAAGCTGGAACGGAACGTACGTGCCCGTTGCGCCATGAAGGTTCATCTTCCAGCCGTTATGCGTATTGGCAATCGTCGGATCGACCGAATACGCACCAAACTGGATCAGATAATGATTGTTCCCGGCGGGGTAGAACTTCACCCATGCACCCGGATGTGCTGTCGGGTAATATCCATAACCCGAGTTCATCGCGACAGACTGCGGCATACCGCAGATGGCGTTGGACTCGAATTGGCAGTACTGGCTCATGCCCCAGTACATGGAGGACTGTTCGAAATCGTTCTCGGTATTGATTTCACCCACTTCCGTAGAGACATACCGGTTCCACGGCATTTCCCATGACAGACGGGTCAGACGGACGGTTTCACCCGATCCAAAGATCTGCTGGGGACTATCCAGGGCCGGAAGCTTGGCCCCAATGCCCAACCCCTGTCGGGCCGTACTCAGGAAGTGGAAGAGACCAAGGTTCCAGCCCGTCAGCCGCTTCAGATCAAGGTCAATATTCAGGCCAAACTCATCCGCATACCGAACGGTCTTGGCCTTGCCCCCCATAGGGTTGCCAGCACTGTCCTGCAGGAAGTGCCCGCCGATATTGATACCTTTTTCCGTCAGCCAGGTCCGATAGCCGCCCCAGTCCCCTGTCATGGTGCTCTGGGTCAACCAATCGTGGAAGCTGGCAGGGAAGAAACGGCTTTCCGTTGTATCCGAAGGCTGCGCGGCTGCCAGATGTGAGGGCGTCGGCGCAGGCTTGACCAGCAGAGGGCTGGGCTGGATGGATTTCGTGCGTAGAACCGGGTGACCCGCACTGTTATGGGCACGAGGCTGCTCTGCCGATCCTTGAGAAGATGCAGAAGCCGTTTCGGCGTGTGCAATCTGGAATGTGGACAGAGCCGTACTCAAAAGACAGGCCGTCCCCAGAGCCTTCGTCAAACCGCTTCTAAACCTCTGCATTTCTTTTCGCGTGTCCCTCTCGCGTGGCCTGTAGCTGGAAAATCGTGAACGACTGTCCAATACAGGCCGATACCGGTCCGGAATAGAGAGAGGAAGACGCTTGTTTTCCTAATCGGCACCCTCGGGAGATTTAAGACAAATGATGTCCAATCATTTTCCTAGGTTTTCTCCCGAATTACAAAAGTTTCACGTTCAAGAAATCGTAGAAAGTTTCTTGTTCACAGTTATGTGTTGTCGATCCCAACGTCGCGTCAAAGGCTCGATACAAGCCAGAATCACGACAATCGCAACAGCGATCTCACAAAGCGTCCGGAACAAACCCGCATAAAGAACATTGCCAGCAGACGTCGCCACATCGGCCGGCATGGCAGCCTCATTCGCAATAACGCTGCCCACATACATGGCAATGCCCCAGAGCAGATAAAGACCGCCCATCATGAAACCACCAAGCCTTGCCGGAGCGTAGCGGGCGATAATGGCCAGGCCCAGACCATTGGTCAGCAATTCCGCAAAGGACAGCAGCCCGTAGCCCACAACCATGATCCATGGAGAAACAAGGCCCGTCGTTGCCGTCGTCGCAAACCACCAGACACCAAAGGCCAGTGCGACCATCGCATATCCGATCAACATCTTGCGGGCGATAGACAGATCCCGGCCCTGTGCACCGAAGCGATTGTACACGGTGGCCAGTATCGGGCTGAGCGCCATGATCCAGAGCGAGTTGAGAGCCTGAAACTGTCCGGCAGACATGTGCAGGATCGTGACGCCAGCAATTTTGAAATCACCGGACACATCCCGCAAGGCATAGAGCGTGAGGGACGTAATCATCTGCTGATAATAAATCAGATAGATCGTTCCCTGCAGGGAAAGCAGATAGGTCAGTTTCAGCCCGGGCCGTTCTTCTGCCGGCGCGCGGCCGTATAATACCGCCCAGATGACAGCCAGGCCAATCCCCGCAACAATGACGCAAATTCTTGCAAGCCCATCACTGCTCAAGATCCACGCGTTGAAAAGCGTCAGGAGCAGCAACCCCAGTCCCACCAGCCCAAAGCGACTGAGCGGGATACCTTTCTGCTCGATCGGACTCGCCGTATAATCCAGCCAGTTGGACCGCCACAGATAATAGAGCAGCCCAACAACAAGCCCTCCGGAGCATGTGGCAAACGCAACTGGTGCCCCATAATGGACCTGTAACCACGGCGTCAGCAGCATCGAAACGGTCGAGCCGACATTTACGGACATGTAATAGAGCGTAAATGCGGCATCCAGCGCCGCATCATCCCCTTCATAAATCCGCCTGACCAGATTACCCGCATTGGGCTTGAACAGACCATTCCCCGTAGAAATCAGAGCCATAGCCAGCAACAGAAGAGTCGTGGAATTCAGGGACGCTGCAAGACAGGCATAACCAAGGGCCAGCGACACGGTCCCCATGACGACGGTCCGCCGCGTTCCCAGAACACGGTCTCCCAGAACGCCACCCAATGCTGGCGTGATATATGTCAGAGCGGAAAAAGCGCCCATCATCAGATTGGCCGCTGTGTCTGCCATCCGAAGCTGTTGCACCATAAACAGCGTCAGAACGGCCTGCATCCCGTAATAGCCGAACCGTTCCCACAGCTCGATTGCCAGTACGACAGTAAAGGCCCGGCGGCGTTGCGCCCCGGTATCCTGAACAGCGGGAGAAGAAGAAAAGGACGCCATGAAATACCCGTCAAAAGCAAAGACGGGCCTTACTTTAGGGCAAATGCCACTCCCCGGCGAGGATGAGCGCATGCGCCCCCATGATGCTTAGAGCCACGACAAAAATAATCGCGAAAATACCGCCAATGATCTGCCGCCATGGCCAGTCTGGCAGACGCGCTTTCGCGCGCCGGACCATGCCCATTTTCAGACCTCCTGAGCAGCAAAAAAGGCTTCAAGCTCAGGCGAGACAGTCCCGATATGCACTTGAAGGGTCACGAACAGATCACCTGCCGGATGCTTTTTGTCTGCACCAACGCCACGCCCCGCCAGCCGGAGAACCTTCCCGCTGTCAGAATGCTTGGGCACCTTGACCGCAACATCCCCCTTCGGCGTCGACACCGTCACCTTACCGCCCAGAACCGCTGTTCGCAGGTCCACATTCTGGGTGATGCGCAGATTACGCCCGTCGCGGGTGTAACGCTTGTCAGGTGTGACACTGATGGTCAAAAGCGCATCGCCCGGAACACCCGGCTGTCCATCCATCCCCGGACGACCGAGAGCCCCCTTGCCACGAACACGCAAGGTCTGGCCGTCTTCCACTCCGGGAGGCACTCGCACTTCCGTATGCCCTCCTTCTCCCAAAGCAAGATCAAGAGATGTGCCCAGAACAGCCTGTTCAAAACTGATGGTTACGGAAAACCGCCGATCCGATCCTTTTGAGGCCCGCCGTCCGGCAGCGCCACCGGGACGAAAATCCCCACTGAAGCCACCGCCCCCGAACATATCGGAGAAGAACGACCCCAGGTCTTCCTGACTGAAATTGCCCTGGAAGCCATGCGCGCCGCCGCCCGGCCCACCACCGAACCCTGCGCCACCAAATGGCCCGCGTTCCTGTCCCTCAGCATCAATCTCGCCACGGTCAAAACGCTCGCGCTTTTCCTTGTCTCCGATGATGTTGTAGGCCTGTCCGACAGCCTTGAACTTTTCCTCGGCATCCTTGCTGTCAGGATTGTGGTCAGGGTGATACTGCTTGGCCAGCTTCCGGTACGCGCTGCGGATTTCCTTGTCCGTCGCTGTCTTGGCAACACCGAGAACCGAATAAGGGTCTTTCATCTCACCTCCGCATCATCTGCCGGGCCATCATCCAGCAGGTCAATCAGGACTGCGATCACGACGTCACGCGCAAAACCCGCCTTCACGCCGTCTGCAATCAGGCTTTCCAACCTGGGGTTGAGGTAGTCCTCAGCCGGATGTCCATCCTGTGCCATATGTGTTGTTCCTCCGTTATCCCCAGATGTGTGACGCCCGTCGCTCCGGGTCAATGACTGAGGACAAACTCTGCAATATGCGGGACAAGTTTTGGGTCCAAAAGCACAGTTGAGTCTGTATAGGCCTTCATAAAATCCGCTTTGCCAGTACCTTGCACATCCTTCAGCATATGATTGGCCTCTGGCAGATACTGTACGTCCGCTTTTGGCGCAGCGGCTTTGAGGAGATCAAAATCGGCCGTCGGACTGATCTGCGTGTCCCGTCCACCCTGAACCAGCATCGTGGGACCTTGATAGGCAGCCACCAATTTTGCCGGGTCATAACGCATTTCATCCATCAGATAATGCTGAACATTAGACCGGAAAAGGGTGCGCAGGCCCGGATGCAGCGTCTGGGGATCAACAGTTTTCCCTGCTTCAAGATCATTCAACGCTCCATCAATCTGAGGCAGAAGGCTTTGTGTGCCGGGGGCCGCATGGAGCTGACTCCGAAGAATTTCTCCTATTGATCGCCCTGGCGCAGACAGCAGGATCAATCCGCATAGAGGCTTCACCGAGGACGCCGAAGCAAGGGCGACAAGCGCACCTTCACTATGACCTGCGACCCACATACAGGAAATGCCAGTTTGATGCTGGATCGTGTTTATCCAGCTTTGCACATCCGTGACGTACTCATGGATTGTGACGTTATTGGCATCAGGAATAGCCCGCGCGCTTCCGAACATACCCCGCTTGTCGATACGGACAGAAGAAATCCCATGCTCTGCCAGCCCTTCTGCAAGCAGACGAAGCGTCGCAGGTTTTATGGAGGTCAGGCTGTCTCCGTTGCGATCAGTTGCGCCAGAACCGGGAATGAGAAGAACAACCGGCCTTTTCGCTCCCGCATTCAGGAAGGTTCCTGCCAAGACACCCTGCGGACCCGGCGCTTCAACAAGACTTTCCGTCGCAGCCAGCGCAGTCGAAGGCGGGAGGGCAAGCACCCCCAGAAGAAACAGGTAGCGGCGGAAACGATACATCTCAGTCCCCTTGCGTGACACACCCCGAAACCTGCCACGGACAACAACGCACCGCCACGTTTTTCACTCAGCGCGTAAAGGCGCGCGCCAGAGCGTTCTGCTTCCCGATTTCAACTGGCAGACGCGTATCCGTGAGCTGACGTCCCTGCCAGCCAGCGCCCATGGCTGTATAAAGTGCAATAGCATCGCGCAGGCGCGCCGTGCGCCCGACAACGGCCTGATCCTGCGCGGTCAGAGCCGTCTGCTCGGTGGTCAGGACATTCAGATATCCTGTCAGACCAGCACCAAACAGCTTCTGAGCCCTGTCACGGGCCAGACCGGAATCCCGGGCAGCATCTTCAAGCTGACTGACCAGTTCATCGTCATGCCGCCAGTCGCCCAGTGAGTCTTCAACTTCCTCGAATGCCTTGAGCACTGTCTTGCGATAGACCAACCGGCTGGCTTCTGCTTCTGCACGGGCCTGAGCAATCTCGGCGGTATAGCGACCACCATGAATGACCGGCAAAGACGCCATCATCATAAAACTCCAGGCCATACCACCCATCTGGAACGCCTGATAAGCCGCCGAGGCATTCGGGTTGAACGTCAGTGGGATCATGAACTTCGGATAGAGGTTCGCGACCGCTACACCCACCTGCGCGGTATCAGCAGCATAATGCGCCTCAGCCGCCCGAATATCCGGGCGATTGGCCAGAACAATCGACGGCAGGGATGCAGGGAACGTCGGCACTGTTGGCAGCGGTTTGCGAACATCCAGCTCCTCTTCCAGCTTGCCGGGCATTTCACCCAGCAGCACGGAAATCGCATGGATCAGTCGCTCTTCCTGAGAATGAAGAGGGGCAAGCCGTGAGCGTTCGAGATGCTCTTCGGTCTGCGCCTGCGCTACAGCCAGTGTATTGCCAAGACCGTGCGTATAAAGCTTTTCCGTTAATTCACGAGAGCGCTGTGCCACATCAATGCTGCGCTCCGTAACGGCCAACCGCTCCTGCACGCCGCGAAGCGATACATAATCCGATGCCAATTCAGACAGCAGCGAAACCAGAATGGCGCGACGGTTTTCAATGGACTCTTCAACCAGCCGCTTGCGCTCTTCCACCTGACGGGAAATATGCCCGAACAGGTCAATTTCCCAGCTCGCACGCGCACCATAGGTTAGGACAGATGCCTGAGGACGGTTTGCAGGATTACCAGGACGGAGCGGCCAGTTGTCCACATTGATGGAATACCGATCATCACCGCCGCCCATGGCCGCATCAAGCTGCGGATACCAGGCTGCCTGCGCCTGTCGACGGACAGCACGCTCGGACACGATATGCTGGGACGCAATCTGAAGGTCGTAATTCCCTTTGATCGCCTGCTCGACCAGTTCGTTCAGCATGGGATCGTGGAATTGCGCCCACCAGTCCTTCATGTCCGCTTCCGTTCGGGCAATCTCCTCTGCCGTCACCGAGTGAGGCTGCTCAACGAAAGAGTCAGGCACCTTGATCCTGTCTGGCTTGAAATTCGGCCCGACGGTGCAGGCCGTAAGCGACAGACAGGTGCTGAGAGCGAGGGTAAGGAGTTTGCGGGACATGATCAGAGATGATTCTGCAGCCAGGTGGTCAGCTTGCCACGGGCGCCGGGCGTTTCGCGGCCAATCGTGACAGTCGCGGTCATACCGGCCGCAAGGGTGATTTCCGGCGGAACGTTATCCAGTTCCAGACGAACCGGAATACGCTGCGCCAGTCGGACCCAGGTAAAGATCGGATTCACGTCCGGCAGACCCAGACGGTCAGACACACCGTTACGATCATTAATACCACGACCAATACTGACGACGTGCGCAGGAAGGATTTGTTTGTATCCCATCAGCTTCACACGGGCTTCGTCACCGACATGCACGCCGTGCATCTTGGTTTCTTCAAAATATCCGTTGATCCAGTAACTGTGCGCGTCAATGACAGCCAGACCGGGCTGACCAGCATGGGCATAGTCACCAACCCGAAGATTCAGGTTGGTAATGTAACCGTCAACGGGTGAATAAACCGTCGAACGCTGAAGATTGAGCAGAGCCGTATTCAGTTCAGCTTTCGCCGCATTAACCTTGGCCCGCTGCGTCTCGACATTCGAGTTGAAGTCTTCCTGCTCTTCAGCAGAAACAATGCCACCCAGTCCCATACGGCGCTTGGCGTCGGAGGAGCGAAGCTTCAGGTCTTCTTCCGCACCAGCAAGACGGGCACGGGCCGCATCAATATCAAGGCGGAAACGCACAGGATCGAGCACGAACAACGGATCGCCACGATGTACGAACTGGTTATCCACAACGGGAACCGACACAACCGTCCCGGACACTTCGGGAGCGGCATCGACCACATACACACGGACGCGTCCATCACGCGTCCATGGTGCAAGAACGTAAATGTCCCACATGGTCCGGCCGAGGCCAATGGCCATCGCCAGTACGATGAGAGTCAGCAGAACGCGGATCACACTGCGGGTCCAGTTCATAGCCGACCCCTCCTAGACGTAAAGGATGAGCAGACAGAGAACACAGACATAGAGCGCTATTTCAAATAGAGCGACGTGCCAGAACCAGCTTAAGGCGCCGGTCCGCCACAGAATGCTTCTCAACAACAATGTTACGAACACTGCTGCAACGGCATAGATTGAAAGGGGTGCGACAAAGACGCCGAAGAGATTAACTTCCGTAAGCATCAGGTTGTGACCTTACTGCCAACTAACGGACTGTTCGACGAACTTTCCACGGGACTCCTCGCAAGTCCGTGACGACTCCCACAAGGGCGTGATCACGGCACAGGCGAAGTCCTTACGCCATTAACCCACGGGTGGCCAGATGGCTTTGACAAAAATCAGTCATAAAATGTCTTATTTGGAATAACTGAAAAAACTTCTGATGAGTGAAAAGAGTTTCCGGCCTGTAAAACGTCCTGCCGGTCCAAGCAAAAGCCCCGTCACGGCGGTGACTGCAATAGACTGCTTCAGTTCGACGAGCTTACGGTCACGGCGGATACGAGCCTCGATTTCAACCACATCGGGGATGGACCAAGCCGCCAGCGCAGCGAAGATCACCACAAAAAGCATATCCACACCAATGACACAGAGACTGGCTTTAACATAGCTCAGTCCTGCAACACTGATAAAGAAAGCCCAAAGGAAACCGTGAAAAGAAATGGCGGCGAACAGCAGGAAGACGACTGCAACAAGAGCACAAGCCACCCGACGGCCGATTCGCATCGCGGAACGTGAGAGGATCTGGCCTTGGGCGGACAGGACTTCCTGACCGAGTTCGATAGGCTTCATGGAGGATCGTTCGCCTTTATTCTAAACAGGACGGGTGCAGGCCTGCGCAAATCGCCTGCTTCCCGCCTGAAAAGGTTACGTGCCGATTATTTGGAAAAACGGCCCGCCAGGAAACCGACCACAGCCGAGATCAGAATAGCGGCGATAGGCCGCGACTGCACACGCGTCGATACATTTTCGATTTCATGATCCGTGATTTTACGGGCATTTGCAACGGCGTGCTCCGTGCGATCAGCAGCCTGTAGCAGCACAGGACTGACATAGTCGTTCAGGATCTGCTCAACCTGCTTGCGAAGACTGTCAATCTGCTCCTGCGTGGTTTCTGCAGCGACTTCGATGTTCTTCTTGACGGTATCACGGCTCATGTTCAAACCCTCATTGCAATATAGTAGGGGCTTGGGAATCAAGCCCTGTATCTCACTTCAAACGCAAAACCATTATCAGAGGTTGCATGCCCCGCCCACCCGGCGCTCCACTTACCAACCCCAGAGGTCAGGCCGCTCCCCGTGTGACGATGGCCCTTCAACTGGAAGCACTTCGTCCCGGTTTACAGGCGGAAGCCTTCGATCTGTCTGTTCCTCAAGGCGAGACTGTGACAGCGTATGGTACAGACATAGCCGTGCTGTCCGGTATTCTGGATCTGATCGCCGGGTTTTCTCCTTCAATGGGCGGCCGCATTCTTGTACGTGGCACCGACATCACATCACGCCCGGCTGGTCAGCGCGGTGTGGCGTTGATCAGCACACGGGACCCGCTGTTTCCCCACCTGGATGTGCAGAGCAACATCGTTTTCGCACTCCGCGCCCAAGGGCAAAAACACGCAGAAGCTGACGCCGGTGCAGGTAGAATGATGTCCCTTCTCGGGTTGGATGGCCTGGGGAAAGCAGCACCTCGCACCCTTTCACCAGAACAAACACTTCGGGTCATGCTTGCAAGAGCACTCGTTACATCCCCCGCCGTCCTCCTGCTCGACAATCCGTTCGCCGCACTGGATCCACAGGCAGCACGTCGAATGGCATCCCTGCTTTCAAAACTGACGCGCGCCCGTGATCTCAGCATCCTTCAGAGTGTTCCCAGCAAAGAAGACGCCTTACGGGCAGGAGGCTCTATTGCGTTTTTCCAAAGTCAGATGCTCCTTCAGTCTGGTTCTGCCGCAGACCTCTACGACCGTCCGGCAAGCGTCGAGGTCGCTACACTTTTCGGGGAGGCTAACTGCCTGACCGGGCAGGTGCTCGATATCGGGGATGATATTGCGCGCATCCACCTTGCGTGCGGCGGAGTTGTTGAAGCCCTTGCCTCCGAGAGCGAATTGGCTGAAGGACAAGCCTGTCTGGTCTGTGTCCGGCCTGACCGGATTTCTCCTTTCTTCGGCACACAGTCTCTTGGACTGGAAGATGAGGATATGCCGCCTGTACGCGGTACCCTGACAGAGACCGTGCATCTCGGGGACCATATAAGAATGCGAGTCCGTTGCCCGGACGGCACCGAAATCGAGCTTCGTCGCCCTCCCCTTCAAACACAGAAACTCCCCCGCCCCGGCTCCCCCGTCCAACTAGCCTGGCCAGCGGGACATGCGACGGCCTTTCCGCTTCGGCCCGACCTGTATTAAAGTGCCGCCGCTTTATGGTGGGTTTCTGGCCCGCTCTCGTTTCTCCCTGAACTAAGGATCGTCATCTGTCCCGGCCCGCCTCCCTTTTGCGACAAACGCTCCCGGTCTGTATCCGGGCGGGTCTCGGTCGTGCCTTACGTCCTTCACGCCTGCTGACGGGTCTTCTGCTTTTTCAGTGCCTTCCGCTGAATATGCCTGCCCATGCCACTACATCCAGCTCCTCGCAGAGTGCATCCGCGAGTGTGGAAAGATTCTTTTCGCATATTGGCCAAAGCGTCACGTCTGTTTTTTCAACGCCCGAAGCCTCGGCTCATGCGCATAAACATTCCAGAACACACTCCGTCGCGAAACACCGGAAAAATACAAAACCAGCCGCCCCACCTGCACCCGGCTGGGGTGTCCCGGAAGGAACTGTCGCTGCCAACGCTTTGGCAGGAGCAGACAGCACAATACGACTGATTGAGTGGGATGGTCAGAAGACAACTCTGGATGTTGGCGTCCATGCTGCAAGAGCGGACTGGGCGGCAGTCCTGTTGAACGGAAGCCAGCTTTCAGAAGCCTGCCAGAAGAACTGGGTTCGCCCTATTGAGAACAACACATCATGCGGCGTTCCTGGAGGCCAGAGCACACTTGCCCTCGCCTGGGACAGGTCCCGCCTGCCGTCCGCTCCTGGCTGGAAAGATTTCTGGGATGTTGCCCGCCATCCTGGCAGACGCGGCCTTCGCCTGAGTGCACGTACAACCCTTGAAATCGCGCTTCTTGCTGATGGTATCGATCCAAGAGATATCTACACAGCACTCTCCACGCATGCTGGTGTGGATCGTGCCTTCCATAAGCTGGATCTGCTGCGCCCCTATATCGTGTGGTGGAAAACGCCAGACGATGCCGCACGCATCATGGAACAAAGCAGCGCGTTGATGACCAGCGCTCCCATGGCAGAAATTTCCAGCGTCAGCACAAAAGTGAAGGCTGGTCCGGCATCCTCGCTGTTTGTTGCCCAACCAGACGTCGTCCTTCGTACTCCCCTTTACTGGGCGATTCCTGCCAACACGCCAAACGAAGTAGCCACAAAGACGCTTGAGCACCTCAACAAAACGTCCCTTCATCTGGATGACACCCCTGACAGCGCAGTAGCGCCTAACGGGATAATATTACCCGTCAACGAAGCATTCTGGACAAAATACGGGGATCAACTGGAACAGAGATTCCAGGATTGGTATGGCAGCAAGCAGCCATGATGGCCCTCTCCCTCCGCCTTCATCTGGCTCCCATTCTTTCAGGACTGCTTCTGGGGTGCACCGTCATCACACTGTTGATGCGCCTGCTTCCCGCCAGATATGTACGATTATTAGGTCTTCTGGTTCTTTTGCCAGGGCCCGCGCTCGCCTTCGCCCTTCCTGAGTTACATAAGGCAGGCGTGATATTCACCGGGCGATATTATGATGTGCTTCAGGGCGGCTTAATCTCTCCTGCCGTTATGCTTCCATTCGGAGCTACACTTTTAGGTATGCCTGCTGGCACAACGCGCGCAGCAATAGGGCTAGGCGCCAAATTCTCAACGCGTGTACGACTGATCTGGCTGCCCCTTCTGCTCCCAGCCGCACTTCTGTCCTGCACAATGGCAGTTCTCCTGACAGTCGGGTGTGTGATATTGGATCGTCCATGACGTCCGTACCTTTTTTCTGGCAGACCACGCCTCTGGACCAGATGACACCTGAACAATGGGAATCCCTGTGTGATGGATGCGGTCGCTGCTGCCTGAACAAGCTACGCGATGAAGACACGGAAGAGGTCGTCTATACAACGGTCGCCTGCCGCCTTCTGGATACGCAGACCTGCCGGTGCACGAGTTATCTCAAGCGCCATCGCAAAGTTCCAGACTGCATCACACTGACACCGGAACTCCTTGCGGACATCGACTGGCTTCCCCCAAGCTGCGCATACCGATTACTGCGTGACGGCTTTGACCTGCCTGAATGGCACCCCCTTCGCAGCGGCACCCGTGACAGCGTCCACACGTCCGGTGCATCTGCTGGCGGTCGTTGCATCAGCGAACGGCAAGCGGGCTCATTGGAAAATTACATTGTTGACTGGCCTGGAGAGTGGCCTGAAAACTCGCCCCCCTGCATGTCCTTGAAGCAGTCCGGCTAGAACACCTTTCATGCTTCCTCCGACCGTCCCCCTTGTCTGGCGACGTTCGAAACGTGCCCGCCGCATGACCCTGCGGATTGATGCCATGCAAGGCAGCGTCATTGTAACAATGCCTGATCGTATAAGTCGCAAACAGGGATTGGCGTTCGTCCAGCAACATATGGACTGGATTTCGACGTCTCTAACGTCCTTGCCTGAACAGCCGGTTCTGGCGCATGGGCATGACATCATGATCGAAGGCAACCTCGTCCCCATTCTCCATGAACCGACTGCACGTCGCGGTACATGGTTGGACGATGACGGACTTCATGTGAGCGGAGATGCCGAGCATACCGAACGCAGAGTGCGGGACTTTTTGCTTAAACTTGCAAAAGACCGTCTGGATACCGCTGTAAAACGCCACAGCGAAAGAATGCAACTTGTTCCTTCCCGTCTGGATTTACGAGACGTTCGAACACGATGGGGCAGTTGTACCCGTCAGGGTCGCATCATGCTGAGCTGGCGCCTGCTAATGACCCCGGTTGAAATCCGGGACTACGTCATCATTCATGAGCTCGCCCATCTCAGACATTTTGACCATAGTTCCGATTTTTGGGCTCTTGTTGATCATTTTTGCTTAAATGGTCGCCCAGGACGCCTTGCAGCGGAGCGCTGGTTGCGCGAAAACGGGACCGCCCTGCTGCGCGCAGCATGAGGCGTGTGCGAGCTTGGCGGAATGGTAGACGCACGAGACTTAAAATCTCGAGTCCGTAAGGGCGTGCGGGTTCGAGTCCCGCAGCTCGCACCACAGACTTCCCGGAAATGAACGGTTTTTCGGCTTAAATGGGGCAAAGGTATCCTTTGCTCCACCGTCCTTCCCCACTGAAGGACGTCTCATGCTCCGTATTCGCGGCACCACTTATCACTTCCGCCGAATCGTCCCCCCTGCCCTTCGCTCGACGCTGAATCAGCGGGAAATCTGGGTTTCTTTAAAAACCGGCTATCAGAACGAAGCCCGTAAACGGGCCTCTTTGCTTCATGCGAGGACAACAGAACTGCTTGAGGAGACTTCTCGGGCGTTGGCTGAGGGACAGGAGCGACAAGCTGTCCCGCACGTGCGGGACGCACTGAGTGACCTGCATCGCCTCGTCGACAGTGCGGCAGGCATTGAAGCGGTTCCTTTGCCCGCCTCAAGACGGAGACCACGACCGCAGAACATGCGGAAAACCCAAAAGAGGCAGAGCAAGCCACAGCCCTTGCTCCTGTCTGAAGCTCTGACGCGGTTTGTGCTCAAAAACCCACATGCCAGCGCCGATACCAAAAAAGCCACCCAACGAGCCGTAGAGCTGTTTCTGCAAGCCTTTGGAGACGCGCCTGTCTCTATCATTGGCGGCGAGAAGGCCGGAGCCTTCCGGGACTTGCTCTTTTCCCTACCTGCGTCTCTGGGAAAGCGGAAAAGCCGTCTCACACTCACAGAAGAAGCAAACCGTGCCAGAGAGGACGGACGCCCTACTCTAAGCGGCAAGAGCGTGAAGAACCATATGATGCGGCTGTCAGCCCTGTGGAAGCAGTTATTGCAGCGAGAACTGGTAAAGAAAAACCCCTGGACCGGATGGAGCTTTGAGATTGGGTCCAAGACCATCCGCAGGGGGTGGAGCAATCAGGAGCTGCACACCTTGGTGACAGGCGACTGGCCCAGTAGTTCTGTCCCTGAAAGCACATTCCGCATCATCACAATGATAGGGGCCTACTCCGGCATGAGGCTGGGGGAAATCTGTCATCTGAGAAAAGAAGACCTGAAAACGGTTGACGGTATTCCGTGCTTTGTCATCCAGCCTCATTCAGAAGACGGATGGTCCCCCAAGACAGACGCCGGAACACGAATTGTTCCTGTGCACTCCAAACTCATTGAGGCAGGACTCCTCACCCCGAAAGACACCCCGGACGGCCCGTATCTCATTCCTGACCTCAATACGTCGAAGGACGGTGTTCGAGGAACAGTCTTCGGGCGGTCGTTCTCGACCATGAAAACCCGCCTCGGGCTTCCTGCAGAAATTACGTTCCATTCGTTTCGGCATAGCGTTTCCACGCAACTCCGAAACGCTTCGGCTGACATTCGGGAAATCTGGATTGATAGGCTTTTGGGACATGAAGCAACGCATAAGAGCCAAGGCACTTCGACCTATCTCAGTGGCATCACAACGTCCAATCTCAAACAGACCGTTGAGGCCATTGTCTATCCCGACGACCTTTTCAGGAAAGGCTGGAGTTAGGCGGGAGCCAGCAGTGCTCAATGGCTACCCATTAAGCATCTGGCAAGGGGGATTGCATCCCCCGTTGACCCCCTCAAAGAGCCAAAATATTCAACAAAAAATATTAATTCTACTTTGAATTCTCATCATCTTTATCTTGGTCGTTTTCATGAAAATTAGACGCGTTTTTTACTTCTCTAAAATTTTCAATTTGCGCTCCAGCACGCTGCGCCAGAAGCTTTCCACGCTCCGTCGCATTGTCTCCAATACGCTTCATCGTCTCTCGGAGAATAGCACCATCGTCAGTTTTGAATTCAATTTTTGCGTCTAAACCGTCCTCATTTGTTTGATAATATGGTGCCTCTGGGAATCCTAGTGTATCGGAGAAGAGCACTGCAGGGAACGTTGCGCGCTGCGTATTATACAATTCAACCGTTCTATTGTATAATTCTCTTTTTTCTTGGATTTCTCCTTCTATAGAATGAAGTTGGTCCATTAATTTCTCATAAGTACGATTTGCTTTTAAATCAGGAAAATTTGATGCTATTGCGGTTACTCTATCAATAACAGTATTTGCAGCACGTGCTATGCTCGCGCTTTCAGCAACGTTAGTGGCACCTTCAGAAACCGTGATATGAGTTAATTTCTCATGCTCACCATAACCTTTACAAATATCTATCAACTGGTTCACCAACGTAACGCGTTTACGCAACATTCCGATTAAATCAGAGTTAGACCGCTTCACTCCTTCAGATCGGAAGCGCAAACCATTATATGTTTTGATAGCGTATCCGAAAATTCCACCCAACAGTAGTAAAACCAGAAGCCCGAACATCAAAATTTATCCTTCTTGAGACTTGATATCCCAAATTTATGCCCGTTTTTTTAAATGGAAACATATCAAAAAATAAAAAAGGGAGATTACTCCCTTTGGAAAACACCCTTAATGTCCGAACCAACCAGATTCTTTTTTGACGGCAGCCTGACCTTCAAGCGCAGCTTTATCACCATTTTTTTCGAGTAAAGTTTTTTCACCAGTACTTATGTTTCTATTAACATCGGCATTAGATTTAATAACGTCTGTTTCGGCATCTTCTTTATGTAGATCGCGATCAATAAATTCATTTTCGCGAGCAACGCGCGCCTTTTCAGCCTGAAGGCGCAGCTGTCTTTCTTCTAAATCCAAATCACGATTTTTATCTTCAAAATCTTGATCTCGTTTCTTATCAGCTGCGGCTGCAGCCGCACGAGCACGCACGTTAGCATTGACTATCGCTTGTTGGCGCTCGACAGCGCGCTCCCTCGCAGCTGCAGCTCTTTGATAGGCCTCTTGTTGCGCTTGATACTGGGCACGCTCTGAAGATTCCTCCTGTGCCTGAGCATTAGCTACAGCATTAATCTGATCGCTTAACGCCGGCTGAGCAATTGCTACAGCAGGAAAGGCCAAAAAAACGGTAGCAACAAATAAAGTGCGCATCAAGAAAACCCTAAATATAATAAATTAAGACTTCTGAACAGGGCAAGAGGCATTGGCTTGAATGCGGGTTACATTCGCATTAGTCATAACCATAATAGCCTGACCCGGCTTATACTCACAAATTTTTCCAACTTGAGCAGAATTATAAGTATGCCCATCTTGAGTATAAGTTAGAGAGACACCATCGACCATAACTTTCCCCGGCACCAAAGAACCAGCACCAGCACCAGCAGCAGTCCCGCCAACTCCACCCAAAGCACCCAAGCCTGCGGAATGGCCTACTCCTACTCCAAGCCCTACACCCAATCCTGCCCCCAGAAGAGCACCACCGATCTGAGCTGCTCTTTGGTTCTGCGCATTGCTCACTTGAACTCGTGCGGGCAATACAGCCAAAATATTGACGACCTTAGCTTCCTGGCGAGAATTTACCTGATCCGCAGTATACGAATTCGCCCGATCCTCTTCCCCTGGCGTTGCGCATGCAGACAAAGCAAAAAGAGAGAAGATGGCAAATGTAGATTTCTTAATCATATTACGATTCCATATCACTCCACACAAAACAATGTGGACACAAAAATGCCATTATCTCAAAAATAATAGCCTCACAATACCAATAAATTATGTACTATATTGGTACTATTTTTGCGGCATAATCAATTCAATAATTATACAAAATCTCCAAGTTTCAATATAGATCTCTAATAAATAAAGGGGGTCAACGGGGGAAAAATTCCCCCTTGTCTGCTGCTCAATGGGTAGCCATTGAGCACTGCTGGCTCCCGCGTTCTCCCGCGTTCTTTCGCCTTCAAAACCCTTGAAAAACTCTCGACTTTTCAGCCGACCAGAAGCCGAACGCGTTGACGGATGGCTTCCAGCTCTTCTGACGTTACCTTCCCCTTGAGTTTTGCCTTCCGAACACGCCAATCCAGACTTCTCACCTGGTCAGACAAAGCGACACTCGCCGTCTTGCCCGCAATAGCTACTTCAAACGGATAGGCTTTGATTTTCGTAGTCGTCGGACAACACAGCATCATGCCTGCCTTGGCGTTGTAGCTGGCAGGACTGAGCACAACAGCAGGACGGTGCCCCGCCTGCTCTCTTCCCGCCTGTGGGTCAAACTCCAACCAGACAATCTCCCCGCAATCTGGAACCCACGAGGCCTTACTCTTTCCACTCACCAGACTTCACCACCCACAGCAGGTCCGTAGCTGGCTTCTTCGTGTCGATTGCTGTCTGTAATGCCAGACACCAAGGCATCCAGACTGAGGGCCGCAGCACGAACAGGCTCGATGATAATCCGTCCGTCTTCTTCACGGACGTCCACAGCCTGATCAACCTTCAGACTGACTGCCTCCAGCACAGAGGCAGGAAGACGGACAGCAGCACTGTTTCCCCATTTTCTGACGATACCATGCATAGGAGCCTCCAAAGGAAAAGTTTATACGATGTATCTACTTTATTCTTCAACCTGAGAGCAATTCCTTTCGCAAAGCTTGACTGCTCCACCGGGTTGCCCGCAGGTTGTGCGGGATTACCAACCTTGAAGGACGGTAACGGCTGAAATTGTCGTTCGTTTTCAGTGTGTTGTCTGCTTGGTATTTTGCAGAGCGTGAGGGTTCGAGTCCCGCAGCTCGCACCACTAACCTATTGAAAATGCATATAAAAACGCGCCTCGGCGTTAAAAAGGGCGTTTGTCCCACAGTCTTTCCCAGAATGGGGAAACTGACGGCATGCTGCGAATCGTCGGGTCGCAATATTATTTCAGGCGTTCTGTCCCTCTGGACCTACGGAGTTGGCTAAGCCGAAGCGAGGTCTCGCACCCGCTCAAAACGTCCAGTAAGTTGCTGGCACGACAGAAAGCAGCTCTGCTCTATGCTCGTACCGGCCAGTGCTTTGAGGAGATTCGGCGGATGACGACAGAGCCAGCACAAAAAGCCCTAACCGCTGTCGATATCATTCGCTTCTACGAGCAGTTCGTGAAGGATTGGGAAAACTATCACAACGTTCGCCTGCAAGAAGAACAGACCAAACATGAGGTCGAAATGGCCCAACAGGCGCTCCAGATGGCGGCGTACCTGCAGCAGGTCGACACTTTTCTGGACATCATCGCAGGACATTTCGAACAGACCGATGCTTTCCTCAACGGCTTAAAGCAGACACAGGCTGTGGGTACGGCCGTCGCGAAGACCCGTGAGGCTATGCTGCGCGATGAGATTGCGGGGCTTCGCAAACTGGTCGTCGATATCAAAGCTTCAAGCGGCGCTTTAACGCCGGTGCCTGCCCTCTCTGCTGAGAAGAGAGCAGAAGACGAACCGCTTCAAGCCTTGCCGTCTCCGGCTCAAGAGAACCGTAAGAAGGCCAAGGCCCGAACTATCAGCGCGATGACTCAACGCTTTATCCTGAATGACGCAAGCAAAAGCGCAGACACGATAAAGGGAACGAAAACAACGCTCGACCTGTTCATCGAAGCGTTCGGGGATCTGCCTGTCAGCCAAGTGACAGGCACAACGGCCGGAGACTTTCACGATTTGCTCCTCGGGCTGCCTGCAACACATGGAAAATCCAAGAACCGCCTGCCCATTCGAAAAGCGGTAGAGGCAGCAAAGGAGCAAGGGTTGGAGACGGTCAGCGGCAAGACCGTGAAGAACCACTTCTCCCGCTTGTCTTCACTCTGGTCCGTACTCATGCAACGCGAAATTGTCGCCAAGAACCCTTGGGCGCAGTGGTCCTTCAATACGGCCAAGAAGACAGAACGACGCTGTTGGACCGATGAAGAGCTGTCAGTGCTGACACAGGCACCATGGGAGCATCGCGGCATTTCCCGTCGAACCTATGCAGGGATGGTGAATGTGGCCCTCTATACGGGCCTCAGATTGGGAGAAATCTGCAATCTGCGCTGCCAGGATATCGAGAATGTGCAGGGGGTGGCGTGCTTCCACGTTCGCCCCCATCCAAAGGACGGGTGGTCTCCGAAATCTGCCGCAGGAACGAGACTGGTTCCAATTCACTCCCAGCTTATCAAAGCGGGCATCATGAGCTTTTTGAAACCGGAGCAGCATTTCCTGTTTCCCGACCTGCTGACATCAAGTGAAGGCGTCAGGGGCGCTGCTTTTGGCCAGGCGTTCTCAAAACTCAAAACCAAGCTCGACCTTCCAGCGGAAATTACGTTTCACAGCTTTCGGCACACAGTCTCAACGAAACTTCGCAATCAGCATGCGAGCTTCCGAGAACTATGGATTGACCGGGTGCTAGGACACGAAGCCTCACACCGAAGTCAAGGGACGATGAACTACACCAGTTCCATTGATGTGCAGAACCTGAAAAATGTCATCGAAGCGCTGGAATTCCCAACGTTCAAATTAGACATTCCGGAGAGCTGACGGCGGTTATGGGGGGGAAAGCAGTAGGTCGGCTGTTGGACGCATGACAACCTGAGAGGACATTTACATCGAAGGTCTTTACGACGACTATGTGCTAATTTATGCCATATCTTTGGTTAAACTTGGATTCTGAAAGCCGCCGCATCGGCTTTAGGTTCATCTGCCAAGCGACGTCACTCCGTCGGGGCTTGTATCTTCTTGCCGGAACAATAGACTATTATTCTAGGATGCGGAGCGCAGGGTTGATAGAGCGGATACGAAACAGACTGGCGAGAGCATTAGAAGCTCAAGGCTCCGGTAACGCCACTCGCACGCACAGCGGTGTCGCAATTGGATCAAGCGTTGGGCAGGTGCGAAAGCGCAATGAAGATTGCTGCCTCGTCGCACGAGTGTCCTATGCACATGATTGTCGTGAGAATTTTACTATTGCGATGATTTGTGACGGTCTTGGTGGCATGAGTCAAGGCCGGGAGGCCGCGATTCTTGCTGCCAGTTCCTTTACTGCTTATTTATTTTCTACCCCGCTTATCGGCTGGAAAGAGCGCCTTTCTAAGGCAATCGCATTTGCGAACACACAAATTTATCAGCGACTACATGGTGCCGGTGGCACAACGCTGTCTGCAGTAATTTCATTCAATGATGGGGCAATATTTTGTCACGTGGGCGACAGCCGCATTTACGGTGTCATGCCCGACCGCGTGGTAGAGCAATTAAGTCGCGATGATACTATTAATGCTCTTTTGAAGCGGCAAGAAGGGCAAGGGGAAGCCCCGAAGGACTCGCGATTGCTTCAGTTCGTCGGGATGGGCGAGGAAATGGAGGCTCAGATTGCCCCCGTTCCAGGCTATTGTCGTTCGGTCCTCTTGACATCCGACGGTGCGCACGATGTTCCCCACTCTGTATTCCAACGTGTCGTAAGTGCCGCTGCGGGAGGGGGTGACCTTGTCCGAAAATTGCTGATGCTGTCCGACATGACGGGCGGTCGCGATAACGCCTCAGCCATTTTCTTTCCCATAGGAACCGAGGCGGAACTCTACGACGCGAGAGGGGATAACGAGCTGCTTGCCATCCTGCCTAACGATACCTTGGCGATCCATATCACGGGTCCAGACGCATGGGAGCGTTCGGAACACATACGCAATGCGTCCTCAAACTATCAGCCGCCTGAACCGAGCAAGCGGATCGAAGAGCGACCCGCTTCGAAAAAGATCGCCGCTCCGGACCGCGCCGTCAACAATGAACAGGAGATCAAGCCTGCTGCCTCCAAAGCGAAATCGCGGGCAAGCAAGGCACGCAAGACCAAACGGCGACCCACTACTCCAAAAGCTGAAGCTGCTGCCCAGTTGCAATTTGATGGACCCAACAACGAAGTCGATGTTCAGTTTTCAACGCCCGCCAGCCCACCCGAAGAGGACAAACAATGAAGTTGCCCACTCGCTATGAAAAAGATGGAGCTTCCTTTTCCGGCGGTGGGATGTCGACCGCGTTTAAGTGCAAAGACAAGCATCTGGATCGCCCTGTACTCGTCAAGATGCTCCAAACGGGGGTAGACAAGAAGCGTATTCTCGATGAAGTCAAGGCTCTAAGTGCCATCCGATCCAAGCATGTTGTTCAGATTTATGATGTACTGAAAGATAGCTCAGGTACGGTTACTGCGCTTGTGGAAGAGTTCCTTCCCGGCCAAGATCTGAATGACGTCATCCCAATCAATGAGGTTGGAGAATTTCTACGCCACGTTTATGCGATCGCTTGCGGTCTCGCTGACATTCATGCAGTCGGGGTGGTACATCGCGACATCAAACCAAATAATATGAAAATCGACGCTGAGGGCTGTCTCCGAATTTTCGATTTCGGCTTGTCTCGAACTGACGGTGTAAATTGCGAGACTATCGGAACAATCGGAACACGGGGTTATATCGCGCCAGAACTTTGCGTTCCATCGGATCAAAAGGTTAACTTCACGTCGGCTGTTGACGTCTTTGCCTTTGGAGCCACGGCCCTAAAGCTCGTCCGAGGAAAACTGCCCAAGACGCTTTGCTCAATCCCGCCCAGCTTACCCAGTGTGGAGACTGATTTCACCAAGCAAACGCTCGCCCTTCCGCCAGCAATTGCCTCTATCCTTAATCAGTGCTTATCAAAAGAGCCTGCTAATCGACCGAACATGGACACAGTCCGGGACACCATTGGTCGTCATCTTCTGCATGGTCAACACAAGGCGACCATGATCGTTGGTGAGAAAATTCACTACATTGAGCAGATTGGTCAAGCCGTGAAATTGAGCGCCGGTTCGTTGGGATCGGTAAATGTAAGTTACAACGGATATGATTTTATCGCCACCAATGTTGTCGGTGATGTTTTTATCAATAATATGCGCATTGTTCCGCCACAGAATTTACCTGGCGCGTGCGTGATTACGTTAGGAGCACCCACTCTTGGCATCAAAAGGCGATACATTACTTTTGATGTAACGCATCCGGAGGTAATTCTATGAGTGGTGTGCTGCATGCGATCGGCGATCTTGTAGGCGGTCGGTACCGAATAACCAATTATATCGGTCAGGGCGGTATGCAGGAAGTCTACCGCGTCCACGATCAATTACTCGAACGTGACGTTGTTCTCAAGTCTCCCAAAAACCCAACCGCAGAAAAGCGTTTTAACAGAAGTGCTAATCTCAGCGCTCGCGTTAACCACGATAATGTGGCCAAGACGCTTGACTATGTCGAAGAAGGTGCTCGCTTCTATCTGGTCGAAGAACTGATTGAGGGCTGCGATCTTGGCCATTTCCTGAAAAACTATGTCGGGATGCTTGACCCCTTTGCAGCCGGACGCGTGATGCACCATCTAGCCAAAGGATTGGCGGCATCTCACCATGTCAATGTGATCCATCGCGACCTCAAGCCGACTAACGTCATGGTCGTAGGAGGCCAAGATTTTGTTGGTTTCAAGATTACGGACTTCGGCATCGCAAAAATGGCTCAAGAGGAGATTGAAGAAGCCGTGGCAGGTGATGAAGACGGCCTCACCAGTTCTCAAACCGCGCTCGGTGCTTTGCCTTACATGGCACCGGAAACGATTGACGATATGAAGCACGCAGATAAGCCCGCCGATGTTTGGGCCATTGCCGCACTAACCTTCGAGATTCTGACCGGCAAACGACCATTCGGCGCTGGTTACAAAGCCGTACCGCTAATTCAAGCAGCAAAAGTGCCCCCACCTCCTCCTCTTCTAGTAAGAAAAAGCCAGTTCGCTCCATTTGTTACTGCGATATTCGAGCTTATCAAATTATGTATGCAGAAAGATCCTGCATTACGCCCAACTGCTGACCAACTTGTGATGGCCTGTGAAGGTCTCTATTACTCGACGGCTCCTCGCGAATTTGGGACTATCAAAAAATTCGACAACAATAACTGGGGATTTGCTTCTACACTGGGCAGCGATATCTTCTGCCACGTGGAATCGGTCTATGCCGCACCCACGTTAGCCATTGGTGAGCGTGTCTGGATGAGTCCATATCCGGGTTCGCCCTCGCGCCGGGCTTTTCCAATTGTAAAGGCCAGATAGGTAGACGATTGATGCTTAGGTAATCGCCCAAGTAGCCCAACTTTAGGTAGGCGTTACCTGTCTCGCCATAGGACAGTACGTCGACCTGCGGGCGTTGTAGCAAACGGTAGGTCTTGTCGTTCGAGTTCTCAAAAAGAGACATATGCCGATGCTCGAACCCGGCAGCGACACTTTGTCGGCTTAGAGGGCGACTATCAGAAGATCCATATGTCCGACATGAGGCATCAGCAATCGCAAGCTCTCCCATTTCCTATGGAGCTAAAGAAGATGTGGGTGACGTCTTCTTTAGCAATGCCATTGGCTGAGAGCGTCGAGTGACATCAGAGCGATGAGCAGGTGTCGGCGATACCAGGGCATGCCTGTTGTCGAAACGCTCCAGCTTCCTCAGGGCCATCTGAAGCTGCCCCTGTCGTTTCAAATCCCTGATTTCCATGCGAACATCCTCGGGAAGCGACCATGACAGCCGGTGCAAGCGCTCAAGCCTTGCAATGGTCTGCTGTGCCTGCTCACATTCCGACACACGCTCCACATGCCATTGGGCAATCATCCGGGCCCGTTTGTGCTCTGCCTCCCGGCAGCGATCCTTGATCCACAGGCGGCGAGCTTTCTCATCCAGCAGGGTCTGAAGCAACTCGCGTCTCTCTTGCAGATAATCCTGCAATGTCATTTCTCGTTCTATCGGAACTGGACACTGGATCGGATCAGGCTTCTGACTGCTCAGCCCCAAATGATACAGAATGAACTGGACGAGATAGCGCAGGATTTCGGCCAGTTGAGCCAGCGCCTGGCGGTACTGCTCCTCTGCTTGCGACAATCTTTTCTTCCGGGAGAACAGGATTTTCCGAGCTTCCAGTTCATCCAGCCCCTGTCGCGCCTGCTCAACGGCCTGATGGGCCTGCTTCAATCTGCTCCATCCGTCTTTCATCATCCGCATGATGCATTCGCTCTGGATATCGAGCGGACTGTCCGGCCCATAGCGCCGTTCGAGCGGATGCCGGGCATTCAGAACGCGTCGGGCAGCCTGCATCTCCTGCTTCCAGTCTTTCAAATAGATCCCGAACCCCTCGCTGAACTGTTCGGGGTATCGAAGCGAACCGATGGACGGCAATCGCTTTCGGATCACGGCCGCTTCTCTTCGGCCCTGTTCATGGAGCCTCTGGCGATCCAGGGCTGGTAATGAGGCTGGCGGAACCCAGATCAGGTCCTTCACGGCACGTTTCCGCCCTGACCGCTGCTGATGCCGTCTTTCCTGTTGCTCCAGTTGTCTCACGACAGGACGAAGATCCAGAGGGGATGGTCTCGACGCCTCTGCTTCCAGAAGAAGACGAAAATCTTTTGTGCGGACCTTTGTCAGGCGTGTGAATGATCCGATCAGCAGACCCTCAGCTGTCTCAATCACATGAGCGTCCCGCCGTCGGTCCGTGCGGTCTCCGGGGCGCATGCGCCAGTTTTTCTCAGCAAGAAGGCGGCGGAACGTCTTCAGGTCATTTCCCGACTTTTCCCAAAACGCCATGATCTCGCGTCTGGCCGCAGGCAAATCGAAATCCTGACGTTCTGTCATTCTCCGCGCTTGTGATGTGTAAGCAGAGACTGGACGTGCCGAATTGTCTTCAGGAACCAGAGCCGCAACCTTGTCTGCGGCCTCAGAGTTTCCGGCCTCTCTCAAAGCTTTCGCAATAGCCCGGTCATGACGTCCGGGAACGAGGGCGTGACCCAATCTCAGCTCTTCCAGACGGGCGATCTTTTCCAGACGCTGCCATGTGAATTTACTGCTCAGCACATGATCCTCCTGCCATTCGGGCAATAAGAGGTGGCCATGGGTGCCGCCGTCTTTCTGATGGATCACCAGAGTCATGCGCTCAGGGTCAGCGCCCAGTTCTCGGCAGATGTCTCCTGCAAAGTCAGACAGTTGCTGATCTGTCATCGGTTCGGATGGATTGAAAGCGATATGCCGCAAGCCGTATCGAATGTTTTCGCGACGCGCTTCCTTCATCCAATCTTTTAACAGGTAGTCACTGCCTGCAATCAGGCGAATGGCTTCGTTCTTTGCGCCAGACAGAACATGACGTGAAACCGCTTGGTGTCCGCTGCTGCTCTTAATTCTGGTTTCCTGAACAATCATGGCGTCGCACCTGCGAGAACATGACTATTGGTTCAGTGCGTGAGAGGCACGGAAACAGACCGAGCCCTCTGGACACGAACCGGACGCAAATTTCGCAACAGATGATCGGTCCGGTCTTTCAGGCGGTCGATATCCTGCAAGGTGTCACTACAGGAAACGGCATCACCGAGATGCGCAGCGTGAGCGAGTTGGTTCAGGTTGTTGCCAATCCGTCCTAATTCGCCACGCAACTGACGGAGTTCACGGCTGACCGTTCCGCCGCAATGGTGAGACAGGACCGCATCTTGCAACAATGCCCGGACCCAGTCAGCGGTCGTAGCATGGCCGAGAAACCGGGCGCTCTGGCTCCACCGTGCCAGTTCGTCAGGAGACGCACGCACGGACAGGCGGGAAGATCGGATACGGGATGGAGATGAAGCATCGGGCATGAGGGGGCATCCTGTTTTCTTTTTCGTTTGTGGGGGTCAACGGGGGAGGCACTCCCCCTTGCCAGCTGTTGAATGGGTAGCCATTCGACACTGCTGGCTCAGCTCAAGAGAACCTCAGAAAACAGGATAGCAATTCAGAAACTGAATTTCAGAAAACGACAGAAGAAAAATGAAAATACTTCAAATTTTATTATTTTCTCCCATCGTTTGACTGAAAATATTTTCTACACAGGCTCAGCATTTTCTGGTGGATGGCGCAGGTCATTCAATGAAATCGTTTGTCCAAAAACACCCCAATTTTCGGGGGGAACATCCCGTAGAACAATATAGACAGGCACCAAATCATCAGCGGCCAAACCCGCTGCTTCGCGGACAGCCTCTGTAAACCCGGCAAACAGTTTTTGTTTGGCAGCGGTGTTAAAGCCGCCTTCGAAGGCATTGACCTCGATACCAATCACATTGCGACCGTCTGTTTTGCCGCCGTGATAAACCATGCCCTCGGCGTATTCCCGAAAATAAATCCAGGTCGTACTGCGAACAAAAGGCGTGTCGGGCAGCTGTTCTGCATCCAGGGCAATGGTGGTCAGCGTCTCTGCCAAACCGTCCTGTTTCTCTTTGCTGAAGGTCCCAACCGGGTAATTGATATAAATGAGGGGCATCGTTTGTCCTGACATCAACACAGCGCAGAAAGGCGCTGGGACTTCGGACCGAACGTTAAACTGCGAGACGATACCCTCACAGCTTTGCTGTCGTCACATGCCGGTGAAGACAATTGGCGGCTCTCAACGCTCATGGTCTTGAGGACGTTCGAAACGAAAATCAGCGGGTAACTTCCGGCCTATCGTTTTCAGGGACTGCAAAGCCTCTTCCTGGCTTTTGCGCAAAGGCTCCCGAACGTCCTTATCGTTGTCTTCCGGCATCTCAGCCCCCTTCCCTCTGATGAGCTTCCAGTCGTCCAAACACATGCGGCTCATATCGCTTCCATGGCGTCTTGACGTTACCAGAATGTCTGCCAGACTCTCGTTAAGTATATGGCAATGGAAAGACTGGCGTCGGCGTTTTCGACGTATTTTCAAGGGTTTGGCTGCGGGACGCGTCCCGCAACATTGGGTTCGAGTCCCGCAGCTCGCACCACATAACTCTCTGATTTCATTAGAAATTTGAGGATATGACCCGCAATCTGCGGGTTGGTTCTCCAAAGCTCTTCTCCAAAATCTGGAGAAGCTTCGTGCTCAAGCAAGTCGGTTCACGATTCCACTTCCGCCGTGTTGTGCCTCAAGCGCTCCGTCCGATTCTCGGAAAAAGCGAGATCTGGATCTCGCTGGGAACAGCAGGCAAAGTTGAAGCCAGACGTCGCGCAGCAGAGCTGCACGGGCAAACGAGTGATTTATTCAGAGGACTTCGCAGCGTGAGCCGTTCCAAACCGCCATCTGCAAACGATAGCGCTGACTTCATGACGAAGCACGGCTTCAAAACTAAAGACGACGTCTATCGGGCGCTTCTGGAAAAATACCAAAACATGCTCGCAACGCAGGAGACCACTCGAAAGAACGACGTCTCATCTGCGGAGATGGCTGGACAAATCAAATACTACAAAAGCGTTATGCAACACGCTCACGACGTCCGTGCCTTGAGCGCGGGCATCGAAAAAGTCATTGCCGTCGCGCTCGACAGCCAGAATCACATGACGACAATGACGCGAAAACTGATCGAGGCCTCCAATATCAGCGCCGCTGAGAAGAAAGGTCTTGAGAACGAAATCAAGCGTCTTCATGAGACGCTCTTGAGTACATTCACAAAAGCGCTCGATGGTCGGAGCGCTGCAACCGAGACCTCAGCGCCTGCGACCAATGAAACTGAGACAAAGCCCAAAAAGGGCGTAGCAACACCGAAGACACGGCCCGCCATTTTGCTCACTGAGGCTCTCAACCGCTTTTTGAACAGCAAGCCTGCGAAAAGCCTCGAAACTCAGAGAGACACCAGCAGAACCGTAGCGCTTTTCATTGAGGCTTTTGGCGACAGGCCTATTCGCGAGATTGATGGCAAAGTCGCCGGTGATTTCAGGGATGTCTTATTCTCGTTGCCTGCCTCACACGGCAAGACCAAGAATTTGTCTCTGCAAGAAGAAATCGAAAGAGCCGCATCTCACGATGTATCGACGCTGAGCGCAAAGACTGTGAAGAACCACTTCATGCGCCTCTCCTCTTTGTGGAACGACCTCCTGCGCCGAGATATGGTTGAGAAGAATCCCTGGGGAAATTGGGACTTCAATCTGACCAAAAAGACCTCACGTCGTGCCTGGACAGCAGAGGAGATGGGCAAACTTCTGCAAACGCCATGGCCCTTGTGCAGTATCCCCGCTGATACTTTCAAAGGCATCACGATGGTCGCGGCGTATAGCGGCATGCGTCTGGGAGAAATCTGCAATCTGCGCAATGGGGACATTGAGACTATTGATGGCGTTCTATGCTTCCGCATTTGTGCTCATCCTGAAGACAACTGGTCGCCCAAGACAGAAGCTGGAGAACGTCTCGTTCCTATCCACTCCGCTTTGCTTGATTGGGGTATTCTGAATTTCCAGAACGCAGGCGAGAAATATCTCTTCTCTGAGTTGAAGATATCAACGGATGGCAATCGTGGTGCTGACTTCAGTCGAGCCTTCTCACGCTACAAAATGATGATGGAGCTTCCCCCAGCAGTCACATTCCATGGGTTCCGGCATACAGTCTCAACACTTCTGCGAAACCAGAACAGCGATATCCGGGAGCTTTGGATTGATGCCCTACTCGGGCATGAAGCCAGCCATAAGAGCCAAGGTGCCACGACATATTTAAGCGGCATTGAGATGCAGAACCTCAAGAAAACTGTTGAAGCGATTCAATATTCATCTTTCGCATTCCGAAAATTCGACGTTTCCTGAATATAATTCAGGATGAAAATTTCTTCTATTTCCTCACAAATAACTCTGTAGTTAAAAATTTTTAACGTTCATTTCTGAAATCTGAGCTTCGAATTGGTATCCTGTTCTTCAGAGGTTCTTCTGTCTTTAGCCAGCAGTGTCGAATGGCTACCCAAGGGTAACCATTCGACAGCTGGCAAGGGGGAGTTCCTCCCCCGTTGACCCCCTCAAAAGGATGCCGTCATGCCTTGCACGCCTTCCCAACCAGCGCCGTCGCCCCCTCGTTCTTCTCGTCTCTCCATCAGAGCCCATCCGGCTGAACTCGAGGTGTGGGCCAGAACAGCCCAACGGCATGGCCATGCGACCACGGCTCATTATGTTCGGTCGCTGCTGCAAGAGCATGCGATGACTGGACAGCAAACGTCAGAGCTTGGCCCTGAACTTCGCCTCCTGCGCCTCGAGCTCAGCCGTATTGGCAACAACCTGAACCAGCTTGCCCATGCAACTCATTGCGGAGAGGCTGTTCGCTGCGGTGATGTTCTCGATGCTATCGAGACAACCAAAGACCGAGCTGACCGCTTGCTCCGCTCTTTACCTCTGCCACGGCGTCGACGCTTTTTCTCTCAAGCTGAGGCCCAGATAGCAGGCCCGGTCTTGCACTGAAAGCGATGCAGGTGCCTCGCTATGATTGTGCAAGAGACACGCATCAAGACGTCGAGTGGCCATAAAGCTGTCTCTAAGCATGTTCTTGCGGGAGCAAAGAATGAAGCCATCCGCATTCTGTCCGGGAGCGATTACCTCCTCAAAGACTGGATGAAAGAAGCGAGACGCGAGGGTATCCACTACGGCCTGCGACATATTGCCTTCAATCCCGCAGTGTCCGTAACGGATGAACAACTGGCGTCTTTTGCGAAACGCATCTGTGCAGAGCTATCCGCTGATCCTGACCGTATGACTCTCGTCATCCATCAGAAGGACGGCCGCACACATGGCCATCTTCTCCTGCCAGAGTGGCAAGACGACCATGTTCTCAGCAGTCGTTTTTCTTGGCAACGCCTTGAGAAAATCGCTCGAGTTGAAGAGCTGCGATTAGGCCACTCCCTCGTTCCCGGACGGCATGATCACGCTATCGCTAAGGCGCTGAGGGCAGATGGCAACCATGATGCTGCTGACAGGATTGCGGCATTGGCCCCTCAAGATGGGGCAGCCCGCCCGGTTGCAGCCTATACATCACAAGCTCGCAGGATAACGGAGCGGCAAGATTTTGACCTCCCGACAGCCAGGCGAGAAATCCTGAGCTTCTGGCAAGCCTCAGACAATGACCTGACAGCCTTTCGAAATCTGTTAGCCACCAAGAACTGGCGTATGAGATCAGGGGATCGCACAGACGGGCGTCGGGATGCCCATATCATTGAAACCCGTGACGGAATGCTGATCGGTTCCTTCACGCGACTGACAAAAGTCAGGATGAAGGACTTTCGGGAGCTTTTAGAGAAAGAGGCCACAATCCATGCTGCGATTGACTTACGTCCCGTCGCACGACGGCTAAAACGCTCCGATCTTCGGCGTCAGCAGAGAATTTCCGTCAATCAGACGGAACAAGACCTGCTCTGGACCGAACCATCACTCTTGTCAGAACAGCAAAAACAGAGACTTGCGGAGCGTGCTCAGGCCGAAGTGAAAGCCATACAAAAGCACCTCCCGTCCATTGCCTCGCCTTTGGATACGGAAAAACTCAGCGAAGGCTTTCAGATCTATCTGAAAGATTGGAAACGAGAAATGCAAGCCGCACGGGCGGTTCTGAATGCAAAGCACCCACTGGAAAAGCGCTATGGGCCGGAAAGTCCTTTGGACATTCAGACACACTGCATAATCCTGATGATGCAAGACGGCTGGAAAAGGCTCAAACACGCCAATCACGCGGTTCTTCAAGCACGCAAAGACCTGAATGATCTTGAGGCCCAGCAATGGGTTTTTTCAAGGCAGAAGAAGATTTCGGAAGCTGAAAAGCAGCTCCAGCAGGCTTTAGCCCAGCTGGCTGAGATCCTGCGCTATGTGGTCGAATTTATCCTCTATCATCTCGGACTAAGCAGCCGGAAACCTGCGCCGCTTCAGATCCCGGTTCCTATGGAACAGGAAATGAGCCGCCAACAGTATCTGGAGAACAGGCAAGAGCTGCTTCAGACTTTACTCAGCGAGAAAACCCGACGTGATTGGATTAAAGACCGTTGTCGGGAAGCGGAGCAGCAGCGTGCACGTGTTATTGAGAAATGGCACGACGAGCGTCAGCCTGAAAAAGATCAGGCTGAGGCACATATCGCTACGTTACTTGACGTCGCGCGCTCCCCAAAGGCACTTCCCGACACTGTCCGAAACACCATCAGAGATCTGAAGCAGCAGGGGCAGTTACGTCAGTCTCTGGACGCAATGGCTGCATTTAACAAAAGGGACGCGACGGCACCTGTGTCACACACGCCAAACAGCTCCCGCTCGATTGGCCGGCATCACAATCCAGAACCTTGATGACTGGTCAGACAAGGGGGGAGAGCAGAAAGTCTGCTTTGTGTCGGGCGACCGGTAAAACCGGACATTCACATAGACGACGTGTAGCGAAGTCGATCATGATCGCGGCGGCCAGCGCGGAGACCTCATATATCGCAGCTCCGCTCGCCATCGCGTCCCAGTTTGTTATTGTCCAAAAGAGCCATTTCGCCTTAAAATGCGTAACAAAGGGGCATGCGGGAAACAGCCATGAAAATCATGTCGGCGCGGGAAGCGAAGAACGGATTCGGGCTGATGATCGATACCGCGCGCGCGGCTCCCGTGCTGGTCCAAAAGCACGGGCGCGGCGTCGTGGTGGTAGTTGCGGTTGAAGAGTACGAGCGATTAAAACGCCTCGATTGTCAGAGGGCCTCGAGAGACGCGGTCCGGGATTAAAGCGGCGTTTTTGGGGGGGTAAAGTGAGGTTTGCTGAGGGGGTAATATGGACAAGGCCGAAAAGCAAAAGTTGAGCGAAAGCGATATTTGCGACTTGTTCATAACCCCTGCCATCAAGCAAGCGGGCTGGGATCAATTCACGCAAGTTCGGCGAGAAGTCACGTTGACTCCTGGCCCCATCATTGTGCGCGGCAACCTTTCATCGCGAAATAAAAAGAAGAAGAAGTTTGCCGATTATGTTCTGTCATGGCAGCCGGGATTACCGCTCGCCATCGTCGAAGCGAAGGACAACAAGCATGGTGTCAGCGATGGATTGCAGCAGGCGCTAGGCTACTCCGAAATTCTCGACCTGCCGAGCGCTTTCAGCTCCAATGGCGATGGCTTCGCGCAACATAACCGTGCCGCCGCCGATGGTGAGGATATAGAAACATCGTTCGGCATGAACGACTTCCCAGACGCGGAATCGCTTTACGCTCGCTATTGCTTGTTTCACGGCGTTGAGCCTGACGAAAAACCATTAGTTGAACAGCCTTACTATCTCGACAGTTCGGGCAAAGAACCGCGCTACTACCAAGTCGAAGCCATCAACCGCACCATTGAGGCAATCGCTAAAGGACAGCGCCGCGTGTTGTTGGTCATGGCGACGGGCACAGGCAAAACCTACACTACGTTTCAGATCATCTGGCGCCTTTGGAAGGCCAAGCAAGCAAAGCGAATTCTTTTCCTCGCGGACCGCAATATCCTAGTGGATCAGACCTTGGTGAACGACTTCAAGCCGTTCGGCGAAGCCATGACCAAGGTGCGGAACCGCAAGATCGACCCTGCTTATGAGATTCACTTGGGACTGTATCAGGCGCTGACTGGCCCTGGGGAAACCGAAAAGACCTTCAAGTCGGTATCCCGTGATTTTTTCGACCTTATCGTGATCGACGAATGCCACCGGGGCAGCGTTTCCGAGGACAGCGCGTGGCGTGAAATTCTCGATTATTTCAGCGGTGCAATTCAGGTGGGTATGACTGCCACGCCGAAAGAAACCGAATATGAGTCTAACATCACCTATTTTGGAGACCCTGTTTACACTTACACTCTCAAACAAGGAATCGAGGATGGCTTCCTAGCCCCGTATAAAGTCATCCGTATCGACATCGACAAGGATGTGCTAGGCTGGATCCCTCCCGCTGGCATGGTCGATGACCTTGGCAATCCCGTGGAGCAGCGCGAATACAACCGCGCCGATATGGATCGCATCCTTGTACTTAATCAGCGAACCAAGCTTGTTGCGACACGGGTGATGCAATACCTCAACGCCACCGATCCGATGGCGAAAACTATCATTTTTTGCGAGGACATCGACCACGCCGAACGGATGCGGAAAGCCATCGTTAATGCGGCTGGCAAGATCGCGCGCGACAACCCCCGTTATGTCATGCGGATCACAGGCGATAGCGTCGAGGGCAAAGCCCAGCTCGATAACTTCATTGATCCAGAGCAACCATTTCCGGTTATCGTCACCACATCGCAGCTATTAACTACAGGCGTCGATGCAAAAACCTGCAAGCTGATCGTGCTGGATCAAACGATCAAATCCATGACAATCTTCAAGCAGATCATCGGGCGCGGAACGCGGATCGATGAGGACAACAACAAGTTCTTTTTCACCATCATGGACTTCAAGAAGGCGACTGAGCTGTTCCGCGATGACGCCTTCGACGGTGCGCCGGTCGTCATCTACGAACCTGACGACGATGATGATCCTGTTCCACCTGACCCCGAAGAGCCGGACGACGACGATGATAATGTGGATGACGATACCGGCAGCGGCACAACCAAGATTGTCGTGTCCGGTGTCACCGCTCGCATCATTGCCGAGCGCATCGAATATGTCGGCAGCGACGGAAAGCTGATCACCGAAAGCTATCGGGATTATGCGCGCACTGCGATCATGTCCGAGTTTAGCTCACTGGATGATTTCATCCGGCGGTGGAACGAAGCTGACCGCAAACAGGCGATCATTGATGAGCTGGAGAAACACGGGGTCGTCCTTGCCAACCTTCAGGAAGCGGTAGGGCGCGACATTGGCGACTTCGATCTACTGGCCCACATTGCCTACGATCAGCCACCATTGACCCGGCGCGAACGAGCGGAACAGGTCAAAAAGCGTAACTACTTCACCAAGTATGGCGACACGGCACGTGCAGTTCTGCAGGCGTTGCTCGACAAATATGCGGATGAAGGTATTGCCGCCATTGAGGACACCAAGGTACTGCGCCTCCAACCGTTTCATGGCATCGGCACTCCGCTAGAAATCATCAAGGGTGCGTTCGGCGGCAAGGCCGGATATGACGCGGCGCTCAGCGAACTAGAACACCAGATTTACGAACAGGCATCCAACGAATGAGCAATGTTTCCGGCGCAGTAAAATCAATTCAGGACATCATGCGCAAGGACGTTGGCGTCGATGGCGACGCGCAGCGCATCAGCCAGATGGTCTGGATGATCTTCCTCAAAATCTATGATGACCGGGAGGAAGAGCTTGAGCTGACTGAGGACGGCTTCACCTCGCCCATCCCCGAGCGCTTTCGCTGGCGCAACTGGGCGCAGGACCGCGAAGGGATCACCGGTGACGCTCTGGTCAAATTCGTAGAAGAGCTGTTCGTTACCCTCAAGACCCAGCTCCCCACGATCGGCAATGTGGGCAAGCGCGCGCAGATCATACGCGACGTGTTCGAGGATACCTACAACTACATGAAATCCGGCACGTTGATGCGGCAGGTCATCAACAAAATCAACGAGATCGACTTTAACAGCACCCATGACCGCCATACCTTCGGCGCGATCTATGAGCAGATTCTAAAAGACCTTCAGAGCGCGGGCAACGCGGGCGAGTTCTACACCCCCCGTGCTGTTACCAAGTTCATCATCGACCGGCTGGCGCCGAAGTTGGACGAAGTGGTGCTAGATCCCGCCTGTGGCACAGGTGGCTTTCTCGCTTGCGCCATCGACTACAAGCGGCAGTTCGTGAAGTCGCCAGATGATGAGACGCTGCTGCAATCGACCATCCGAGGCGTCGAAAAAAAGGCTCTGCCGCATATGCTGTGCGTCACCAACATGATCCTGCACGGCATCGACACCCCATCAGGCATCGTCCACGGCAACACGCTCGAAAAGCCCTACCGCGATTATGGCGAGCGCGACCGCGTGCCCGTTATCGCCACCAACCCTCCGTTTGGCGGCATGGAGCAAGACGGCATTGAAGGGAATTTCCCGTCCAACCTCCGTACCCGCGAAACCGCTGATTTGTTCATGGCGCTGATTATCAAGCTGTTGAAGAACGGTGGCCGTGCCGCAGTGGTGCTACCCGATGGCTTTCTCTTTGGCGAAGGCGTCAAGACCACGCTCAAGCAAAGCCTGATCGAAGAATGCAATCTGCATACCATCGTTCGTCTGCCCAATGGCGTGTTCAATCCCTACACCGGCATTAAGACCAATATCCTTTTCTTCACCAAGGGCACCCCGACCAAGCAGACGTGGTTCTACGAGCATCCTTATCCGCCAGGCGTCACCAGCTATAACAAAACCCGGCCCATGCAGTTCGAGGAGTTTCAGACCGAACGCGAATGGTGGGGCAAAGAGGCCGATGGGTTCAAGCATCGGCGCGAAACCGAACAGGCGTGGAAGATCAGCGCGAAGGACGTGGCCGCACGCGGCTATAATCTCGACTTGAAAAACCCGCATGTTACCAACGGGGAAAGCCACGACCCTGATGAGCTTCTGGAGCGCTACGCGGCGCAACAGGCGAGCATCCAGTCTCTACGCGATCAGTTGAAAGCCATCCTGTCCGATGCGCTTGCAGGTGACGCATGACAGTCGATATTGCATCGCTGGTTAGCGATAATCTGGACATTTGGACGACGTCAGTTGAGCGCAAATCTGGCACAGGGCGTGGCGGCGGGAAGCGTATCAACCTCTATGGAATTGATAGCCTTCGGGCGCTGATCCTTGATCTTGCTGTGCGCGGCAAGCTGGTTTCCCAAGACTCAAACGAAGAACCTGCCGCTGATCTGTTGAAACGAATCAGAAAGGCAAAAGCGCAGCGCGTTCTTTCTGGCGAAATACGGAAGCCCCGTAGGCTAGATAATGACCATAACCTAAAGCCCCCGTTTTCGATTCCTGATACTTGGCAATGGATCCGGCTGGACGAGGTCGGCGCGATTGTCGGGGGTGGGACGCCGCCCGCCGGAAACGCAGGCAACTTTGTCGATGGCGGGCAAGGCGTCCCGTGGCTGACTCCGGCTGATCTTGGGGGGTACAAGGGGCGGTTTATCTTCCACGGCGAACGAGACCTTACTGAGGCCGGACTTAAAGCCTCGTCCGCGACGGTCATGCCTACCGGGTCCGTATTGTTCACGAGCCGTGCGCCAATCGGCTACGTCGTAATTGCAGCCAACCCTATTTCGACAAATCAGGGCTTCAAGTCCATCGTCCCGTATATTGCCGAATGCTCGCCCTTTATTGCTACTGCGATGAAGTCTTTTGCCAAGACTATCAACGACAATGCGCCCGGCACAACCTTCAAGGAGGTGTCCGGGAAGATGGTTGCCGCACTTCCGTTCCCTCTGCCCCCCATTGCCGAACAGCGGCGCATCGTCGCCAAGGTCGATGAACTCATGGCGCTGTGCGATGCGTTGGAAACGGAGAGCGCATCGGCAATAACCGCGCATCAGACGCTTGTTGAAGCTCTGCTAACCACCCTGACCACCAGCACCGACGTAGCCACCAACTGGGCACGGCTGGAAGCCCATTTTGACACTCTCTTTACCACCGAAGCCAGCATCGAAGCCCTCAAGCAGACAATTCTGGAATTGGCCGTCCGAGGGAAGTTGGTGACGCCGACAAACGCCACCCCTTGGAATGAATGCAAATTGGGGACCGTTGTTAGTCGTATGGACTCTGGATGGAGCCCAGCTTGCCACCCGTTTCCTGTTCGCACAGCCGAGGTATGGGGCGTGTTGAAAACAACGGCCATTCAAAACCTAGATTATCAACCAGAACAGAACAAGGAACTACCAGACAACCTAATACCTCGTCCTGCTGCAGAATGTAGGGTGGGGGACATTCTCATTACGCGGGCGGGGCCAACCAACCGCGTTGGCATTTGCTGTTATGTGGGCGCGACCCGCCCGCGTCTTATGATCTCAGACAAGATAGTCCGGTTCAGAGCCGCTTCAGACCAATTAGACGGAGCTTTTCTTGCCCTGATTCTGTCAGTCGGCCCTGCGGCAGCTCAAATCGAAAGAGCAAAATCAGGCATGGCTGCCAGCCAGGTCAACATCTCGCAAGCAAAACTGCGCGAGGTTGTGGTGTCACTCCCAATTCTCGCTGAACAACGACGCATCGTCGCTAAGGTCAGTGCTCTGATGGCGCTCTGCGACGCGCTCAAAGCCCGCCTCGTCGATGCCGCCCAAACTCAGTGCGACCTCGCCGACGCCATCACTCAGCCGGTCGCCTCCTGATGCGTCTCCGCTCGGTCTGGATCAGTCAATATAAAAATCTCCGAAATTTCTCGATTGCGTTCGATGGCGATGGTTTCATCGACATCTTCGTCGGCAAAAATGGGTCGGGTAAGTCAAACTTCCTCGAAGCCATGATCGAGATTTTCGACCACGTCTTCGGTTTTGATCCTGATGCAGTCGGGCCGGGGTTTGACTATGCGATCAGTTTCGAGATCTCCGGGACAGAAACCCGTATCGAATGGCGGGATGGCCTGCTGAGCATCAACGATGATGCTGGGCGCCGGACTATTGGAACAACGCCGCTGCCAGACAATGTGTTGGTCTACTATTCGGGTCAGAACGGTAACGTCGCCGCGCTGGTTGCGCGGTATGAGGACCGATATCGCCGCCGCCTTCGTCGAGCGGATGCGACCATGATCTCCCGCTTTGTCGGCATCGGTCCGGCCTGCAAGAAGCTGTTGATCGTGGTGTTGATACTATTGCCGGAAGATAATTTGGCGAGGCGCTATCTGTGCCAAAAGCTCGGTATCCTCAGCAACAGCCGTATCGTCCGGATCATGCTCAAACGTCCCGAATTCGCTGGAACTGGGGATTTTGACCCGTTCGAGAATAAGCAACTCTTCTGGGGTGCAACCGGCGTTGTCCGGTCCTTCCTCGATCAACTGGTTACCTGCCTGGAAAGTGACTTTACACCCGGCACACTCTACGATCGGGAAAAGGATCGCTATGTTCTGGAATGCAATCTGGACACTTTTCGAGAGAAATATGGCGACCTTACGTCCGAGACGATCTTTCGGTCGTTCGATGCTCTGCGTATTGTCGGGATGCTGGATGACATCGGCATCCGCATCGCGCTGGACGGTCTGGAAATTTCGGAACTGAACCATTTTAGTGATGGCCAGTTCCAATCCGTCTATGTCTTTGCAGTGTCAGAACTGTTCAAACAGCGGAATTGCCTGACCCTGCTGGATGAGCCGGATGCATTCCTGCACCCTGAATGGCAGTTCAATTTCCTGGATCAGGTCAGCGCCATTTCTGCCGAGGCGGCACAGACCAATCATATCCTACTGAGCAGCCACAGCGCATCAACTGTGGCCGCGCCATGCGACAATCGTATCCACCTGTTTTCGTCAAGTGCTGCGGGTGTGACCACAGACAAACCGGACAAATCCACCATCGTCCACTCGCTGTCGGCAGGGTTGATCACGTTTTCCGAGATGGAGGCACGGCTAAGCATTGATTTCGTGCTCACCAACACAACCGGGCCGGTATTGTTTACTGAAGGCATTTCGGATGTGGCCATCCTCGAAACAGCATGGCGCAAGCTTTACGCCGATATGAGCTGCCCGTTTGAGATAGTTCAGGCCTTCGACTGCTCATTCCTGCGCAATCTCATGAAGCGTCAGACGTTGTATGACGGGCATCCGGGACGGAAGTTCTTTGCCTTGTTCGATTTCGACGGAGCCTACAGTGACTGGGTCCAACTGGGGAATGAGATTGAAGCCGACGTGGCCCGTTGTCTGACAAGGCAACGTGCGAACTGTCAAAGCTACGCCATGCTTGTTCCTGTCGCAGCAACTCATGCCTTGCGAAATCAGGTCATCCGGCCAGATGGTCAAGTCTTCGGCGCTCAGGCTCGGTTTGCGATTGAGTCGCTGTTTTATGGAGTTCCTGGGCTCGAAGACTACTTTGCGCCTGATCTGACCGAATTGGCGCGACCGGTAAAGTTCACGGGTGACAAGGTGCCATTTGCTCAGCAAGTGGTTCCGGGTCTTGATGTACAATATTTCGAACCATTCCGCCCGATCTTCGATTTCATCCAATTAAAGATTGCGTCTGCATGATGGGAACGGGAGTTCATCACGTTTTACGCGATCGACCTGATCGTCGGCTATAACAGAAATCCCAGGCACGTTAAGTAAGCTATAGGGATATAGCGTAAACGTAGTGATCATTACTATCGGCCGCAGCCCTCCAGCCTACGTACGCCATGGCTGATGAGCTTTGAACATCGACTAGGTAGAATGGTGCGCAAGCACCACTATCAGCCTTTGCCGGCAGAGCACCCGATGATTTATGGCGGCTTTTGGGAAATTCTCCTAACCGTATGTGTGTCAGACATGTAGGCGATTGCCGCCTGTCTGCTGTGTTTTTTCTGAATCTAAAGCCGCTCAATCATGACAAGTAAAAACTCATTCATGAGCTCTTCTCTCATCCGGGCAGCGCAGGTCTGATCCCTCCATGTGCACACCAGATCCACACTGAAGAACTGGAGGCGTCTGGACTGTGAACGTGCTTCCAGAAGCACTTCCGCTAACATAACTAAGCTGAAGGCCTTTCCGGGCCGACAGTCGAATATTTCCCAAAGTGAGCTCCTCAATCGGCGCCTCGGGCAAACCCAACACAACGCCAGCCGTCTCCGCATTTGTCGCCGTCAAATCTGTAATAGTGACATCATGAATATGCGGGGTCGTTGACGTTACCGGAGCAGCGGGATCGGCCATTAACGCAGTCTGCTGCGTTCCCCCGGGCTGCCCTGCATAATAATCACTGATCGACAGCGGAACCCGGACATGATCCATCGTCAGATGCTCCGCGCTAATCCAGCCAATATCTCCGCCACGATCCCGCCCAGACTTAATTCGCAGTCCAGACAGCGTGTTCCGAAACGAGACGTCAGAAATTCTAATATGATGAGCCCCATTGGCCAGTTCGCTACCAATAGACAGACCGTGCCCTTCGCCAAAGCGAGACTGTGTAATGCTAATATCGCTCGCAGCCCGACCCGGCTGCATCAAACCGGACTTGATGGCGATGTTGTCATCTCCTGTCGCAATATCGAGAGTGCTCATCGTGACATGATCCGAGGAAACAAGATCAATACCATCGGTATTCCGAGACGAGGCCGGGTTGCGGATCGTGAGATGATCGATCCTGATCTGGCTGGACTCCCTGACAACGACCGTCCACATCGGAGAATTGGTCGCCGTAACGCCTGAGATCCGTCCATGCTGCACATGCGAAAACTCAATCAACCAGGGACGTGGCAGACCATTCGCAGCAGGCACTCCCGGATAGTCTGGCCCGTAAGGTAAAGGGCCTGAGGTCTGCGTCTTATGTGCCTGCACGGCTTGAGGCCACCAGACAGCAGCGCCATTCCCATCAATATGGCCCTGACCGGTTATCGCCACGTCCTGAACATCAATCGCAGAAACAAGGGCTTCACCAGACTGCGCTGGTTTCCCCAGAAAGGCCCAGTGGAAAAGATGAGTGTCCGAACTCCCCAGAAGGGTACTTCCCTTCTCCAGATTCAGCGTGACATGGTTTTTGAGAGATAAAGGTCCGCTCAACCATGTTCCTGACGTCAACGACACCACGCCACCACCTGCCTCGCTACAGGCTGTAATGGCACGTTGAATAGCCGGGCCGTCATTGGTGCGGCCATCATGCCGTGCACCATAGGTAACAGGATCACAGCGAGACGAAGCGGCATGACTGGGTATGGGCATGCACAACAACGCCGCGACTATCCCACCTAAAACGAGGCGTGTGTCTCTCATAGAGCGGCTGCCTAAAACACATCTTTGGTCCGACTGGTTGCGTTTTTGAGCAGCGCTCCCCGTCACTTCCGCAGCCCCTTGATACCCAGCTCTTCCCACATCCAGTCAAAGCTGAAAGAGGCCCCTGCCCCCTCACGCCCTAGACCTGCTGTCGTGGCTTCAATCTGCTTCAACCAAGCCGCGACTTTCTTCTTCCCCGCCGCTGTTTTAACAGCCTGCCTCGGCGTGACATGCCCAAGCCCCGGAACAACCTCATCCAGAACACGGCGATAATGCTGCTCCAGAACAGCAGCCAAAACTTCCGCCTCTTCTTCGAGCGGGATCTCGTCTTCAAGCACGTCCCCCCGGCCAGAGGTCCGCTGCTCTTCTATAGCCTGCTCGGCGGTCATAATCTGTGTCAGAGGAGATCCAATCAGACTTCCCAAGGCGTTGCGGAGTAAAGCCGTGCCTTGCTCAGCCCGCGTTTCTGAGTTGACCTGCAATCTCAGCTGACGGCCTTTCAGTTCCAGCGTCCCCAGAACAAGACCACCATCATCCAACGTCGTACTCAAAAACTGAGCTTTGCTGTCTCCTGCCTTAGAATGGGCCTCAGGAACATGGTCACCAGCCTGACGCGTCCAATTCCAGATCATGCGCCCCGCATGCTGCAAACAGGGTATCGTCTTCAAAACCTCGGCAATGTTCTTCTGAGTGCTTCCCTTACTGAGAGGAAAACACACGTCATGAAAGACCAGGTCTTCGCCATCGCTGTTAAACAAGACAGGTGGCTCGGAGGCGCTCACCATGTTTTCCATGGTTCTAAAGAGCCAGGTCAGCGTGAAGACCGGAGCCAGATCACGGAGCACCTCTGTTTTGATCTTTGGAAACTCAGCCTGACCTCGCTTACGTTTGAGAACATCGCGCAAATTCTCAGCCAGATCTTCGCAAGCCTGCTGAGAATATGCCAACAGACTCCCTGCCAAAACCATTTTACCGTCTTCGGGAACAAGACGTGCCGCGATGCGTCCCCAGGGTTTCAGGGACTGTGTGGCTGAGCGTTCATGCACCAGAACGGGATCACCACCCCGCAACAGGTCACGCACCATCATGCTTTGACCCGGCACGATCTGCGAAACCTCATACAGGCTCATGACGGCCTCTTTGAGGCCCCGCATATAAGCGCTTTTGCGTGGACCTTCTTTCCAGCCCCGTCGTTTCAGATAAACCTCAACGAAATTTTCGTTATCCCAGTCCTGTCCCAAGAAATCTTCGAAGGCACAGCCCCAGAGTGACATCGCCGCACCTTGCCCCAGGATATCTCCCAGATCTTCGAAGCTGATATCCGCCGCCTCTAAAGCCGGTCCCAGATGCTCACCCAACACCTCTTCAAAGCAGGATTTCCACTGATCCTGCTTCAGATATCCGATAAGCCCTGTCAGATTGTCAGCGTCCATAAATGCGATGACCTCCACTATTTTCCTGCGGCGGAACGGCAAACACCCTGTTTACCCGAGACAAAGAGAATATCGTGCATAGCGGTTTTCTCCCGTCCGATTAAGGGCCCCGAGAAACACCAGATCGGCCAGATCACGTGTCGCCGTGGCAGATGTGGCGCCTGTGATCGAACGATAGTTTTGAGCACTCAGACCGCCTTGGAAGCCGTCAGGCCCTTCTGCCAGCATCCGAAGCAGAGCCTTTTCCTGACGAGTGTTCAGCTTGTCACGGAGGCGATCCAGAAAACGCGTTTTCTCAATTAAAAAACGAATATTCTGAAGTGTCCGAGACTGGGCTTCCAGAACGACATTTCCAAACCACCCCATCCACGCATCAATGTGATTGGTTTCGCTGGCACGATGCAATTCGAGATAATAGGCTTTCTTGTGTGCATTGATGGTTGCAGCCAGTGCCGTAAGCGTCGGGGCCTCAAGGCTTTGCGCTAATGCTTTCTCAGCAAGAGCCCGTCCGATACGTCCATTGCCATCTTCGAAAGGATGGATGGTCTCAAACCACAAATGGGCAACCGCCGCCCGTTCGATAGCAAGGAGAGGCTCCGCTCCGGTTGGGGCCGTTCTGTTAAACCACTCAATAAACCGCGCCATCTCAGACGGCACATTTTTCGACGGCGGCGCTTCAAAATGAATATGTGGAGCATGGAGAGGGCCTGAGATAATCTGCATGGCTTCTGCATGCATCCGATATCCACCGATGACGTCCAGATCACGGCGACCATTCATCAGCATGGCATGCCAGTCGAACAGGATTTGGTCGGTTAAAGGAGCCGCATAATGTCGATAGAGATCGACCATCAATTCCGCAGCCCCAGCCTCCGCTGGCGTGGAGCGCCACTTGTCTGGAGCAAAGCCCAACTGTCGAGCAATCGAAGATTGCACACTCGCCCGATCAAGAACCTCACCTTCAATGGCAGAACTCTCGACCATTTCCTGTGAGATCAGCTGAACAATGAGCTGCTGATTGGCATCTTTGTCCAGATGTTGCATTGCGCCCACGACAACGCCCGAGCCTTTCAGGAACTGCGCTTCAGCCTCACGCAAATGGCTTTTCTCAAACTGAAACTGCGGCCAGTCCGGACGCTGCCAATTCCAACGCATGATCGATACCTCAACCTTCTATCAATCACTTTAACTACAAAATATGATTGATAGAAGCGCAATCTATCCATCACCCGACCTGACGGATTATCCCGCACACAAACCCGAAGCGCCCCGCAGCTCCCCGGAATGATTTCAGAATGAGACGCGCCTCCCTTTACGCCAGTATGACCATCACAACAGAACCCTTGACGGGCCTCAGTTTTTCTCCAAACTTGTTCTCCATAATATTTACTGAGAAGAGCGTCATATCCGCAGTTTTCTGCTGAAATTAAGAGCCTCCCAACATCCCAAAAATGTTAGGGAGCAGGTTCGAGTCCCGCAGCTCGCACCACATATAAGTTATTGAAAATAAACGGGTTTTATGGTTTTCGGTAACCCGGAGTCCCCATTCTTCTACAAAGGGCTTCTACAAAACGAGCCCTGTTGTGCTGATTCGTCTGCAATCCGGTTTCCATTTCAGACGCGGGATTCCCGTTCGTTTTCGGCCCGCTCTGGGAAAACGGGAAATCTGGCACTCGCTGGAGACCCTCAACAGAAATCTTGCCAGAACCCGTGCCTGTGCCATGTATGGACTGACCTCTCAGCTTTTCGAGTGCATCAGTCTGGCCATGTCTCACCCGGAAGAAACATCCTCGCTCAACGCTGTGGTTGAGACGTTTCAGGAAGCTCTCTCCACCTCGAACCTCCATCCTGTCCAGCAGGACCTGTTCCAGTCCATTGTCCAGACTTACGACAGTGAGATTCAGGCTCTAAAGGCACGCTATAAAACAATGAATCCGGCATTTTGTAACTTCAAAGAAGCGGCAACCCCAAATTCTCACGCAACGTACGGCCAGCATATTCCCGACGCAGAAGCCCACGTTTTTGCAGTTCGGGAACAACCAATATCACAAAATCCCGAATACCATCCGGAGCAGACGTGAACATGATATTGAAGCCATCCGACGCTCCCGTCCGGTACCAGCCCTCCATATCATCCACAATGGACTGAGGGGTCCCCACAAGAATACGATGGCCACCTTTGGTGAAGGTTTTAAGGACATCCTTTGTCGTCGGAGCTTCACGCCTGATCCAGTCCACAATAAGAGATTGTCGGCTCTTGTGGCTATTGGTCTCCTCCACGTCTTTTAGTCGGATGGGTTGTCCGTCTGGCCACTGAGACAGATCAATCCCCAAGCTGGCATAAGCGGAAAAACTGCGCAGAACTTCCGCTCGGTTCAGGTAACTTAAATAGGTTGCGAATTTCCCACGCGCTTCATCTTCCGTTCGCCCCACGAAAGGCGCTACCCCCGGAAGGATCCGCAAATGCGTGTCTGTTCGGCCATAGCGTCTTGCCCGATCCAGAACATCTGTCCTGTAATCCTGTCCAGCAGCAGGATCATATTCTGCCGTGTAAATGACTTCACCAATGCGCGCCGCCAGTTCCTTTCCTGCCCCGGACGCACCTGCCTGCGCCAAAACGGGACGGCTCTGGACCGGAGGCGGTGAATTCAGCGGACCCGCAACACTGTAAAAGCGCCCTTTGTGATTAAGGGGATGAATCTTGGCCGGATCGAGCCATCGACCGCTTTCTTTGTCTCGCAAGATTGCATCAGGTTCTACGCTCTTCCAGAGCCCAGTCACGACATCCACGAACTCATGCGCACGCTCGTAACGCTCCTGATGATCGACATGTCGTGGCAGATTGAAGTTTTCGCCTCCACCCGTCGCAGTCACGACATTCCAGCCAGCACGTCCATTACTCAACCGATCCAGCGAGGCGATACGCCGGGCCACATTATATGGCTCATTGAATGTTGTGCTGGCCGTACCGATCAGGCCGATATGCCGCGATGTGATAGCCAGCGCAGACAAAAGCGTAAAAGTGTCCCACCGAGCCAGCGTAGGCGTGTCAGCGATCACTGAGGGGTCAGGGATTGGCAGCACGTTGTCGTACAGAAAGATACTGTCAAAGCGGCCCTGCTCCAGCAGATCCACGTATGAGCGATACCGTTCAAAACTGATATCTGCGTCCACATCTTCACCCGGTGCCCGCCAGGCATCCCCATTCGTTGCGGAACCGGTCAAATATGCTCCAAGTGCGAAGCTGCGCCCTGGTGAATAAGACATCTGCAACCCTTTTGTCAGAACGTGAAACTGCCATCCATGACGGCCTGTGCATTCAGTTTTCCAGAGATCATTCCCGTTTCAGTCATAAAGTCAGAAACCTGCTGTTGCTTGACAACGATGTCTGGCGTCAGGGGAATAATCGTCCCTCGCATCGTGCGTACGACATCCTTCGCTACAGGAAGGGATAGGCCGACTTCTTCTGCCCACACCTTGGCATAATCGTCTGTATGGGTTTGCATCCACTGATGCCCGGCCTTGAGTTGCTGCACATAATTCACCAGGCCGGCCGGGTTCTTTTTCAGCGCTTCACGAGTGGCAACGACGTAGCTCAGACCGCTCATCAGCTGACCGCCATTCACAATTTCCCGCGCTCCGTTGGAGACCTTGGCGTCCGAAATGTATGGCCCCCATGTTGCCCAAGCATCTACGGCGCCCGTTTGTAAGGCCAGTTTTGCCGCTACAGGTGGAATGAAAACAAACCGAACATCGGTCGCTTGAAGCCCTGCCGCTTTCAGTGCCGCCAGAACAAGATAATGTCCGGTCTGTCCCTTCAGGGTCGCAATACGCTTTCCTTTCAGATCCGCGACAGATCGGACGGTACTGTCTGGCTGCACGACGACAGCCGTTGTCGTTCCATCCGTTTGCACACCGGCGATAGCCCTGATTTCGTCAGACCCACTCTGGGCAAAGACCAGCGGCGCGTCCCCAATCACCCCGGCGTCAATAGCTTTCGCCGTCAACGCCTGTATCAGCATCGGAGCCCCGGCAAACAGACTCCACTGAAGGGGTGACGAAGCGTTATCCCCTATCCCTGCGGCTTTCAGAAGAGAGCGTGCCCCTCCTTTCTGATCCCCTATCCTCAAAGGTTCTGCGGCGTAAGCCCCCAAAATGCCATGCTGGTTGACCGCAGCAAGGGAAAGGCCTGTCAGCCCGAGCATAAGGCTGCGTCGACGTGTCAGGATCATGAATTCACCAGCTCCAGGCAACTTTGCCATAGTAATATCCTCCCTCCGCCCCGTAGATGGCGGCGGAACTGTAGTTCGGGTTCACCTGAAGAAGAGACGCAGCACTCTGAGCTGTTGCACTCAGGGTCTGCGGGCGATGATTGAAAACGTTATTGCCGCCAACAGACACTTTAATACGGTTGGGGAAGCGATAGGTCAGATCGAAATCCACCAGCCATGCCGGAGCAACGGTTTCATCATAAGCCGCCCCTCGATCACTCAGCAGCTTGGTTGCAGAGTACCGCGAAAGCCGGAGCGTGGTGGACCAGCGCTGAATATTCCATGTCGCATTCAGGCGAATGGTATTGCGCGGATAAAGCGTTGTGATATTTCCGATCTGACTGCGGAACAGGGCCGTAATACCAGACCCTAGATTGACGTTAAGTGGATTGACCCGAATGATCTGATGCTGCTGCTGGTTCATCATCAGGCTCCATGTTACAGAGCCCGCACGGCCGAAGCGCGTCAGATAATGAGCCTGAAGATCGAGACCTGTCGCTCGCGTATGCGCGGCGTTTCGTTCGTAAGTATAGCCGTAGTAACGGCCATCATTGGGGACGACACCTGCGGCATGCAGAATCTCCAGAACGCGCGCCCCAGCAACGCCTGAACCTGCGACAGAAATTGGTACGATCTGATTAAAAATGTCAATCCGATAGGCATCCAGCGAGACATCCAGGTTTTTCAGAGGCGTCAGTACAAAGCCAACGTTAAAATTATGGGATGTCTCAGGCTTCAAAGGCGTGGCGCCCAATGCACGGGCTCCCGGATTATTCACTGAGGCATAAGTCGTGTAAGACTGGACAAGCTGATTAGTGCTTGGCAGAACGGAGTAATAAAGGGCAGTACTCTGGAAGTATTCCTGCTGGAGTGTTGGCGCATGAAATCCGTTACTAGCGGACCCTCTCAGGGCTAACCAAGGCGTTATCTGATACCGAACCGAGGCTTTACCGCTAAGCGTGTTCCCAAAATCGCTATACTGCTCGTCACGGCCGGAAAGATTAACCGTCAGATTTTTCGTCAATTTTTGGGTTAAATCTAGGTAAAATGCCCCGTTCATGCGGGAATGGGTTCCCGCCTGTGAAGGTGACGTAAAACCCAACCCTGAGGCTCCCGGCAATGCTGGGCTGGCATTCGGGAAAACATAGCTTGCAGGAAAGACGTATCCTCCGTCAGCGTAGGACGCAGGCTCACCAGCCGACACGCTGTATTCGTTGTAGCGATATTCAATTCCTCCAGCGACCTGAAGCGGGCTGGAAAATATACCGGTGCGAAAGCTACGCTTGAGATCGAAATCTGCGGTCAGTTCCGAATTATCCAGTGATTGGAGATGAAACGCGTGCTGGCTGGTGGGTCCAAGGGAATTGTTCAGTGTATTCTGAATACCGATACTGCTGAAATTTCGCCCGTAATTGACGCTTGCATCCCACTGCCACCCGAAAAAATCTCGACCACGGACGCCATTGGTCATCTGAAAATCATGATCTTCCGTTGTATCAGTTGGCAGGTAACCATTCGGATAGACACTCATGATGTTCTGCTGGGAATTGGAAGGTCGATACCAGGCAGATGCAAAAATCGTGCGATGGCTGTACGTTCCATAAGAATAGAACATTGCTGCATCCGAGAGTGGAACCTCCATGTTATAGGCAGCGCTCTGTCGTTGTGATTCAGGTTGTCCTGAAATCTGGCGATAGCGATCGCCGTTTTCTCGCGGATCCTGCTGGCCGTTTGCCAAAAGCGGATACAGAAGAACAGGTTTTCCGCCTTGGGTTCTGGGAACAGATCCAGCATTATTCGTTGCCTGGTTGCCCACAAACTCTGCCGTAATGTTCAGGAAGCCATGATTTCCGATCTTGAACCCCTGATTATAATTCAGGCTACCCCCACGCCCGTAGTCTCCCAAAGAACCTACGGTCCAACCATACTGATTGTACCCTAACTCAGCACTTCCTCCATGATTGGCAGATTTGAGGATAATGTTGATCACGCCCGCGATGGCATCCGACCCATATTGAGCAGCAGCACCGTCCTTGAGAATTTCGACGTGATCCACTGCGGAAAAGGGAATCAGATCCAGATCGACAGGTGACTGCCCTTGCATGGCTCCTCCATAAAATACGGAGGACATGATATGCCGACGCTTGCCATTGACGAGGACTAGCGTCTCGTTAGCAGGCAGCCCTCGCAAGGACATGGTTTTCGTCGTGAAACCAAGCTGACCGGGATATCCAGGTGTATTATTAATAGACGGGTCAAGCGCTGTGAGGGCATTTCGAAGGCTGGTCTGCCCGGTTTTTCTCAGATCATTGGCCGTAAAAATGGCGATGGGCGCCATGCTTCTAGAAGCTTTAACCGCCGTGCGAGTGCCCGTTACAATAACATTTTCAGACGAAGCACTGATGTCATGATCTGTATCATTTCCCTCGCGCGCATCGGCGGAAAAGGAAATCAACGATGTGCAGCAGGCCCCAAGTATCGGGCCACATAGAAGACGCCAGCGATATGAATCCTTCCTGAACATGAAAACTGCTTTCCTGCACTCTGGTTGAGTTACAGGAGGTAAGAAAATGTCATCGCGAGTTAAAACGAAATATTATTATCTCACGTATGAATAGAGATAATATAGAAATTCTTTACATTAAATTTGAATAGAAACAAATTTTCTCACATTGATTTTAAGGCTGGAATGCGTTGACGAAAGACCTGTCCCTTGCGGCGGGGCACTTGAAGGAATTCAGAAAGACAGAGTGACCTTGATCGCAATAGGTTGCGATGCGGCATATGTGCTTGATGTAGCTGCGCTTTCTGTAGCGGCACCACTCTGTTTTTATGGATTGCTGTGGTCTTCGTACGTAAATGCGCTGGCACGCGACACCTGAACGAATAGGTATCGCCGCGACGATAGACAAAGCTGCCAATGCCCATCGGTGCTACAGCCCTGTGCTACAATGAGCACAGACTGACCCATTAGGGAAAAGACAGTCAAAATAATCAGTTAGATGGAAGGGACCTGGTGGAGAGAGTTGGATTCGAACCAACGTAGGCGTACGCCAGCGGATTTACAGTCCGCCCCCTTTAGCCACTCGGGCACCTCTCCGGGTCGGGGGTTGGAATATGGCGGATAGACGGCTATGTCAATTGCCTATCGTCGATTATATGATTTTTTCATGTCCAGACGACCTTCCCCCCGCTCCGCTGCCCTGTCCCGCCATACGGACAAAGGCCCACAGCGCCCCGGCAATGCCGAACGCGCCTCACGTTCAGGAAAACCAGCTTCAGGCTACTGGATTTACGGCCATCACGCCGTGGAAGCTGCTTTAAACAATCCAGACCGTGTTATTCTTGAGTTTCTTGCCACGCGGGAAGCAAGCACAACATTCAGTCAGTCTTTCCGCGCTCAGCCGCAAACTGTTGAGCGTGAACGGCTGGATCGCCTTTGCGAAAGAGACGCCGTGCATCAGGGTGTCTGCCTGCGCGTAGAGCCCCTCGATCCCCCAACCATCCATGATGCCCTTGAGCGACCAGGCCCGATCCTTGTGCTGGATCAGGTTACAGATCCCCGCAATATTGGCGCAATCCTGCGCTCTGCCGCTGCGTTCGGCGCATGCGCCCTCCTGGTCCAGGATCGCAACACGCCGCAGGAGAGCGGCGCCATGGCCAAGGCCGCCTCAGGCGCGCTAGATCTTGTTCCCATCATTCGCGAAGTCAATCTGTCACGCGCGCTCGCCACACTTCAATCTCAGGACGTCTGGGTTGTGGGCCTGGACGCTGGCGGCACCCGCCTGGATGGCACAAGCTTTGGAAAGCGGCGGGTTGCCTTGGTTCTCGGAGCGGAAGGCGCAGGACTACGCCGACTGACACGCGAAACATGCGATGAGATTTCGAGTGTTTACATGCCTGGGAATATGGAAAGCCTCAACGTCTCCAACGCGGCAGCTGTTGCTCTGTATGAGTTGGCTCGCCCTACGGAATAAGCCATGATTTCCGCCTTATGACACGCCCCGATTATCCATTCAGACACCGCCTGCTGGATGTCTGAACAAAAGCGGCGTCCTGTCCTTTGTGCAGAATAAGCAGTTTTACGGCGCCATCGAGAGAGATGGCGCCGTTTTTTCATATTCAGACCACGGCACGGCAAAACACATATCACTGCGAATGCTTACTCGAATACTGACTTGAGCAACCTCTCACGACCAGCGCCAGATCCTGTCGAACAGACAAAGCTATGCATTCATTCAAATGTAAAAAAAACCCAAATAATCCAAAGTAATCCCAAAATACCCCGAGAATATCAAATCTCTTATTTCTCAAATTATTAACGAATAATTCCTCATTATAACAAGATCGTGAAGATCGCAAAAACAACCCAAGAAATCTTACGACATAATAAATTTCATATTTTTCAATACCTTAATATAATAACTTTGTTAATTTCTAATTAATTTTGATGTTAATTTTTTCCTTGCGCTCGAATCGTTACAGGTCATAAGGTGAAAAATATCTTTAATGGTAAAGAACGTTAAATGCGATTATTATCCGTTAATTAAAATATATGGGGGTCCAAGATGGCAGCTTCATTGGTCAGCGTGAATGCAGGTGTCGCTACAGTCTATAGTTCTGGCGACCTATCTTCTTTAGCTGGAGTTTCTGCACTTAGTTCTATTGTTGTCACAAAGAACAGTAGTACTCCTTCAGGGGATGACGTTGTTGTAGATCTAACAAGCGGACTTGCTGGCGTAAGCGCCCTCTCATCCATCACAGTCCAGAATGGGGCAACCGCCAAAGTGGGCGGCGGCTTGCTAGATGCTGGCGTCGGAACGTCTTTTACTGTCAACGGCGGCATTCTTGATGTTCAAGGAAGCCTGATTGGCGCCAACGTCCTGAACAGTATTAAAGTCGGGCCTGCAGGCGGAGAGGTTAAGATTGAACCGACCGGACTGAGTGTCGGCGTTCTCAAGCTTCCCATTACATTCGTTGATGCAAACGGGAACACCACAACGACCATCCCAAAGAATTTTGTGATGGATTTTCCAAACTCTTCTTCAATTCCAGCCTCTTACGACATTGCAACAAATACAACTACAATTGGCGACGGCGTAAGTTTGCTTGGAATTCTTGGAGCTGGTCGGACAATTACTCTTTCCGGAGACCCTTTCAATCTCCAAACAACAGGGACAGCGAATTACGGGCTCATTCCTCAGTGGCTCGGCGGAACGCCTGTTTCCTACTCAAAATCCTTCACCCAGTCCGACGGAAGTGGCGGCGTCATCACCTGCTATCTCGCTGGGAGCATGATCCAGACTCCCGATGGCGAAAAAGCCATTGAAAACCTTCAGTCAGGTGATCTTGTCAAAACATACCTGAACGGTCAGGAAGTGATCGCGCCTCTTGTCTGGACAGGTAAAGCTCGCATTACAGTGGACACAAATCTGCCTGATGACACCGCAGGTTACCCTGTACGGATCATCAAGAACGCAATTGCAGATGGCGTTCCTTCACGTGACCTGCTCGTAACCGCCGAGCATTGCCTTTTCCTGAACGGAGCCTTTACGCCCGTACGAATGCTGGTCAACGGACAGTCCATTTTCTACGATCACAGCATCACCGAGTATGATTATTTCCACATCGAGACCGAAGCACACGCCATTATCAAGGCAAACGGTGTATTGACGGAAACGTACCTCGACACAGGAAACCGGTACGCCTTTCGTCAGGGCGGAACAGTAATCCACCTTGGAAGTCAGGCGCTGAACTGGGACACGGATGCTGCGGCCCCCCTTTCCACTTCACAAGACAGCGTTCAGACACTTTTCCAGAAAATCTGTGACAGACTGCCTCTTCTTGGCCTTTCCCAGGCCGAACAACGAGCAAACCTCGTTACAGACCCTGACTTTCATCTGGTATCCAATACGGGCGTTGTCATACACAAGACACGTGAGGTCGGTGGCCGGAGCATGTTCATGATCCCGGCTTCGGTCAGGTCTGTGCGCTTGGTTTCCAGAGCAAGTTCTCCGCATGAGACAATCGGCCCATTCATGGACGACCGCCGCACACTCGGTATCTGCGTCGGAGACATCACATTCTATGACTCTGGTCGCTCCGTCTGCCTGACAGCCGTGAATGACGCACATGCACAGAATGGCTGGTACGCACGCGAAGCGGGTGGCCGTCGCTGGACGAACGGGAACGCCCTGCTCGTTCTCAACGACAGACAGCCGAACAGCCTGGGTATGCTAGCCATCGAAGTGGTCGCTGGAGGCCCATATCTGATCGAGAGCGAACAGACAGCAGATCTGATCACTCTGTCAGCCTGATTACCGCAATCACGAGCGGTCATGCCGGGGGCCTCTTTCCCCCGGCATTTTTTTAGTCAATCTGCAAAAGGATAATCGGTATAGCCATGCTCTCCACGGCTGTACCAGGTTGCCATATCATCCGGCTGCAAGGGTAATCCCTTGGCGAAGCGGATCGGAAGATCAGGATTCGAAATAAACTTGCGACCGAAGGCGATTGCATCAGCACGGCCCTGCTGAACGTCCTCTTGTGCGGCTTCGAAAGTATAATCCTGATTCAAAACCAGCGGTCGGCGAAACACCTTCCGAATTTCCGGGGACAATTTGGGCTGGTCCGTACTTCCGAAGGTTCCTTCCGAACCAACTTCGCGAAGCTCAAGCCACGCCACCCCCAAACGCTCAAGCTCTGCAGCAGCCGGGACGAAAACAGTTTCAGGCGCTGAGTCCAGACATCCCTGTGTATCTCCATTGGGAGAAAGGCGAACACCGGTTTTTTCCGCACCAATCGTCGCGACAATACGACTCACAACCTGCGACAAAAAACGAATACGGTTTTCAGGCGAGCCGCCATACTCGTCAGTGCGATGGTTCGTCCCATCCCTCAGAAATTCATCAATCAAATAGCCATTGGCCGCATGAAGCTGAATACCGTCAAAGCCCGCTCTGATTGCATTCCGCGCTGCCGTTTCATAATCCGACATTATCCGCGAAATGTCCTCCAGTTGCAGAGCTCTGGCTGTCTCGTATGGCACCTTTCCATCATATGTATGGGCATAGCGTGGGGCCGTCGTGGCAGAAGGTGCAACCGGCTGTAACCCCGTCACTGACGAATGGACCATCCGGCCCATATGCCAAAGCTGACAGACAATACGGCCGCCCTTGTCATGAACAGCTTTTGTAATCGGTTTCCAAGCCTCAACCTGTTCATCAGACCAGATTCCCGGTGCATAGGGCCACCCCAGTCCTTCCCGGGAAATGCCAGTTGCTTCGGAAATGATGAGACCTGCGCCTGCCCGCTGCTCGTAATATTTTGCCATGATCGGCGTTGGCACAGCATCACGACCCGCACGAGCCCGCGTAAGGGGAGACATGAAAATGCGATTTTTGGCTGAAAAGTCACCAAGTTCAATGGGATCAAAAAGATCGGGCATGAAAGGGTACTCCTTGATCGAAACTTCTATTGTTCGATAACGATCGAACTATAGAAGTGTTGCGTCAATTCTACAAGGAAGGGATAAGACGCCGTATGCCCTGCCATGACTCGCCTGATCTGGAAAAACTTGACCTGATAACGGTCCTTCGCGCCCTGGCAGATCCTGTACGTCTGGACATTGTCCAAAGACTGTACGTGCTGGGCGAAGCGAATTGCGCCGCCCTGATCGGATCACGCCCTAAATCCAGCATGTCCCATCATTTTCAGGTCCTAAGGGAGAGCGGCATTCTGCACACCCGGATCGAAGGTGTGCAGCACCATAATTCTCTGCGCCTTCAGGAACTGGAGACCCGCTTCCCGGGTCTCATGGATTCCATTCTGAAGAACACCGAAGCAGCTCAGTTGCGGCGCCAGACTTCTTCCTGAACAAAGACGGCAAATGTCAGCCAGACAAAGAACGGGATCTGAAGCTTTGCAGCACAACGATCCACCTTTTTGGCAGTACAGATTGACGCCCCAGACGTCACAACCAAACCAATACAGATCGCAAGACCAGCATCAAGCCGACGTTTACGGAAGACGGCAAACGGAAACCCTGCAACACCCGCAACACAGATCGCCCAGAGACATAGAGCCAGCGTCCGTCTGCAAGAGGACTTCGCTCTAAGCAAGCGATACCCCGACCACGCCAGAAGACCGTCAAGTAATGTCCAGACGACAGCGTAAACAGGAGCCGGCGGCGAAAACGCTGGCTTATTCAGATGATGATACCAGCGTCGCGTTGAGCCATCTTCGACAGGGCTGATTTCCCGTCCGAAATACTGCGCGCCGAAAACAGTTGCCGTTGCCAAAGCGGCGTCAAGGATGCGTCCCATAATCTCTGTCCCGATATAATCTCGAACATGGGAAACGCATCAGCGCCTGGAATGTTCAGGGGACTCCTGCAACAGACCCAAAATCAAGCTCCGCCGCCACATTCCCGGCTTCCGGATTCCACAGCAGAACGCGCTCAGCTCCAGGTCTGCCAAGGGTCACAGCCATCATGCCATCCCCGCGCGCCGTCACACTGAGGATATGCTCCCCCTCCCCCAGCGGCAAAGCCAGACGAGACAGCCCTCTTGGGGCCTGCGCTTCAAGAACCGGGCCATGGTGCGGATGCATGGCACGGTAGCCAATCACGCCAATCATGACGGCAACCCCCACGACAATCATGACACCCATAATGATGACAGCCGCAAACAACGCTTTTGACGCCCCTGACTCGCTGCCCGTCCGATCCTCGGCTAAACCTTGATTCATGTCAGATCCTGAAACCCCGTTCCGCCTTGTTGTTGATGCCAGTCTGGCCGGTCAGCGCGTTGACCGCGCCCTTGCTGACGCCATCGGCACGATTTCCCGCTCCCGGGTCAAGACCCTTATCGAAGAGGGGCATCTGACCCGCAACGGACAGATCGTTCGCGAACCTTCCGATACGCTGCGTGAAGGAATGGATCTGATCCTGTCCTTCCCCACCCCGCTTCCCGCCCGCCCGATGGCCGAGGATCTCCCCCTCACGATTCTTTATGAAGATCGGGATCTGATCGTTCTGGACAAACAGGCCGGCCTCGTCACGCATCCGGCTCCGGGCAATGAAACCGGCACTCTGGTCAATGCCCTTCTGGGCCATTGTGGCGAAGGGTTCGAAGGCATTGGGGGCGAAAAACGGCCGGGAATCGTACATCGTCTGGATAAAGATACGTCCGGACTGATGGTCGTCGCAAAGAACGCCATGGCACATAATGCTTTATCTGAGGCCTTCGCAGCGAGAGATATAGACCGCGCCTATATGGCTCTGGCCTGGGGCCTCCTGCCCGCGTCTGGCGAGTTCGACGGCGCCATCGGGCGAGACAAAAAAGACCGCAAGCGCATGACAGTCGTACAGTCCGGCGGAAAACCTGCACTGACCCGCTTCAAACTTCTGGAGCCCATTCATGCGAGCGTATCGCTCATTGAGTGCAAGCTGGCCACCGGACGGACGCACCAGATTCGTGTGCATCTGTCTCAGGCCGGACATCCACTCCTGGGAGATCCGGTTTATCTGCGCCGTATCCCTGCTGCGGCCCGTGGGTTGCCACAGGATGCAAAGGATGCTGCTCTGGATTTTCCAAGGCAGGCCCTTCACGCAGCTCGACTCGGGTTTATCCACCCCCGGACGAAACAGCTCCTTTCTTTCGAAACTGCGCCTCCTCAGGATTTTCAGGACTTGAAAAATCGCCTGACAGGCTCAACCTTTAAAAATTCTTGACCTTTTCGGCTATACCTGTCATAAGCTGAGTTATCCGACGAGCTGACGCGCCGCCGGAACGGATCGTACCACCGTACGTCGCCCAATTCGGGGGCAAACGGCTGGGGACGTGATAGTCCTTCCCAATGCGTCACCTGGGTGTGAGGAACCTTCCTGCCGCCAGTTCGTATGAGTCATCACCTCATCGAGCCAGGCACACCCCGGGCGAAAGGAGTCGAAGACCATGGCATCTCCAGCTGTCATTTCTGTAGGTCCTGAAAACAACCTGACCCGGTATCTTCAGGAGATTCGCAAATTCCCCCTTCTGACACCACAGGAAGAGCTTGATCTCTCCCGTGCCTGGCGGAAGAACGAGGACACCAACGCCGCACATCGACTGGTCACATCTCACCTGCGTCTCGTCGCCAAGATTGCCATGGGCTATCGCGGCTACGGTCTGCCGGTGAATGAACTGATCAGCGAAGGCAATATCGGCATGATGCAGGCCGTCCGCCGCTTCGATCCGGAGCGCGGCTTCCGTCTTGCCACTTACGCCATGTGGTGGATCCGCGCCGCCATGCAGGAATACATTCTGCATAGCTGGTCATTGGTAAAAATGGGCACGACTGCCTCGCAAAAGAAGCTGTTCTTCAACCTGCGTCGCCTGAAGGGGCAGATGCAGGCCATTGATGACGGCGATCTCAAGCCTGAGCAGGTCAATTCCATCGCAACAACGCTCGGCGTGCCTGAGCAGGATGTTGTGTCCATGAACCAGCGCCTGTCCGCACCGGACCATAGCCTGAACGCTCCTTTGCGCATTGACGGCGAAGGAGAATGGCAAGACTGGCTGGTAGACGACACGGAAAACCAGGAACAGACTTACGCGGCTTCTGAGGAGTTCAGTGGGCGGAAGGCTCTGCTGGATCAGGCAATGATGACCCTGAACGAGCGTGAACGTCACATTCTGGCAGAACGTCGTTTGAAGGAAGAGCCATCAACGCTCGAAGATCTGTCACACCACTACAATGTTTCCCGTGAACGTATCCGACAAATTGAAGCCCGGGCCATGGAAAAGCTTCAAAAAGCCATGGCATCTGAGGTCGAGCACCGCCGTCGCGAAAACGGTCTTCAGAACTGATCCTACATTTCTTCCGCAAACGGGCTGCCAGATATTCTTCTGGCAGCCCGTTTTTGTTTGGAGTTCAGAATACATTTTTGAAAATTTCATGAAACACTCTCACATCTGATCAACCAAGCCTCAACAGAGAGTTACAAAGAAATATACAAGGACACAGAGATATCGATAAATCTGAAATGACATCACAACCTGAATGTTCTGGCCCATGCTTTCCCGTTATAAGATACTTTTATTAAATATTATTCTATTCGCCTTTATTATTGCGAGCCGGTTCCAGACCTTCGGCAACCCTCTTATCCACGTAGATGAGGAATTTTATCTTTTTGGCGGTGGCCGCCTGCTCCATGGAGACCTCCCCTACATTCAGATCTGGGATAGAAAACCGTTTGGCATCTTTCTTCTCTATGCTTTCTTCCATCTGTTTGGCCCGTACAGAATTATAGCCTATCAGGCGGGCGCCGTAATGGCCGTCTGGGGAACGGCCTGGCTGCTGTTTCGAATGGGACAGACCATAGCTCCAACGGTTGGAGCCTTTGTCTCGGCTCTTCTCTATGTAGCGCTGCTGAACCTCTCTTTGGGAGAAGGTGGCCAAACACCCATTTTCTACAATCTGCTTGTTGCAGGGGCTGTCGCGCTTATCCTGCGTCGCCTTATGCGTCCTGGCCAACTGCTACAAACGCGAGATATTCTTTCTGCAATGCTGCTCTTCGGTCTGGCCATGCAGATCAAATACACCGTAGTGTTCGAAGGCATTTTCGTCGGGCTCTATTGTGTATTCCACCGCTTTCTTGCTTCTCGTTCCCTCTCCGGGATTCTGAAAGATGTCAGCCTTCTGGCGGGGGCAGGTATTCTGCCAACTGCTATAATTTTTACGTTTTATGCAGCGCTTGGACATCGATCAGAGTGGATTTTCGCCAACCTAGAGTCAATTTTCCTTCGTGGACACGTCCCGACCAAAGAAATCCATCATCTTCAAAAACGGATGCTTGTCGATATTCTCCCGCTGATCCCTGGTCTTGTAGTGACAGGGGTTCTGGCGCACAAAAAAGCTTCAGAGCCTCAGTATCTTTACCTGACTCTCTGGGCATGCACTGCCGGCTTGGGCATTGTGATCTTCGGAGGGTGGTATGTTCATTATATCCTACCTCTTTACGCCCCCCTCGCTCTGACCTGCGCCCCGCTCTGGTACAAAAAAGCAGGTCGGATATGGGTCGTGGCACTTCTCTGCGTTGTTTCACTGATCGGCCAGTACAGTCTGCGGAAGCACAGGCTGGATCATGGGGACCGGCAGACATTTCAGGCTATGCTCAACGTGATGAAGCAGGCTCCTGGATGCGTCTTTGTCTATCAGGGGCCACCAGAACTTTACGATACGCCCTATTGGTGCCCTCTGACCACTCATCCGTTCCCCGGACATTTTCATGAAGCTGTTGAAGTTCACGCAACAGGAATAGATGTCATGCTGGAGTTACATCGGGTCTTGTCAAAGCGCCCTGAATATATTGTCACTCAGGACGAATTTCCCGTGAACGAAAACAGGGCCATCCGAAAGGAACTCTTCAGGGAAATTTACGCCAGCTACGAACTTGTCTATAAATTTCAGGGGCCGAACAGCTCAATCTACCTCTACCGGCACACCTGACTTCAGCCGACGCTTATTGTGAGAGTGGAACGGCTAGTGCAAGCCCTCCAGCAACTGTACCTGCGCCTTTCCGATGCTGGTCTGCATGATTGTCTACCGCGGTATCATCAATGCGACCAACCTTCTCCGAAAAAAAATCAGGCTTGAGATACGCATCCGGCTGAGCCGCATCCCGGGGGCCTTCAATATTTTCGTCTGGCAATGGAGCGGCGCCAAAACTTGAAGACATCTGCTCCGCTACCATGCTGGCTCGATGCTTTTGCAGCCCTCTCATGAGGGCCGCGCCCTGTCTGGGATCGGCGGATACCGTCTGAGACAGCGATGCGTCAAAAGGATGAGCAAAAGCCGAAAGCGGCTTCTTATTGGATAAACCCGATGAGGCAGCCTCAGCAGCAAGTGCATTGCAAGAGGTCGTCGCCAGAACAACTACGGGAAAAGACCTCAACAAGGCAGATATAAGGCGCATCGGGTAGATTCCAGCAGAACAAAAAGCTGAAATCAGTGTGCTGAGTCGCAGCCTCAAATTACAATTAGAAAAATTAGAAAGTTTCGTGACGTCACAAAACGTGATCGATGTGTACGAGAGGTTGGAACTCTTGATGTAAAGTCTATTTGACATTCTCACATAAAAAGTAAAGCATCCTTTACACAAGAAGGGATAAATAATCCTATATGGTCGACGCTATCTCATTGAACTTGGCAGTGCTGTGATCCTGTATGTTGTGTTGCTGTTCGGAGCAAATTATCTGGAACGCGCATTTCACCCCGGGTTCCCCGCAAGAACGGTCCTGGCGCTTACACCCATGCTGGGAGCTCTGACCGCGGCATGGGCCATCATGCGCACAATCTGGCGAATGGATGAATTGCAACGACGCATTCAGCTGGATGCGATCGCAATGTCTTTTCTGGGAACTGCCCTGCTGACTTTTGCTTGGGACTTCGCTGAAAGTACTGGCCTGCCTCATCTCAGAGCTTTTGCGGTCTGGCCGATTATGTGCGCGTTCTGGGGGATCAGTGGCATTGTCGCTCAAAGGCGTTATCGGTGAACAATTACCTTAAAGAACTTCGGGCGGAACGCAGCTGGAGTCAGGCAGATCTGGCCGCAGCGCTGGCTGTTTCAAGGCAAACGGTCAATGCTATCGAAAAAGGGCGCTATGATCCGAGCCTCCCTTTAGCTTTCACGATCTCGCAGCTTTTCGAGCGCAAAATTGAGGAAATTTTCTTTCCGTAAGGCCAAGGCAAAAAAAGCGGGGGAGATCACCCTCCCCGCCTTCTGATAATCAGTCCAGACCGAGTTGCTGGCCTGTCGTACGAAGCACTTCGATACCCGGAAGAATTTTGCCTTCCAGCCACTCCAGAAACGCACCGCCAGCCGTTGAGACATAGCTCATCTGGCCAGCCACACCGGCATGACGCAGAGCAGAGACCGTGTCACCACCACCTGCGACAGTCCGCAGCTTGCCGTCCTGTGTCAGACGGGCCGCTTCCTGTGCAACCTCAACAGTTGCGCGATCAAACGGCGCGATTTCGAACGCCCCCAGAGGACCATTCCAAACCAGCGTCTTCAAAGTCGCCAGACGCTCGTTGATCAGTTCCACCGTGCGCGGACCGGCATCGAGGATCATGGCATCAGCCGGAACTTCACCAATCAGGCACACTTCGCTCTCGGCGCCAGCCTTGAACTCACGCGCCACAACGGCATCAACCGGCAGAACGATTTCACAGCCCTTTTCCTGCGCAAGATGCGCGATCTTGCGGGCTGTTTCGTGCATGTCCGCTTCCTGCAGGGACTTGCCCACAGCAATGCCTTCAGCCGCCAGGAACGTGTTGGCCATCGCACCAGTGATGAACAGCGTGTCCACCTTCTCGATGACGTTACCAATCAGATCCAGCTTCGTGGAAATCTTGGAGCCACCAATGATGGCGCCAACCGGACGTTCCGGGTTTTCCAGCGCGGCCGACAGAGCCGAGAGTTCGGCCTGCATCAGACGCCCGGCGAAGGACGGCAGATCATGCGCCACACCTTCCGTGGAGGCGTGGGCGCGATGAGCCGCCGAGAACGCATCATTGACGAAAATATCGCCATTTTCTGCAAGAGCCTTGGCAAAAGCCGGGTCATTGGCTTCCTCACCCGCATGAAAGCGCGTATTTTCCAGAACCAGCACGTCGCCATCCTTGAGGGCAGCAACAGCCGCCTCAACGGTTGGGCCAACACATTCCGGAACGAAAGCCACCGGCTTACCCAGCACTTCGCCGAGCTTCTCGGCGATGGGGTGCAGAGACATGCTCGGAACGACCTTGCCCTTCGGGCGATCGAAATGGCTCAGGACCACAACGCGCGCGCCCTTGTCGGCGAGTTCGCTGATGGTCGGGGCAACGCGCTCGATGCGCGTGGCGTCAGTGATGACGCCGTCATGCATCGGCACGTTCAGATCAGCCCGGACGAGCACGCGTTTGCCGCGTGCCTCCAGGTTATCGAGCGTGCGGAACACCATGGCTTAGAGGCTCCCGAAAGCGGCGGCCGTATCCGCCATACGGTTGGAGAAACCCCACTCGTTGTCATACCAGGCGCAGATGCGAACAAGCTGGCCGCCATCGACCAGAGCCGTCTGCGTGGCGTCGAACGTGGAGGAAGCCGGAGAGTGGTTGAAGTCCGTGCTCACCAGCGGGTCCGTGTTGTAATCCAGAATACCCTTGAGCTTGCCTTCAGACGCGGCACGGAGGGCTTCGTTTACAGCCTCGACAGAAGCCGGAATAGTCTTGGGCACGAAGTCGAGGGAAACGAGAGAGACGTTCGGCGTCGGAACACGAATGGCCGTACCGTCCAGCTTGCCCTTCAGGTGTGGAAGCACCAGACCAACAGCCTTGGCAGCACCCGTGGACGTCGGGATCATGTTCAGAGCCGCAGCGCGAGCACGACGCGGATCCTTGTGGAGCGTATCCACCGTGCGCTGATCACCTGTGTAGGAATGGATCGTAACCATGTAGCCACGCTCGATGCCGAATGCTTCGTCCAGAACGGACGCAACAGGTGCAAGGCAGTTCGTGGTGCAGGAGGCGTTGGAAATCACCTTCATATCCGGCGTCAGAACGTCGTCGTTCACACCGAAGACGATGGTCGCGTCCACATCCGTTGCCGGAGCGGAGACGATCACACGCTTTGCGCCAGCTTCGAGCAGGGCAGCAGCCTTTTCACGCGTCGTGAACAGGCCCGTGCATTCCATGGCAACATCAATGCCTTCAAACGGTACCTTGGAGGGGTCGCGCTCGGCGGACACCGTGATCGGACCATAGGTGCGACCATTCGCTTCGATGATGAGCGTATTGCCTTCAGCGCGGACCTTGCCCGGCAGGCGGCCGTGAACGCTGTCATGACCCAGCAGATGAGCATTTGCTTCTACCGAACCCAGATCGTTAATGGCCACGACTTCAACGTCCGTACGGCCACTCTCAATGATGCCGCGCAGAACGAGACGTCCGATACGTCCGAAACCGTTGATTGCGATTTTTACCGCCATGCCTGCCTACTCCGCTATTCTGACGAAAGGGCATCATCCATAGCATCGCTACAAAGAAGCAACAGGGGGTTGGCACAGTTTTTAATGAACTTGATGCGCTTAATCTTGCCCAAACCGTCCGTTCCTGCGACGGTCCCGCACAATATGGCTGCAATTCTCCGCAATTTTCGTTCCTTTCGAGGCATCATGGCTCCACGTGCCCTTCTTCTGGCGGGAAGCATCCTGCTGGTGACTCCCCTGCTGGCTGGCTGCCAGCTGATCGATCAGCGCACGTTCAACCCACAGGCTGGAAAACCACCCCGTCCGTATATCCCCCCCGCCCCGCCAGCCCCCAAACCCAAACCCCCGTTCCTGCAGATTGAGGGCGGAACGCCGGAAGCAGAATATGGCCCTGCCGTGGACAAGGCTGTGAAAGCAGCTCTTGCCCGTAAGGAAAACGTTCTGTTCATCGTGCAGCTTCTGGTTCCGTTACAGAACGATCCCTCAGCACAGGCCAAAGCCATGACTGAAGCAACTCAGTCAGATCTGCAGCCCGTCGCCCATCGGATCAACACGGCAGGGGCACAACAAATCCAGATCGAAATGCACGCTGTGGCAGACGGTTCAGTCACGCACCCTGTGATTCGGGTCGACGTTCGCTAACACCGCCAACGCAAGAGTTTTCCCGCCTGCTACTCCACACAGCCTGACACACCTGCCTCGGCCTTTCGAGGCAGGCGTTATCCAAAGACAGATGGGGCTTTCCAAAGATCAGAAAAACCTTGGGAGCAGCCAACCAAGTAGCACCCCTAATCCCAGCAAGATCAGAGCATTTCTGAGCCTTGTTCCCAGAGCCGGACCAGGTGGCGCCACCGCCATGGATGCGGCACTTTCTCGCAGGGCGACAATTTCTTCCTGCTGTGCGCGCGCTTCCTCCTGCTGCTGCCAGAGGCGACCGCTCATCCTGCGAATATAATGCCCTGCATCAGCCGGCGTCGTGGCAGCATGGTCGACGAGACGCTCGGCCAGCGTCCGGTTGGCGGTGTGTCCCACACCCAGAACCCGGTGCGCCTGACAGGTGGCCAGTGCTTCCAGAACGAGTGGATGCTCAAACACCGCAAATTCTGACATATCTCCGCCACCACGGATCAGAACAATAATGTCTTCCCGACACGTCCCAATAGCATCAGCAATCCGATGCGGGTCCGTCATGGCTACCGGCAAAGACCGAATACGTTCTGATCGCCATCCGCCTCCGAGACCCTGAAGAAAGTCTTCCGCCACAAGAGCATTGGAGGACGCAGAGTGAATCAGCAGAAGCCTTGCCTCCCGCCGCTCAGGATACGGATGGAACTCCCAGCTCAATCCCCGAAGAACATCCAGAAGCGACTTTTCAGCGCGATCAACCTTCTGTCGTCCGGGATCGTAAGGGTCAACCGCCAGCGCTTCAAACCGAAGAGCCACCTGTCCCCTGAGATGTCGCGCTCTCAAAAAGCCCGTCACCCGTACATAGTCACCCGCGCGAACATCTGCCACGGCCAAAATGGACTTGGTCGCCTCAAGCAAAATAGAGGTTCCAAGCTGCGGGTCGATTAAGGGAAGCTGATAGTATTTCCGGTAAGCATTCGGCGCGACATCACCCAGTTGCCCGGCAACAACAAGCGGGAAACCCCACTCTTCGAACCGGGCACAAATCTCATCCAGACGGGCCGTGAACAGATCCTGAACCTGAAGAGGGGACAGGACCGGCAGGCTGGCCATATCGCCAGATGCAGAATCAGTTCGGGTGCGTCTCGGAAAAGCGTCCATCCGGCACCATATGGAGTAAGAACAGATGTTCTCACAGAGGGTGAAAGTGCCCTCACAACATTTTTTTTGCGTATTTTCAGAAGGTTGATCCGTCTTGAGCGTTTCTTCTCCCGAAGAGCTTCTCCTGAGACTTCAGAAATCCCGGTTCCGCGCCCGGTTCCACCTCGATGAACAGGCGCAGCAATATCTGGAAAGCCGTGGGCTTGATGCCGTCATGGAACATGGCGCGACATTCATCCGGGATCGACTTGCTCCGGCTTTCCCTGCGCAGGACGGAAAACAAACGCCCATGCGCGGCCACCCCATTTTCATTGCCCAGCACGCTACGGGGTCGTGCTGTCGTGGCTGCCTTTCAAAATGGCACGGCATCCGCTCCGGCAAGCCTCTGACCGAAGACGAGCAGCAGGCTATTCTGGCCGTTCTTCGCGCCTGGATTTTGAAGGATACAGGCGCGGACGTTCCATTATCGCCGGCTCAGGGCGCGTTATTTTGAAGGCGTTTAGCCCGTGGCAGAAAGCGCTCTGCCAGCAAAATTACTATAATCGCAAAAGCGCCCATCTCGATCTGTGAGCGCGTCTCAGGCTGGATCATCATGGCGATAATCGCCATGGCAATCAGAGCCAAGGCCACATAAGCACCAACAGGTTTCTGGGGCATGATTTTCAAACGCCCAAACACAAGAAGCGCGTTATTGAACAGCATGAAACCGCCCGTCAGGCTGACAAGAACAGCAAAGATCAGACCCGGCGACAGAACAGCCGTTGCTGCAACAAAAATGGATGATCCTACACTCGCCAGAAGGGCACGCCGAGGAAGCTGCGTTTTAGGTTCGACGACCAGAAAAGTGGATGGTGCATCGCCTGTCTCCGCAAGCTCATACAAAATACGGGATGTCACGTAGATCCCGGAATTTAGGCTCGACAAAGCCGCGACAAGAATAACAATTCCCATAGCGAGTGCTGCAAAGGGCACATGAAACCGGTTTAACACCAGCAGAAACGGAGACTGTCCCGGCACAATATCGGTCCATGGGACGAGGCACAGGATCAGCGAAATGGTGACGAGATAAAAAACACCGATCCGCAACGGAATGGTGCGGGTCGCGCGCGCGATATTCCGCTCCGTATTGTCGGATTCAACCGCAGCCACCGTCGCGATTTCGCTTCCCCCCATGGAGAACAATACGGTTGGAATAACCGCCAGAAGAGCAAGAAGCCCGTGCGGCAGAACACCGCCATGACTGAACAGGTTCTCCTTCACGGGAATGGAATGAACCCCAAGCGCCCAGAAACCGATCCCGCTGAATACGATGATGGCCAGAACCTTGATGGCTGAAAACCAGTACTCGAATTCGCCATAACCTTTGACGGACAGAAGATTGACAGCCGTCATGGCACCGAGAACCAGAAGTTCCAGAACAGCATAGGGAACGGGAATATAGGGTGTGAGCATAGACGTGACAGCAATCGCTTCCACACCAATGACCGTCACCCACGTCAGCCAGTATGTCCACCCCGCCACGAAGCCAAAACGATCCCCGAGAGCGTGACGGATCTGCCCAAGAAAAGACGCACGTCCTGGCGTGACAGATGCCAGATCCCGCATCATGCTGTTGACCAGCCAGACCAGAAGTCCCGCCAGAACATATGACACAATGACCGCCGGACCACCCATTGAGAGAGCGGCTGATGAGCCGATGAAGAAACCCGCACCGATCACACCACCCAGAGCAATCATGACAATATGCCGCATTCTCAGGCTTTGGGCGAGCTGGTCCGGTTCAGTCATGAAAGATCCCTGTCAGTAATGTATCAGACCGGAAGATCCCTGTTATCCGCCAGGGTTTCCATGGTCATGTATGAGGTAATGGCATCCAGCTCGACCTTGCTGATGATCTGCTGATAGACACGATCGAAATCGTTCATGTCACAGGCCACAACCTTGAGAAGATAATCATACTCACCGGCAATCCGGTAAAAATCAACGATGTTTGGGATCGAAACGACCACTTTGCGGAACGTTTCGAACCATTCGCGTGAATGGTGGCGCGTTCGCATCAGAACAAAGACCGTCAATGTCAGCCCCAGCGCCTGCGCATTGAGGCGCACGGTGTCGTGGCTGATAATTCCGCTCTCCCGCAGGGCGTTCAGGCGACGCCAACAGGCATTCTGGGACAGGCCGACCTGTTCAGCCAGTTCACGCTGGGAGGGCGTTCCCTGCTTCTGGAGGATACGGAGGATGGCACGATCCGTTTGATCGATGATTCTGCTCATATCGATGTAAATGACAACAAAAAACCCATTCTCGTCTACAATAAAGGCACAGTTTTCCCCATTCCGGTGAGGTATTTTTCTTTTATCGGCTCAGGGAAGGATCAGGGACCATGGAAACGATCGGCAGTCTTGAAAACAGCGCAATAGCATTGGCGCAGTTCGAGCAAACCCTACGCGCAACAGGACGGGATGCCCTGCGCAAGGGCGTGCTTGGAGATGGCACGAAGTTCATGAGCCCCTTTGGCGTGCAGTCCATGCTGTATGCAGATTATGTTGCATCGGGCCGTGCACTGGTTCAGGTCGAAACCTTCGTGATGAACGAAGTTCTCCCTTACTATGCCAACAGCCACACCGAAGCTTCACTATGTGGCGCATACATGACCCGGATGCGCAATTCAGCCCGCGCCATGATCGCCCGTCTATGCCATGCGCCGGAAGATCGGTTCACGACCATCTTTATGGGGAACGGCGCCACCGCCGGTCTGAACCGTCTTGTGCATCTTCTGGAAATTCCCGCTCGCTGTGCGGTTGGCAATCGCCCGGTCATTTTCATCGGCCCCTACGAGCACCATTCCAACATTCTGCCCTGGCGGGAAAGCGGTGCCGAAATCATCGAGATCCCGGAAGCCGCAGAAGGTGGCCCGGATCTGGCCATTCTTGAAAAAGCCCTGACCTCCTGTGACGAGGAGCGCCTAAAAGTCGGTTCGTTCTCGGCTGCATCCAACGTCACCGGCATCATGACGGACGTGGACGCTGTCACGGCTCTCCTGAAGACACATGGCGCGCTTTCGATCTGGGATTATGCCGGTGCCGCCCCCTATCTGCCCATCGACATGCAACCCGGAACAGCCGTGGAGAAGGATGCCGTTGTTGTCTCCTGCCACAAGTTCATTGGTGGACCTGCAGCCTCTGGCATTCTGATCGTTCGCAATGACGCCGTTACGCGATGTGGTCCTGTCCTCCCGGGCGGGGGGACGGTCAAATTCGTTTCTCCCTGGAACCATGATTACTCAAACAGTCTGGCCACTCTTGAAGAAAGCGGAACACCCGACGTCATTGGCGATATCCGCGCAGCGCTGGCATTCATCGTCAAAGATGTGATTGGCCAGGACTTCATGGACGAACGTAATGCCGAACTGCGGGCACGGGCTATCGCGCGCTGGAGTAAAAATCCAAATATCAAGATTCTCGGTCACGCTACCGTAAAAGCCCTGCCGATTTTTTCGTTCCAGATCCGCGACACCGTAACCGGCGGCCTCATCCACCAGCAGCTTTTCACGCGTATGCTGTCCGACCGTTATGGCATTCAGGTCCGCGGCGGCTGCGCCTGTGCTGGTCCCTACGCCCATCGTTTGCTGGATATTGACGAAGCTGCGTCAGATGCGATCCGTCAGGCCATTCTTTCCGGGCAGGAAATCGAAAAACCAGGCTGGACGCGCCTGAACTTCAGCGTACTGATGGATGATGCAAAGGTCGAGCGTATCCTGGATGCGGTGGACGAACTGGCGCTTGATCCCCATTCCGTTGCTGCAGCCTATGAATGCGATGTCTCGACAGCTCGCTTCCGACCCAAAATCGCCGCCTGATCCAAACCGACTTCCCCACCCTCTTCATTTTTAACTCCGAACCGGGCACCTTCCCAAGCAAGAACAGGAAGGTGCCCCGTGAAGACTTTGACCGCCGCTGAAACACGCAAGCTGCTTCCATTTTCTCATCTCGTGGAAGTGCTTCGCCAAGCAGTCGTGGATTATCATAACGATCAAATCTCCTGCCCTGAACGTATGGTTGTCCCAACGCTTGATCGCACTGGCGCGGTCATGTCCATGGTCGCCTGCGCACCAGATATTATCGCGACGAAATTACTGACGCTTTATACGGACAATGCAGCGAGGAACCTTCCGGCCATTCAGGGCCAGGTCACGTGCATGGATGCCATTAACGGGCGTTTTCTTTTCTCGCTGGATGGCGTTACCACAACAAAACGTCGCACCGCTGCGATGTCTATGCTTGGGCTGGAGTGCTTCCGCCCCCTAGTGCTGGAAACAGTTCTTCTCATTGGCACCGGCGTACAGGCCAAAGCCCATCTTGAAGCCCTGAATACGTTTTATCCGGGTCTCATCGTTTATATTCAGGGCCGATCTTTTGAGCGCGTCAGCACCCTCATAAAAAGCAACGCATATCCAGCGCTACAACTTCGCGTTGCCCCTCTGGAACCCTTTGAGCCGGATGTCGTGATAACCGTCACCAGTAGTCAGAGCGTTCTCTATGATGAGCCTCCGGTTTCTACCCGACTGGTGATTGGCGTTGGTGCTTATCGGCCTGAAATGATTGAAATTGGTCCGACCATCGTCAACGGAAGCACCTGTATTGTGGATGACCCTATCGGAGCCCCCTCTGAAGCTGGTGATATCCTTCAGGCAGGCAAAGACTGGAGACAGGTCAAGCCTCTGGCGGCTTATCTAACAGGAGAGAAGAAACCGGAAGAACCAGTATTTTTCAAAAGTGTCGGATGTGCGGCGTGGGATCTGGCCGCCTGCCGTCTTGCACGCCGGGCGCTTCATATTTAAAACATGCGTCTGTCCGGTTCTAAAGCCGGACAGAAAAACAGATCTCACCAGAGATAAACAAGCTTCATGTAATAAGCATTCGTCTCCGGCACATTCCGACCATCAACGGAGTGTGAATACCGCCCGGTCAAGGACACGCGCTTGGAAATGTTGACCATAGCACCCACGCCAAGCGCCACTTCACGACCACTGGATTCACTTACCCAGCTATTTGCCGTATTATCACGCATTCCGGCAGTATTCTGCCAGTCAAACGCGAAGAATGGTTCAACAATCTTGCTCGCTTTCCAGCTAAAGCGCAGGTTGGAATGGAAAACCGTCCCCGGCGAGAAGCTGTGTTCGCCCGTCTTATGCTTGGTAGAAGCTACGATTGCACCTAAATCGCCATCAAAGCTGAAATGCTTCCATTCATAATCGAACATAAAACTGGACAGGTTTGACCAGTAGTTCGGAGACAGCGCATCTCGGGTGCCGACCGGCGTTTGCATGAAAGTCTGGATACCAAAGGTGCTGTGCGCGTTCGGCTTGAACCAGACCGCAGGCCCTACGATGGTTGGACCCAGACCTCCATAATTTGTGCCCTGCGCCAGCACAAAACTTTCCGACTGAATGACTTCAAACGCAAATCCGACATGCGGGATCGCATCAAAGCTTCGGAAATGCACATATTTGGTCATGCCTGCCCAAGTATGACTTCCACCAGTTGGCTGGCGGCGACCGCCGCTGTCATAGGTATTACCCGCAGCATTCCCGTCACCATACTGCACCAGGACGTTGAACGGCTTGAAATCGACTGGCAGATCGTATTCGTGAGGCCCAATGATGGCCAACGGAATATCGGCTGCATGGGCCGCAACGGCTGGCAAAAGGGATGACGCGGGCAATAGGATACTCAGGGCCCGGAGACACCCTCCGGACCAGATCGTGCGAACCATGACAATTATTTCCGCTGGAGAAGTATTGAGTGTGGAGCGCCTCTCCTAAGAGACGCGCTCCACGGTAACGTTGGTCAGATCAGTTCGCGGCTGCGCCCTGCTGTCCGTCAATCGTGTAGGCGATGATATAGTCACCGCTGCGGGTGCCAAGACCCCCATGACCACCAGCGGCGATCACAACATATTGCTTCCCGCCCATTTGATAGGACATCGGGGTTGCCTGTCCACCAGCCGGCAGACGGTCACGCCAGATCACCTTACCGGTCGAGACATCAAAGGCACGCAGATAATCATCAGCCGTCGCACCCATGAAGGATACGCCACCCTTTGTGATCACACTGCCACCGATGTTGTACATGCCGGTCGGAAGCGGGAGGTTGTTATGCGTCCGGAAAGGACCCGTGTCGCGCGTCGTGCCGACAGGATGCTGCCAGACGATCTTCTTCGTCACCAGATCAATTGCCGTCACCGTACCCCAGACCGGGCCCTTGCAGGGGATCTGAAGCGGGTTCAGCCATGGGCTGGTGTAAGCGATGTACGGCGTACCGTAGTCAGGAGAGACACTGAGAGCATCGCCCTTGGCTTCCGGCTTGTCACCCTTGCCATCCCACTTCGGCAGAATGCCGGAAGCTTCAGCATGGTTACGCTTTTCCAGACGGATCCGGAACGGCAGGTAGCTGGCATTGGCGATCAGCAGCTTGCGCTGCGGGTCGATGGATGCACCCTGCCAGTCAACCACACCATAGAATGCCGGATAGACGATCGTCGTCTTGCCAACATGCGGCGGCGTGAACTGACCTTCATAAGCGGACTGACGGAACTGGATGCGGCAGATCATCTGATCCAGCAGCGTCGCGCCCCACATGTCGCTTTCCTTCAGGTCAGGCGGCGTCAGGGACGGCAGACCAACAGCGAAAGGCTGCGTCGGCGTCACATGGTCGTCCGGTGCAACACCAGCGGTCGGAACAGGACGTTCCTCAACCGGGTAACCCGGAACCGGCTTGCCGGTACGACGATCCAGAACAAAGAACTCACCACGCTTCGTGCTCTGGACGAGAGCCGGAATGGATTCACCGTTCTGGCCAGGCAGGTCAACCATGGACGGACCGATCGGAAGATCCATGTCCCACAGGTCATGATGAACAGTCTGGAAGGTCCAGCGACGCTCACCCGTCTCGATGTCGAGAGCAATGGTTGCGCTGGAGGTTGCATCGTCGAACGGACGACGTGTGCCACCCCAGTTATCCGGCGGAGAGTTACCCGTCGGGATATACAGCAGGCCGAGGTCCGGATCTGCCGTGTAAACGCCCCAGGCATTCGGGGTGTCACGCGTCAGCTCGTCGTTCGGGCCGGGCTTCCAGTTTTCCGGGTTGTGACCAGCGTCCCAGGCCCACTCGATTTCACCGGAAATCGGGTTGAACGCACGGATTGCACCGGACGGCTCGAAGTTCGCCTGGTTATCGAAGATCCAGCCACCGAGAACCACACGATCCTTCACCACCAGCGGCGGAGACGTCACGAAGTGGAAGCCATGCGGCACATGACCCAGATACTGGCGCAGGGAGATGAAACCATGCTCGCCGAAGTCTTCACAGGGCTTGCCCGTTTCCGCATCGACAGCAAGGAGACGAACGTCACCGACCGGGGAGAAAATACGCTTCTGGCAGGCCTTGGAGCCATCAGGAGCTGTATAGTCGTCCGGAGCCTTGTAGTAGGAAACACCACGGCAGGCGAGATAGACGTTGGCCGCCAGATCTTCAGCCGCAGGCTTCGGATCGAACTTCCACTTCACCTTGCCGGTTGCAGCATCAAGGGCCATGACCCAGTTGTGCGGCGTGCAGAGATACAGGGTGTCATCGACCTTAATCGGTGTGACTTCGAGGTTGAACTCATGTCCCTGATCCGGACCAGCGACAGTGCCTTCGTCAGCCTTCTGGACATCACCTGTACGGGTCACCCAGGCACGCTTCAGATTGCTGATATTGGCCGGGGTGATCTGGCCCAGCGGGCTGTAGCGATCACCACCAACCGTGCGACCATAGGCCGGCCAGTCGGACGCAGGCGTTCCCTTGCTCGTCTCATCGACCTGATTGGCAGCCGCCATACGGTCAGCCGGAAGCGTGCCGTCGATGGAATAGGACGTGAAGCAGCTTGCAACCAGAGCCACAACCGCAATAGCAGCAGAACCAACAAGTTCACGCTTGTCAGACATCCAGGATGCACCCGAACGCCAGACCCACGGCAGCATCATCCAGCAGGCAATGCCGATCAGCGTGAACAGACGGACTTCAAGGCCCCAGATGTTGAAACCGACTTCAATGACGGACCAGATCGTCGCAACCAGCAGCAGGCCTGCGAAAATGCGTCCTGCCTGAGCCGGGTTCTTCAGGCCAACGACCGCTGCCACAAGCATGACAACGCCCATCAGCGCGTAGAACCAGGACCCACCGAGTACGAGCAGGTAACCGCCCCCACCCAGCAGGAAAAGCCCGACAAGTGCGAGCAGGATAGAGGTTACTGGCGAGAGCACCCTCTGGAGAGAAGAAGACATGACACCTCTGTTCTTCTGAAAATGGAAAACCACTTCTTCTGAAATAGTTTGTCTCTCTTAATTGTTCTGGAGGCAGGATATGGTCCGTGCCCCAAATAGCTTTGCGAGCGAGGAAAACTGGCTCGCAGGCTTAAGCCTGCTGACCGGATGATTGCCGTGAAAAGCTTTTTTCTCATCCATGAACCCATCCCCCTGCTCAAAGCGTTTCGTCAGAAAAGTGAGAGCCTTCACAGATTTGGAACCTCCTGGGGAAGCAACAGCATCTGGTCAGGCTTACGCTCTCGTTGCCTTGTTCCCGCTGGGACAGTCCGGGGGCTATCCTCAATCACGCAACTTTCACCCGAATGTGACTGCATCCCTCGCACCTGTCGCAGTTTTGGGACAGTTGGGCACGTTGGAGGCCCATCATGAACAGAATGACTCCACAGCCAGGCCTTTCCGACTCATGGGATCGTTGCTCGACCAATTATAATCTGGACCCTGCAGAACGTTGGGAAACACGCCTTCTCAGCGCGCCTGAACTCCGCTTCATCAGCAATCGAACCCGCCTGCTGATCCAGCACGCCCTGCCGGAAATGGAGCGCCTGCACTCACTGGTCATGGCGCTCGGTTTCACCGTCATGCTGGCAGATGCAAATGGTGTCGTGTTGTCCCGGCAGACAAGTCGGGATGATCTGACGGGATGTCGCCGCTGGGGCTTTCAGGCCGGAGCCCTGTGGGATGAGGAAAATGCCGGGACAAACAGCATCGGCACATGCCTGCAGGAGAAAAGGCCGGTCATGGTGTTGCAAAGCCAGCACTGGCGTCTATGCTTCCGCAATCTGACTGGGATTGCCTCTCCGCTCTACAATGCCAATGGCAAGCTGGCTGGTGTCCTGAATATCTGCTCATTTGCAGGCAATGACATCATGCCATTCTCAGGCCTTCTGATGGAAACCATGATCACAACGGCCCGTCAGATCGAAGAAAAACTGTTCCGGGAGTTCTTTCCGAACGACACCATCATTACGCTCGGCCTTGCCACGGAAAGCTCCACGCCCCTTGTGGCCCTGGACCGGGACGGACATGTTCGGGGTGCCACCCATTCCAGTCGTGTACGGATGCATTGGCCAGAAGGGGAACTGGAGCATCTGCCCGCTCTTATGAGCTTCCTGGACTCAGAAGACGAACTCAGCTTCCGCAAAGCAGAGGTTCACGTCATCCGTTCCGCATTAGCAACCACACAAGGCAATATCAGTGCTGCCGCACGCACACTGGGGATCAGCCGCTCAACGCTTCACCGCAAGATCAGAGCTCTCAACCTGATGCTCTGACCTTTCCCGATTCAGGTCTCAAACGTCCCTTCATAATCTACAGGGCGGAACCCGATACGCAGAACCGTTCCGTCGCGCGTCAGAACTGGACGCTTGATCATGGAAGGTTGTGCCAGCATCAGGGCAACAGCGCGGTCTTCCGTCAGATCGTCCTTTTGTTCAGGAGACAGTTTACGGAACGTCGTACCAGCCTTGTTGAGCAGACTGGTCCAGCCAACCTGAGAGATCCAGGCGTTCAGGATGTCTTCTGAAATCCCATCCTTTTTATAGTCATGGAAAGTGTACGGAATAGCCCGCTCTTCCAACCATGCGCGCGCCTTCTTCATGGTGTCGCAGGCCTTGATGCCATATAGCACGACGGATGAGGTCATTCCGGATCTTTCCCTAAGACTATTCAACTCACATTCTAGTGGCTCCGACTGACCCTGACCAGAACGGGCGTTCAGGGGAACCATGACTTCTCTTTCCGGCACGTCTTTTTACCAGGGTTTTCCGTCATGAAGCGCCGAAATGTCATCTTCAACGGAGTTGTGGCGCTAACAGCCCTGTCAGTCGTGCCCACTGCCATGGCTCAATCCTTGCAAGCTGTTCTGACAACGCCGCCTCCCCTGATCTGTGCCCATCGAGGCTGGACTGATCCATCGGAAACCGAAAATAGCCTGAGCCAGATGCGCCGCACACATCAGGTCGGTCCGTTCATGATGGAAATTGATCTGGCGACAGATGCCAGTGGCCGAATTGTCCTGCTGCACGACCAGAACGTGGATCGCACCACAACGGGACATGGTTCTCTTGCGGCACTCAACCCGGCAGATGTTCAAAAACTGGCCCTGAAAAACGCATCTGGTCCAACACAGGAGTACATTCCGGCCTATGACGCCGTACTTGACTGGGCCGCCAGAACGCCAGACGTCCTTCTGATGTTGGACATCAAAGATGTTCCTCCTGCCGACGCTCTGAAACCCGTCCGGCGCCAGCACCTTTCAGACCGGGTGGTCGTTCTCACATTTCAGGAGAAGCAGGCCCGCGAGGCCTTCAAAGCTGATCCGGATGCCTTGATCTCCGTGCTGGTCACAACACCAGATGACCTCGCAACTTACCGCCAAATCGCAGGACACCGCCGGTTCGCAGCTTATATTCCAAAGACCTCAAAACCGTCTTTATTCAGAATAGCGCATCAGGCCGGAGCCATCATCATAACGGATCTTCTGGGACCAACTGCCGTGACAGACATCATGTCCCCAGAAGATGGCGCACAGCATGCACGGTCCCTGCCCATTGATATTCTGGTGACCAACACTCCGCTCCAGCTTCAGGCAGCCCTTAGAAAACATCCCTGAGCGCATTATGCCACGGGAAGGGCGGCATCCTCCGCCAGAATAGCCAGCATTTGGTCAATGATCTTACCGCTGGTTCTTGACGCAAGACGCCCGAACCCCAGTTCCCAGACGCGGCAGGCCTGACCCACCGATGGCCCTCGACACGACGCATGGATGGCCGTGACACCCGTTTCCTGAACCAGTTCCCGGACATTCCCGACACGCACACCGCTGCCCGCCATAATCTCAATACGGCCAGCCGAATGATTCACAATGTTCTTCAGAACAGACTGCCCCTTGGGCGCAATCACCGCCTGACCAGACGTCAGAATACGCTCGAACCCCAGATCGACTGCCTGATCAACTGCCGTCAGTGGATTAGGTGTGAGATCGAAAACGCGATGAAGTGTTCGTCCCATGCCGCCACAGGCATCAGACAGCAGCTTCAACGTCTGCACATCAAGGGTACGGTCGCTCGTACATGCACCGAGAACGACCCCCGCCAGACCTGCAGCACGAGCCGCATCAATATCCGCCAGCATCTGATCGATTTCTTCAGCGGTAAACACGAAGCCGCCCTCTCTCGGACGGATCATGGCATAAACCGGCACTGTGGACTGGCCTGCCAGACGCATCAGTCCCGCAGAAGGGGTCAGGCCACCGAGTGCCAGAGCAGAACAAAGTTCAATGCGCGTCACTCCGGGACGCTGTGCCGTCCGCAGGCCGACGGCATCTTCAACACAGATTTCAAGCGTCGGCATACCCGTCTCCCTCCTCTGCGGCGAAAACGTTTATGCCGACAGAGTTCTCAGTTGTTCCAGCGAATTCCCGGCAGCGCCTTCTCCACTGTGGAAACGGGTTTGATCGTCCCGCAGTTTCCTTTCGGATGATGTCCTTTCAGGAGCGCCAATGCAAACGGAACGGAATCTTCGGCCGAACCATTGACGGCACCGTTATGGGTCAACCCCGAATAGGTCTTCCACGTCACGTTCGTCCCAGCATCACACATGGCAGCAACGGCATTATACTGCTGGGCCACACCCGCTTCGTTGTCCGCAAGTCCCGTGCCAACAAACACCGGCATGGTCATGTGAGCATCAGGAATGGTGAAGGCTTCCTGGAAATCTGCCTCAAGCCGGGATGTATCCCCCGCATAGGCATTGTCTTCCGTAATGTCGTGCGCTTCCGTGTAGCGAAACAGATCGCCCAGACAGGACTGACGGGCCTGATGAGACAGGTCCTTGCCCTTCTCCGTCATGTTCGCACGAACATCGACGTCCGGGTGCAGGCTCTTGCGAGACCCTTCGATCGTCAGGATTCCGAACGCCGCAGCCATGTGAGGCGGCTCCACATTCAGACGTGGCAGAGGCGTATGCTTCGGATGCTCAGGCAGTTTGAACTGTGTCACAACGCCGGTCGCAACCGTTCCAAGCACATGCAGATCCGGCGCATAGTGCGGAGTCAGCCACGCCGTTCCAAGGGCTGCACCGCCACCCTGTGACTGGCCCACCAGAATGATGCGGTTCTGAAGCGTCCCCTTGTACTGCGCCAGCGCAGCCCGCAGGCCATTCAGAACACTGTAGCCTTCCGGACGATACATCAGATACGGATGCGGGCCAGGCGTTCCCAAACCCTGATAATCACTGGCAACGACCGCGAAGCCAGCCTTCAGCCAGTGATCCAGATAGGCGCGGTCACGCGACAGATAGCCTCTCCAGGAGGGCGCGCAGATATCCGCAATACCTGTTGTGCCGTGTTCCCATGCCACAACCGGCCAACCACCCTTCGGCGGCGTCCCTTTCGGGAAAATGATCTGTCCGGAAACCGTCACCGGATCGGGCGCATTCACGCCACTGATGGACGTATAGAGCGTCCGCACAGCCTTGGCGGCGTTTTCCGGCAGCGGACGGTCTGTGATGTCCTGCGTGCGGATCATCTGACCAACCGTTGCAGGCACCTGCGCGGGAGGTGTGTAGAAATCACTAACCCCGCCGTCCCCAAGATCCCGGTCAACCTCGGCAGCCACCTGCGGCTTTTCCGGCTGGGACGGTGTCGCACAGGCCGAGAGGGACAGAAGGGTTGCAGCGCAAAGCGCCGAACGGAATGAAAGCTTCATGAGTGTCTCCAGCAGATCGAGGCAGATATTACTGACCGACGGCAACGCCGTCACGGTGCGGGTCGCCCCAGCCCTTGAGGCCCTCGGGGCTGATGGTAATGCCCTGAACGGCTGCGTTCATGACGTCGATTTTGGGGTGATGTCCCATGGCACTCAGCGCCGAGGCCAGCCCGGCAGCAGACGTCCCCTGTTCAAGTTCCTCGGTATGGTTCTGGGCACCGATACGGGGCTGCTCGATCGCGGTACGGATATTCTGCCCCCAGGCGAGATACCCCACCAGCGTCTGCACAACAGAATCAATGATCCGCGCACCGCCCCCTGCCCCGACAATCACTTCAGGCTGACCGTTTTGTCCGAAGACGATCGTCGGCGACATCGTGGTGATCGGGCGCTTTCCGGGTGCTGCAATATTCGCGGCAGGATAGCCGTTCACAAAAGGATGGCTGGCAAAATTCGTAATGGCGTTGTTCAGCACCACGCCATCCACAACAATATCCGAACCAAAATTGAGGTTGATCGTCGTCGTGAAAGAGAGCGCGTTGCCAGACGCATCACGGATGGAAAGATGCGTCGTGGCTGGCACGGTCATCGGGTCGGAGGATGGCAGAAGCGCCAGCGTTCCCTTGAGCGTCCCTGCCGTCACACGATCCGCGGCCTGTCCCTTCGCGACCAGCGCTGCACGGCCATCCAGATAAGACGGATCAAGAAGCGCAGCCGTATCGACACGGGTATAGTCCGGATCAGCGGCATATTTGCGCCGGTCAGCCTCAGCCAGACGGGAGGCTTCCAGAAGCAGATGTGCAGCTTCAACGCTGCCCGGCGCATACTGGCCAATCTTCAACCGATCCAGAATGGCCAGTTGCTGCAATACGGACAGTCCACCAGCAACAGGCGGAGCGGAAGAACAGATCCGACGATTGAACGCCGTCACGCACAACGGCGTACGTTCATGAACCTTGTAAGCCTTCAGATCTGCCGAGATCAGTGTGCCGGGGTATGGGCCACTGGCCACGGCTGCTGACAGCTTTTTCGCAAAATCCCCCGTGTAGAAATACTCGGCTCCCTGCCTGGACACCTGCTCCAATGTTCCTGCCAGAGCAGCATTATGCAAAAGTGTTCCTTTGGGGAGAGGCTGCCCCTCTGCATCGAAATAGGCCGCAAACTGCGGTTCATGGGCCAGTTCAGGGCGCTCGGTCAGAACGAGATGGAGATAGCCTGCCAGCGGAAAACCATCACGAGCCGCAGCAATCGCAGGCTGGAACAGATCCGCCCATGGAAGCTTGCCGTAACGGTCATGCAGCAGGGCTAATGTCCGCAGTGTGCCAGGAACGCCAACGACACGCCCGCTCCGCTGAAGCTTAGCTTCCGGAATACGAACGCCATTCTGATCATGCATAAAATCACGCGGCATCCGCATCGGTGCGCTGGCCAGGCCATCAAAAAAACTCAGGCTCCCTGCACCCCGATCCCAGTACAGGATGGTCGACCCTCCACCAAGGCCAGATGCCTGCGGTTCCACCACAGCCAGAACCATCTGTGCCGCAATGGCGGCATCCACAGCACTCCCCCCTTTCGCCAATACATCCGAAGCCGCTCTGGACGCCATGGGATTGGCTGTCGCAGCCATGAATGTGCTGGCGACGGATGGCTGCGCGACAACAGACACAGGCGGCAGATGATGCGCACATGCACTCAGACCCAGCGCGGTTGCTCCCAGCAGTCCCACAAGACCGGAGGTCCGGGCATAAACCTTTCTTTGGGAGAGAGCCGCACTTCTGATACGCATAAACACTGCTAACCTTTAGTTTCTGGGAGCGGAGAGATCTCTATCAAACCGTTACGGTCTTAGATCTTCCCAATAAATGCTGTTATAGTGCGATCATTATCAATCTTTGGTTTGCAATGAACGTTTTCCAGGCCATGACGACCTTTATTGCCGTCGTCGAAACAGGAAGCATGACAGCCGCCGCAGAGCGTTGCGGCATCTCACCCACAATGGTGGGAAACTATGTGCGCCTTCTTGAAGAGCGGCTTGGCACCAGCCTGTTGCGCCGCACAACCAGACGCCAGAGCCTGACGGCCTTTGGGTCAGTCTACTTCGCCAAATGCCAGAAAATTCTCAGCATGCTCGACGAAACCGAGCGTATGGCAGAAGCTGCCCAGAGCCTTCCCGCAGGGACGCTCCGCATCACCGCGCCCGTCACTTATGGCACGCAAAGCATTACGCCCTGCATTGCAGCCTATCTGAACGAACACCCCGCGGTCGACGTGGACCTCGTCCTGACAGAGCGCAGCGTCGATCTGACCCATGAGAAGTTTGACATTGCCATCCGCCTGGGAGTGCCGGAACCGTCTTCTCTGATCTGTCGTCGCTTGTCTGACTACACCATGACGCTCTGTGCTTCTCCGGCTTATCTCGCCAGACGGGAAGAACTTCTGTCTCCCCATCAACTCGCCGCACACGATGCGCTCGCTTTTTCCTACACACCCGCCTCCCCCTGGCACTGGGCACGACGCGAGTGGCATTTTGAAGGTCCGCAGGGGCATATCGCCGTCGAGATGCAGCGCAAAGGGCTGTTCAACAACACACAAGCCATGCGACGGGCAGCCCTGTCAGGCATGGGCATTGCCATGTTGCCGTCCGATCTGGTCCGGGAAGACATCCGGGAAGGCAAACTCACGGCTCTGCTCCCAGAGTATACACTCCCTTCCCGCCCGATTTATCTGCTGTATCACAAGGAGCGCTACAGTGCCCCGACGCTGCGGTCGTTCATCCAGTTCCTGATCCAGTCTCTCAATAGTCCGCACGCCGGATGACGGGCGCATGGCCATCACGCAAACCCAATCAGGCGGTGATTGCCTCCATTATCGGCAATATCATCGAGTATTATGACTTCGTCATTTATGCGTATTTTTCAGCGTCGATAGGCCGTACGTTCTTCCCAGACAACTGGCCACTATCCCAGATTGGGCTGTCCCTCGCTACGTTTGGGCTGACTCTTCTGGCGAGGCCGCTCGGCGCCATTATTCTTGGAAATTACGCAGACAGGCGCGGCCGCGTCTCTACAATGATGGTCTGCATTCTCCTGATGGCCATGGGCAGTCTGCTCATCACCCTGACGCCATCCTATCAGGACATCGGTATCGCCGCTCCCGCCCTGATCATCCTGGCCAGACTGCTTCATGGCTTTTCGCTGGGCGGCGAATTCGGAAGCGCTACATCCTATCTGATCGAACACGCGCCCAGACATGAAGCCCGGGCCGCAAGCTGGCAGGCTATCGGGCAGATCACGGCTTCGCTCTGCGCCGCAGTCGTCGTTCTGGCCCTCCAACTGACGCTCTCCCCTGCGATATTCGATACATTTGGCTTCAGGATCGCAACGGGTCTGGGTGCTGCGGCAGGAATAAGTGGTCTGATCCTCCGCATGATGCTGACGCCGGAAAACTCCGAAATACCAGCCCGCCCCCACTCTGCACCAACACCATTCCTGCAACCCGATACACTTCTCAGGACAGCCCTCATCATGGGCTCTGTCGCTCTTGGTAGCGGCATTACGTATCTGGGGCTCTACATGCCTCACTATGCCCGCAGTCAGTACAGCCTCTCCGGCCTCAGCACATCGCTGGCCCCTTTACTCACATATGGTGGTCAACTTCTCTTCACCCCGCTGAGATGGAAACTGGCAGACCGTTTTGACAGAACACACAGTGTCAGACCAATGCTCTGGTCCTGCGCCTTCCTGACACTTCTGCCGATTCCTGCCTTCCAGTTAATCAAAACCGTTCCTGCAACAGTTCTGCTCATGCCCCTTCTGTTCAATCTGAGCGGCCTGTTCTATTTCGCTGCTCTAGACGGCTTCATCGGCCAGCTCTTCCCAAGGGAACGCAGAGGGCGCGGCCTGACGATGGGATATTCTTTCGGTGTTGTGCTGTTCGGCGGTCTAGCCCCCCTCACAAACGCGGCGCTTCTGTCCTGGACCGGCCTCTCTCATGTCCCGGCTCTCTATATGATCCTAACAGCGATCATCTCGTTCATCAGCGTCCTCTCGGCACGGTCGTTTCTGGAGCGCCGCACGCCCTGAACATCAGAATTTTCCTGACAAAGATTGAAACTATCAATTTTTTCTTTGGAATGTTCTTATCATTACCTCCTTTATCTTGGCTGAACTGTTTCGTAACGAAATCGAACCATTGCCGTTCCGTAAAACGAGTCCTCGACATGCTTTCCTGCGCTTTCTCTCCTCTGCGTTCCACTCGTCCCGGAACATCCGTTCCGCTTAACGCTCTTTTCGGACAAGGAAAGAAATCTCTCGCAGCAGCAACATTCCTGAGCAGCCTGTCCTTCCTGACGCCGGCTGCCCAGGCGGCAACTGCTCCAACGACAGAACCCGCCAGACACAAGCACCACAACACACAGACGGTTGAGGCTGGCAAGGAGTCCATCAGCGTTACAGGCACGCGCCACCAGCCGGGCGGCGGCATGATGCGGGTCGAAACAGCGGCCCGGGCCGTACAGACCGTGACGCAGAATTACATTGAAATGCAGAGCCCTACGAGCAGCCCCCTGGACCTGATCTCCAATCTGCCCAGTGTAAATATTACAACACCGGACCCGAGTGGGAATGAAGGCGGCTCCATGCAGAGCCGCGGACTGTACGATAACGACATCGGCATCCTTCTGAACGGTATGCCAATCGCGAATGGTGGTACGTCGTCAGCAGCCAACTTCGTGCAGAACTATATCGACAGCAACAATATTACCTCCGAAAGTATGAGCCCTGGCTCGATCTCCGTGGAAAATCCTGTCACATCCGCTGGTGCTGGCGCCCTGAGCATCACCACACGCGCACCCTCCAAGACATTTGGTGGTCTGGTCTCTGGCAGTTACGGCTCTTTCAACCGGACGCGCGGTTTCATCCGCGTAGATTCAGGAGAAATTGGCCATACAGGCATCACCACCTATGCCTCGTTCTCCAACACCCACTCCGACGCATGGCGCGGCTCGGGGGACAGCGACCGCAAACATATGGATTTCCGTGCACAGAAGCAGATTGGCGCACGCAGTTCCATAGATCTGTTCGCTGGATACAACCATTCACATTATTATCTGAACCGGTATCCGACGCAGGCCAACTTTCAGAACGACAAGCATGACCGTCCAGTCTCAACCCCGTTGAACTATACGGCTGAATTCAATGCGACGTCACCAAGCGGTTATTACGGTGTACACGGCACGGACAAGAGCCAGTTCTATGTGTCCGCCCCCATGAAGTTCGTTCTGAACAATACCTTCACCCTGAATATCTCGCCTTACTACGAGCGTTCGGACATTACGCTGAACAGTGCATCCCGTCTGCAGGAAGGCCGCACGTATGCCGGAACAGCACTCCAACGCGTAGATTTGAACGGCGACGGTAAGATCAGCACCTCAACGCGTGCAGCAGTATCCACGAATTCAATGTCCGTGACCCAGCAGGGCGGTGTGGTTGCAGCCCTGGGCTGGCACTCCGAAAACAACGACGGACAGATCGGCTACTGGCATGAGGAGTATCGTTATTCCCTGCGTACCCCACTGTCGCGCATGAACCAGACGACTGGCGCACAGCCATCTGATACAGACAAGTCATCCTATTACCGGACCACAAGCGGCAGTATTTATTATTCCGTCGATTACCTTGGCTCCTACAGCCTTAATTCTGGTTTTCTGGAAGATACCGTCCATCTTCTGAACCATAAGATGTCCGTGACCGGCGGCATCAAAGTAACGTCCATGACGCTGGAAGGACAGGATTACCTGCCCAGCACGGCCAGCCACACGAACCACACCTACGTCTCGCCAACGCCACGCTTCTCATGGTCATACAATTTCGCGCCTCATCATCAGCTTTACATCAATGCTGAAGGGGACTTCCGCGCTCCGTCTCCAATCAACATGATCTCCCGCTACAGCACGAGCAGCGGCATCATGACGACTTCAGGCGCTGGCGCAAAACCACAGTATTCCATCAAGGAAGAACTGGGTTACCGCTACAATGACGACCTGTTCCTAGCGGATATCAGCTTCTTCAACATGAATGTCTCCAACCGCCTGCTCTCCATCAATACGTTCAGCAACGATGTTCAGGTCAGCCAGACGATCAATGCAGGCGGCGAAACAATCCGTGGCGTCGATGTCATGCTGTCCACCCGCCCGCTGTTCCATCGCTTCAGCCCATATTTCGCATTCGAATACCTACATACGACGATGGACAACAACCTCCAGACCACAGCAGACGATGGTGCAGTGGACTACCTGCGGACCAAGGGCAAGACGGCTATCATGTCACCGAAATTTTCGGGTAGCGTCGGGCTGACGTATAATGAAGGACCGTTCTTTCTGAACGCTAGCGTACATTATACTTCGCGGCAGGCTGCGTCCTTCATGAACGATCAGTATATGCCGTCCTACTTCTCGGACTCCCTGACACTGGGCTACCACCTGCCAAAATTCTTCATTGCCCAATCCCCGGTCTTCAAGCTGAACTTCACGAACCTGACCGGTCAGTACAAATTGGGAGGTGTCTATTACTTCGCGAACAACGCCAAGCCCACAACAGGCGTGTACGGACACAAGATCAGCGCTGACACGGCGCCCACTTATTATATCATGCCGCCCTTCGCCATGATGGGCACATTATCCACATCGTTCTGATGCTGAGTGCTTTGGTCTTGAAAAATCGCATTTTCTGAAAAAAGCGGGAGACTGAACCATATCTCCCGTTCTATTTTTCAGGCAGATGCTTCGTCTTCGTGCGGTTGCAGAATACGAGGAAAAGCATCGGGGCTGAACAGGGCCAGCAGGATTGCGGCCAGTGCCATGACTACAGCCAGAGGCGTCAGGATATTAAAGCCACTCCATGTCAAAATCTGCCCTCCCAAGGCAGATCCAAGAAGGATACCAAGATTACTGGCCCCATTGATGGCAGCGCCCGCAACATCGGGGCGCGTTGCCCGTGCACGGATTGCTCCCGACATAATGAAAGGAATGATGGCCGAATATCCCGTGCACCATAGTCCGACCGAAGCAACAGCCTCCCATCCGGTTATAATATGTCCGGACATCAGCCCCATACCCACCAGCATGGCGAAACCACCACCGAGAAGCCCAGCAGCTGGCCAACGATCCACAATCTGACCAGCCGCCCACAATCCGGAAATACTCACCACTCCTGTCAGAAGCAGCGCCACGCTAAGGGCAGGTTTTGGCAAGCCATGCAGAAGTAGAAGCGGTGTAACATAAGTATAGAGCAGATTGTGTGCCACAAAGAACAGAGCATCAATTGCAACGACAACCATAAAGACCCGCATCGCCTTGCGAGACCCGATAGAGGGGAGTTGTGCACTGCCCGTTCCTGTAGGGGCCACAGGGGGCAGGAAAAACGCGATACAAACCGTCAGCAACACGGCAAGCCCCGTCATGACGAACATCGCAATCCGCCAGTTTGCAAAATGTCCGATAGCCGCAGCCCCTGGGACGCCAAGAATGGCTCCAAGAGATGTCCCTCCATACACGAAAGAAATTGCCCGACCGGTCATGTTCGCAGGAACAAGCCGAGCAGCGTAGGCTGAAACAATCGACATCAGCAGCGCATGGGCAATACCACCAACGGCTCTTCCAGCACATAAAATCAAAAATGTTGGCGCAAGGGCGACAATCAGATTGGACAGGACATACCCTCCCAGAGACAGGAGCATCAGCTTCTTGCGATCAATCGCAACCGTCAGAATGGTCAGAGGTACAGCCCCAAGTGTCACCATCAGAGCAAAAGCACTGACAGCCAGGCCCGCCTGTCCTTCAGCAATATGAAAAGCCTGCGCCATATCGATCAGCAGACCCACAGGTGCAACTTCACTGGTCAAGGCAGTAAATGTGCATGCGAAGAGTGCGCACAGACCAATAATGGTCTGCATGGGCAGAGTTTTGAAAAGCATAATTTCCCTGGTCAATGTGATGACGCGATCACGCGGGATGAAACCGCCTTCTGCCACGCTTCCGGCAGGAAGAAAACGAAAGAAACAGAACCGTAACCCGTTTTCGTTCTGTCATCTTCCGATCATTGAAATCCTGCCCTCGAACCGAGTGTTCCGCACGTCGAAAGCCTTGTGACAACGCGCTGGGAAAGAACGGATATCGCATTCCTGAATGCTCGCGAAGAAGAGAAGAGCGTTCCCGTAAAGGTTGTTGATATTCATTCTGGTTTGCGACACCTTCAAAGCCAGACAGGATTCTATTTGCTCATAATCAGGAAAGAATTTTTCAATGAACCCACTGAAATCAGCACTTCTGGCCATCACTCTGATCGCCGTACCCTCCATGGCATTCGCGGCCGAAACCGCCACGGCGAACCTGATTGATGCCAGCGGCAAACCAGCAGGCACCATTCAGGTAACAGAAGCCCCCAAAGGCGTTCTGCTGCATATCGAAGCCAAAGGCCTCACCCCAGGGTGGCATGGCATTCACTTCCACGAAAAAGGCGACTGCGGCATTCCCAAGTTCACCAGTGCCGGCGCGCATGTCCATACGACAAAATCCGTTGTTCATGGTGTTCTCAACGTCGATGCCAACGATTCCGGGGATCTGACTAATATCCATGCAGCAGCCGACGGCACGGCTTCAGCAGAGATCTATGCGACTTTTGTATCCCTTAAAGGGGCTTCCGGTCGTCCAGCCCTCCTGGATGCTGACGGAAGCTCCATCGTCATTCACGCACAGGCTGATGACTACAAGACTCAACCGATTGGCGGCTCCGGCGCCCGCATGCTCTGCGGTGTTCTGAAACAGGACTGATTCCTTACAGGATATGCCTCTAAAGTGTTTAATAATTGGCGCCGGAACCTACTAGCGTATTAGACTGAACTGTCTGTTACGCTTCACAGGCTCGCCAGCGGAAGACGAGCCTGTGAATGGGTGGTTTTTGCTGCGTAAACAGCAGATGAAGAAGATTAAGCCGCTTCCTACTGCCCCAGTGTTTGCCTCGGGTCGATGACCGTCATATTCTGGGCGGGATTGTTTATTTAATCCGCAACGGCCTTCAAGTAAAAGATGCCCCGAAAAAGTATGGCTCACACGAGACTTTATACAACTGCTTTATCCATTGGCTCTACCTCAGTATCTTTGACTCGCTATTCATCGCACTAACGGAGCAGGCTCGCCGCTCAAGGCAACCAATAATTGATGCAGCATATTATCGAGGCATACAGAACTGCAGCGTCTCTGCTCAAAAAGGGCTTTTCTCTTCCATATCCGACGCCGAGGAGGCAGGCTGAATTCAAAGCTCCATGCCCTATGGTAATAACAAGCCTGTCCGACCTCATCTGACTACGAGCCAGATCAGTGACTGCAGGGGCGCAGACATTCTCCTGTTTGGTAGTTCTCCTCTGTGAGACACAAGAGAACATTGGAAATCCGCGGGGTGTGATAGCAATCAAATCATGCATCTTCTAGTCGGACGAAATATCACCGCCCGTATTCCGACAAGAAAAAGAAATCGCAAATGCCTTACAAGTGACATCCATATAAAAATCGTCACCTGATCGAAAATATGTTTGCAAAACTGAAAGACTGACAACGTACCGCAACGCAATACGATCACTGCGTTCGTACTCTCGTGTCAGCAGTTTATATCGCAGTAAGCATCCTCCTTTACATTAAGAATGTGTGTCCTGAACCTAATGTAAACTCAGTGTCTTGCGAGCAGGCATCGGAGCCATCCTGTCCGATGTAAGTTGATACACAGACGCTCAAATTCTGCAAAAGAGTCTGTTGATATCTTCTGCCAAGCATGAGAAGCGTGATAGAAAGAGGGGAGAGCGATGGATGAATGGCATGATCAGTTCAATTGAGCGCCGCAGAACGTTTTACTTAAAGAAACTTTCTATTGATTGTGGCTCTTTAAAAGTTCATGGAAGTGCTTGGAATGGCGCTTCTGTCGCTCGCAGTATCCGGTTAATTCCCGAAACTTGTTATGCAGCACCTTCGTCTATCCGCCTGAACAGATCCTCCCGGCAGGAAATCGAAGCGCTTGACGACGCCGATACTAGCTTCGAAATCGAAATTCCACTTATTTCTCCACAAAACCTTACCAGTATCATCCTGTCATCTGTCGTGTTTGAATTCAGTGAAACACAACAGGAAGTTGTTCCTCTCTTCCCACAAAAAATTGTCGACATTGTAAAGCAGGCGGGAGGCTTCGCTAACCTTCGGGTCGGTCTTGGCATTACGACGTGGAACAGACAGGGCCTGATTGCCGACACTATAAATCGCTTGAAAATAAGTACCTTTTTCCCTCTTGAAATTTTTGTCTCCGATGATGGCTCATCGGATGCCACTCCAGATATATTGAAATCCATTCCTGACATCTCATGGAGTAGCGCAAGAAACCGCGGGATCGCTTGGAACAAAAACCGGGCGCTGTTCTATCTGCATCAGGTTCGTAAATGCGACGTCGTGCTCCTGATTGAAGACGACGTACAACCCACGAAAAATGGGTGGGATCTTGATTGGATTCTTGCCTCTCTTCTGTATGGCCATGTCAATCATGCTCCCAAGTGGTACCTGAAAGATGGGAGCCATGCTCTATGGCATGACCCACTAAAGACAGGGCTACTTAGCGGTCAATGTTCCGGCTTCACGCGTGAAGCCTTGAACTATGTCGGATATATGGACACACGCTTCGGCCGATATGGGCATGAACATGTCGAGCATACACTCCGCATGGTTCGGGCTGGCTATGGTGGGATTGTGCTCCAACCTGGAACAAGAGATTGTTTGTTTTTTCTAATCAATAGCGATCTTCAGATACTTGATGCTCAATCGTCAGGCAATCCGGACGCGGTGAAGGAAAACACCGTTATCTTCGATGCGATTTGGAACGAAACCATTTACCGCGCCGCATGGCGAAATGACACAGAAATGACCGCTCTCAGAGAAGAAATTTTACAAATTTCATTCAACCCTACTAGCCGGGGAGGCACATTCCATGGCTGAATTCATCCTTTATGATCATGCCGGATACATCCTTTATTATGACCGAACGAATGAATCCATAGTCAAAGGCTCTGGATATTATCCATCTCCTCATGTTGTTCCCATTTTTTACAGTCAATCGACCTTGTATATTTTTTACAATGGCGAAAAACAAAATCTTGAGGCGTACACTAGCCATTCGGAAGAAATTATCGGTGGGATCGAAAAAATCAGCATCTCCAAAGATAACTTTTTCGGAGCGGCAGAGCCAGGATCACCTGCGATTGTTTTTTCACGCAAGACAGTCGCTGGTTGGGAATTGTTCCGTTGCTCGGAAATTTTCTTTGAAAATCCTCTGAGCACACTAACTCGCTCCACTTGGCTGTCTCTGCACGATGGAACACTACACGATAAAACAGCTATAACGTCTCACGATAACGGCTTCTTCATCTCTGACCGGTATTATGACAGGTTGGAAAATAGCAAAGCTCTTGAAGCTCTGTCTCTACATGACGAAAGCGTCGTTTTGATGCGCGGTATGTCAGCGGAGCGCTACGTCCGGTATACTCCCCTGATTTATTTCGTAGCTTTCGGCTCCGACGAACAGCGCGAAAGTGTTATTACAAGCATTCTTTCGTTGGTTGAGATCGGGCAATACAGGGGAGATTTCTGCATCATCACAGACCGTGATGACATGCACAGCGTTCTGCCGGACAATTTCCCCGGAAAGCTACATATTTTCAGAGCCTCCGCCCATTCTCGGATCGAAATGTGGAAGGCGCGTTATCGCATTGGCGAACTGTTTCAAATCGGACGTTACCAACCTATCCTTTACATGGACACGGATGTTATTTGTAACGCTCCCATAAACACACTTTTACGGGCAGTGCTGATGTCCCCGCAAATCAGTGTCGGCACAGAGGATCATCCTGGTGTCGTTATTATTCCTTCACTGTATCGAGAATCCGAAGCTGTTGGGAAAGCATTTTTTGAGCATGAAAATTTTTTCCCAAATAAAATATACGGATTTAACTCGGGAATCATAGGATTTCCAAATATAAATGTTGCTCAAGCCGCATTCAATACAGTCATAGCAATCATTGATCGAATGATTTGCTTAGGAAACACAAAGGGATGGGTCGATCAAGCGGTTTTGAATTACGTCCTCCATAAACAGGCCTGCGTAGACGATACGGCCATTTCTTCCATGATTGCCGTAGGAACTGGTGAAGGCGTTTTCCCCTATAAAAATGCAACGCAAGATCCGGTTCTCATTCACTTTTGGTCTACACATGCACATGATCGCTTGCCTCGATTAAAGCGCTACCTCCAAATGCGCATCGAGCAATTAAATAAGAGTCAGGATACCGCAGACCTGCCAGAGATTCTCTGACCATGGAAAACAAGATGGAATTGTCTCTGAGCGCGTTGAAGGACTGGCATGGTCGGTACCTGGGCATCGATATATCAAAAGGACACCTGGTATCCGGGAACGGCATTATCTCTACCCGGATGGTACGTCACAATGACCGTCCAGATCTCGCATTTCTGCTCGCCCTCGAGAACATTCAGTCGTTCTCGTGTGCTTCCTATAACGCTCCGGCTAGCCCCATCTTGTCATTCCGCGTTGTTCAGATGGATGACAGTAAAATAGCCCTCCGACATCCCTTGGAAGAACGTTATTTAAGTTCAGAGCCCCGTGAATTACAGCAGCTTATTTGTGATAGGAAATCCGTAGCAGGGTGGGAGCAGTTTACTGTCGAACTTACGCCACAGGACGAACCTCTCCCTTGCTGGGCCCAAGCCATTAACGATGTCGTCGGAAATGGCATGAACGCTTGCGCCCTGCGTCGCTGGTGCCTGAGAGCAGATAACCAGACGTTGGCCGGTGCCTTCGGAGCTTTTCTGTGTCTGCTGACACGTGATGAGATGGAACGGTTCGGAGCATTTCTTCTGGAAGACGCGGATCTTCTGGAGCGCTTGCGTTGCACTGTTTCTGACGATTACTGGATCAGCAGCGTTTTCCCGAAACTTGCTTCATGGTGCCGTGAACGCGAACCGCTCTCTCATACCCGGCTGGATGGCTCAACGGACTTTCTGGGGCAAATAGATTACGGCGTTGAGCGTGCGCCACCTGCTGGCCTTATTCTGCTTGGTCAAACACGCCGCCTGATCGAACCCCGCAAACGCGCCTGTGTTTTGGCTACAGCCCGGAACGAAGGTATTTATCTGCTCGAGTGGGTCGCGTGGCATCGGATGATTGGCTTCGACCACATTTTCCTGTGCTCGAACAACAATACTGATGGCTCGAATGAGCTACTGAGTACTTTAGCCCGACACAGCATCATTACGTGGATCGATACCAATCCCGAAAGCCCTACCCGCATTCAGGCAAAATCCTATTCCGCAGCACTCGCCTGCACGCCACAAATGCTCGACTATCGTTGGACGCTCGTTGCGGATCTGGATGAATTTCTTGCTCTCGACTGGAAGCATTACCGACATATTGGTCCATTTTTCGATTTGCAGGAGGCTCGTGGAGCGGATGCCATAGCCTTTTCTTGGGTAATGATGACGCCAGACAGCCAATTACAGCATCGGGATATACCGATGGTATCACGCTTTCAGCGTCGAGAACCGCCAGAAAACGTTTTGGTTAAAACTGCCTTCCAGACACGTTTGGCACCGTTCTCGCATGCCCACCACCCGCAATGGGCTTATCAGCATTCTTTTCGTACGTTTGATACTCGAGGAAAGCTTTTACATACGGAGCAATCAGGACACCAAGCCATTGGACAGCTTTCTGAAAAAAACGCTTGGATCGGACACTACTTCCACAAATCGCTGGAAGAATATGTATGGAAGTGCAGCCGCCCGCGCGGTGGTACGACATCGCCACAAACCGCCACGCAAATGGAAGCGCGCTTCCTTGAGCCCTTTATCGATTTTTTCGGGCCGGAAAAAACACTTCCAGATGCTCGTCTGACTCCATTTTTTCCGGCTCTGGAAGCTGAGATTAACCATCTACGCAGCTTCCCTGATATCCGAGAAGCCGATCAGAATATACGCCTTGGCTTTCGCCAAAAAATCGGAGGCCTGGTAAGCCAATTTTCTCAGGACATTGAAAACTCACACCGTCCGACACCACTTAAAAGCAAGTGGGAGGAGCTTTACGCACAATATAATGAAATGGCATCTCACTGAGTCAATTTTCAGCAGAAATGTGCCAGTTCCGCTTAGCGCTGCAGTTACGTTTTCATTTTAAGACGTATGATTGTCAAGAAAAGTGATTGGCGCTGTCACCAGCACAAGGCCTTTTCGGAACGACGCAGCGCTATTCCCAATTCGTTAACGCTATACGTTATTATTCACGCCCAGACCAACGGCACTTCGGGCATATCCAGCCGATCTTTCACAGCGCATTACCCAAAAGCGTCTTCGGAGAATGTTTCGCCGATGCCACGATCCGCTCCTACCCGAATACCGGACGCATCCGTCTCTTGGCATCCAGCAGCACCTCAAGCATCAGCGCCGCGGCATCCTCAATTAACTTCCTACCATTCATCTCGCTTAGAAGCATGGTCCGGGAATTCCTGAGCCAATGGTCAAGTGGAACGCATAAACCAAATAATCAGACAGGCTATCATTAAACGCTTCCTTTACGACAGTCATAAGCGGGCTCATGCCTTACAAATACATCTGCAAAATCTGGCCTCCAATATCCAGAAACCGCATCTTCAACCCAAGCTCCAGCTCCAGCTCCAGCTCCAGCTCCAGCTCCAGCTCCAGCTCCAGCTCCAGCTCCAGCTCCAGCAATAAGGAAATCCAACCGGCCTCAAAGAGCAATCAATGTCAGAAAGAGAATTGGATTTTTGGCCTTCTTCTGGATGTGAAGCCGATCATTGCTCCAGAAAGGGATAAAAGCCACTGCGAAAGGCTCCAGAAAACTTAAAAAGTCATCTTCGTATCCTGGCCCCGAGCCCCACCCCACAGAGCTTGCGCCATAGCAACAAAGGGCTTTCAGCTTTGCTAAACTGGTTATCTGTGCGGTATCCGGTTCGGGGCCTAGGTGAAGCGTTAGTCTGTCAGACACTGCAAACGCCGCGACAAGCGCAGCAATCTGGGATACGTCTTCAATCACGAAGTCAGGATATTCTGCACAAAAATCCTTATCCTTCAATTTACTCAAAATCTTCGTGAGGGGGCCGGACAGGACAATGCTCTTCACCGAAGCATAATGATCATTCGAAGCGTGTTTCCACTCAACCGGAACCTGCCTTGTCCAAATCACAAGATCCAGATCCGACCGAACGAGATCAGTCAGGATACCCGTCCCCCCCGATGCACGAACACGAGGTCCATGGCCCACAACAGGATCAGGCCAGCTTTCTATCGCAAACACAGATCAGGCGACCAGATCAAAGGGCGCATTAGCACAAGCATTCGCCTCGTCAATCGTCAGAAGGAGCCTGAAACGCTCTGAAGCCGGACGGTCTGAAAGAGGTGGAGAGCGATGAAGGAGCTTCTCGGCATCACTCCATCCAGGGAAATGCTTCCCCTTCAGGAAAACAACAGCACCTGTCGGAGCCTCCCGCACTGTACGCCCCTCATCACGGGTCCACTGAACGCCTGGGCCTACATAGGTTCGCAGCAGACGAAGATCGACACAGTCCACATGAAATTTCCGACAACTGTCTGTCGTTATCTTTTCCAGTCGAACAAGTAATTTTTGGTGTCCTGAAATACTACGGTAAAGGTCGGCAAGAGCAATCATGTCGGTCGCCAGACACCTCGCCGGTTCAGGACAACGAACTTCCAGCTGCGCTGCTATTTCCGGTATTGTCCCATTGACCATGAGCAGGTGGGAACCCTTCGCAAGATACGCTTCCACAGCCTGTTTCAGAGCGAAGGACATATCCATCGACTGCACCTCAAGGCTGCAATGCGATGACAAGATGCCTCTGTATGGCAACTGGCGCTCCAAGCGGCACCGTGTCGGGCATGCAGACATGAAGACAAACCTTCCTCACTATTGATATGTTATAACATAACTTATAATAAACATATATCAACCCCTCTTCCCCCTAAGGACCCTCCTGTCATGACGGATGCACGATTGCCTGTAACTGTCCTTTCTGGCTTTTTGGGAGCTGGAAAAACAACACTGCTTAATCATGTTCTGAATAATCGTGAGGGACTGAAGGTGGCAGTCATTGTCAATGACATGAGTGACGTGAACATTGATGCGGAACTCGTCCGCAACGGAGGGAGTAACCTCTCACGAACGGACGAAAAACTGATAGAAATGACCAATGGATGCATCTGCTGCACACTACGGGATGATCTGTTAACCGAAGTGACCCGACTGGCACGAGACAATCGTTTTGATTATCTCCTGATCGAATCAACCGGTATCGCCGAGCCTTTACCGGTCGCTGCGACCTTTGAATTCCGCGATGAGGACGGCCACAGCCTGAGCGACATAGCGCGCCTCGATACCATGGTTACAGTCGTGGATGCCGTGAATCTGCTTAACGACTATGGCTCAACCGACTTCCTTCGGGACCGAGGAGAAGTGGCAGGAGAGGACGATGAACGGGCCCTTGTGGACCTTTTCGTTGATCAGATCGAGTTTGCGGATGTCATCATCCTAAATAAAATTGATACAGCCTCTCCGGAGCAGGCAGAGGCTGCGAGGTTGATCATTCGTTCTCTGAACGCCGATGCTTCTCTCATCGAAACGAACCAAAGCCAGGTTGACACTCATCAGATCCTGAATACGAAACGTTTCGATTTTGACCGGGCGCATCAGCACCCTACATGGTTCCGGGAATTGTACGGACATACCGAGCATCGCACAGAGACTGAAGAATATGGCATTACCAGTTTCGTTTACCGCGCCCGTCGCCCTTTTAACCCGGAAGCTTTTGCCGCTTTCATCGAACGATCATGGCATGGGGTTGTGCGGGTCAAAGGGTATTTCTGGCTTGCGACCCGGCCAGACTGGGTTGGGGATCTGAGTATCGCGGGCGCTTTGGCCCGGCATCAGGCTGCCGGACGCTGGTGGGCCAGTGTTCCGCATCAAAACTGGCCAGACGATGAAGCCTGGAAAACAACGCTAGCAGGATACTGGGACAACGTTTATGGCGATCGTCGGCAGGAGCTCGTCTTTATCGGCGCAGCAATGGATGAAACCGCTATTCGAACTACGCTGGACGATTGCCTGATTCCAGATTCACAGGACGATGCTTTCATGCCCCGGCATTACAGCCATCTGAATGATCCGTTCCCCCAGTGGGCATAGGGGAAGTATCTCTGAATCTCACAGTAAAAATATTCACGAAATTGAAAAAGCCTAGACAGCCCTCCCCAACGGATAAGATTATGATTGGAATGTCTGTTTCAAACCCATGTACCTGAAAACAGACATTCCAATTCCCTGGGTAGGCGGAATGCTCAATCCTCTCTTTTGAACGCATTGTGTACAAAGAATATTTCGTTCCATATTCGAATCTATGTGCATAAGCGCCAACCCGCCTGATAAGAGCCGCAACGCGTTTCTTTTGAGAAACACACATCAGATCTAACTCTTGCAAAAATGACCTGACACCAAGAAGGCAAGAGACGCAGACCCTTCGTTAGGACGCGGCTTTAGAAACCCCAAACTGGCGCGTCCGCATCTGACGCGCCTGATGAATGAAGTACAGCTTAGCGCCTGTCATCCGCACAGACCGATACACAAGATAGACGGGTGCCGTCAGAGCTGTCCGCGATGAGAGGGGAATGTAAGTAATCTGCCCTGCATGATGCTGCTGCATTGAATGGGGCACGACAGAAATCCCCAGTCCTCCGGCTACAAGACTGAGCGCCGCCATAAGCTGAGGGCCCTTCTGCCGGATGTTGGGCATGAAACCTGCACCCAGACAGGCATCCACGATCGTTTTGTAGAGACCGTTGTTATACTGGCTCTGATAGAGAATGAAGTCTTCGTTCTCGAGATCCGCCAGTCTCAAGCCTTCCGCTGGCGAGTTCAACGCAAGTGGGTGTGCACGAGGAACCGCCACCACCATCGGCTCTTCCAGAATCAGTTCCACCATCACATCCGATACATCCGGGATGGAGGCACGCACGAACGCCACATCCACAAGATCATCTCGCAAAGCGCCGAGAAGCTGGCTCGAATTGCCTTCCGTCAGGGTCAGCGTCACATCCGGCCAACTCTCCCTGAAGTGCCCTAATACGGCCGGCAAGCTGGGATGACACATGGCCGAATTGGTAAAACCCACAGACAGTTCGCCACTTTCGCCACGCACGACCCGACGAACATCTTCAACTGTCTCGTCCACCCGGTCGAGAATGTCATATGCCCCCTTGAGCATACTCCGCCCGGCAGCCGTCAGACGCATCCCTTTGGCATGGCGCTCAAAAAGTTGAACACCCATCGCTTCTTCGCAGGACCGTAACATCCGCGTCAGGGGCGGTTGCTGAATCCCGAGCCGTTCTGCGGCCCGTGTGAGATTCCCTTCCTCGGCGATGGCCACGACGGCGCGGAAATGACGTAACTCAACCATGCAATACCTTTAAGGTATGATGAAACCTGCAACGAAATATTGGACCTAGCAGTTTTCGCCTCTAAAGTCCGCACGCCTTCTAAGTATGGACAGACAGGATACGCCATGACCAACAAGATTCCCGCCACGCTCATCGCCGGTGACGGTATCGGACCTGAGATCATGGCCTCCGTCACGACTGTTCTGGATGCACTCGGCGCGCCCTTCGTCTGGGATCATCAGAATGCAGGAATGGGCGCTCTGGAAAATCAGGGCAGCGCTCTTCCCGATGCGACGCTCGACAGCATCGCCCGCACGGGACTGGTTTTGAAAGGCCCTCTGACAACTCCGGTCGGCAAGGGTTTCCGGTCCATCAATGTGACGCTGCGCCAGCAGTTCGATCTGTACGCCAATGTCCGCCCAACACAGACGATCGTTCCAGGTGGCCGTTACAGCAATGTCGATCTGGTCGTGATCCGCGAGAACGTCGAGGGTCTCTATGCCGCCATGGAACATTACATGCGCGTTGGCGACGATCCGGAAGCCGTGGCCTATGGCGCAGGCTTCAACACACGGGCGGAATGTAATCGTATCGTAAGGTTCGCGTTCGAATACGCTGTGAAGAACGGTCGCAAGAAGGTCACGCTGGTTCACAAGGCCAATATTCTCAAGATCCTCAGCGGTATCTTCCTGCATGAAGGCCGCCGCGTTGCTGCCGAATATGAAGGCCGTATCGAACTTGAAGAGCGTATTGTCGACGCCTGCGCAATGGAACTCGTCATCAAGCCGGAAAACTACGATGTTATCGTCACGACTAACCTCTTTGGTGATATCCTCTCCGATCTGACAGCCGGCCTCGTGGGCGGTTTGGGCATGGCTCCGGGAGCTAATATCGGGGAGAAGATGGCCGTGTTCGAAGCCGTCCACGGATCGGCTCCGGATATCGCGGGCAAAGGTGTTGCCAACCCCCTGGCGCTCATGATGGCCGCCAGCATGATGCTGGCCCATGTGGGCCGTCAGGACCTCTCTGCCCGTCTTGATGGCGGCATGAAGCAGATCCTGACGACAGATGGTATCCGTACCCGCGATCTAGGCGGCACTGCCACGACCGAAGACGTTACGCAGGCTCTCCTGCGCGCCATTCACTGAACAGACGACACGACCAGCAGGGAACACAAACATCATGAAACAGGTTGGACGCGATCTTCTGGGCAGCCAGCGCGACCTGTCCGTTGACGGACAGACCTATCGCTATTTCTCCCTTCCCGTGGCCGCGGAGAAGATCGGGGATATTTCCCGTCTTCCCGTCAGCCTCAAGGTTCTGCTTGAGAACGTCCTGCGTTTTACAGATGGCACGAGCTACAAGGTGGAAGATGCACAGGCCATCGCAGACTGGCTGCGTTATGTCGGCTCGACGCAGGAGGTGCCGTTCAAGCCATCCCGCATTCTGATGCAGGATTTCACGGGTGTTCCGGCTGTTGTCGATCTGGCCGCCATGCGCGACGGTATCCTGTCCCTCAACGGAGACCCGCGGAAGGTCAACCCGCTTGTCCCGGTTGACCTCGTGATTGACCATTCCGTTATGGTCGATGTCGCAGGCCGGGCAGATGCGCTTCAGCAAAACGTATCGCTGGAATTCGAGCGAAATGGCGAGCGTTATGCGTTCCTACGCTGGGGGCAGCAGGCATTTGACCAGTTCCGCGTTGTGCCGCCTGGTGCGGGCATCTGCCATCAGGTCAATCTGGAATACCTGTCTCAGGTTGTCTGGACCAGCACGATCGACGGCGTGACCTACGCTTATCCAGACACGCTGTATGGCACGGATTCCCACACCACCATGGTCAATGGTCTGGGTGTTCTGGGCTGGGGCGTCGGGGGTATTGAAGCCGAAGCCGCAATGCTTGGCCAGCCGATTTCCATGCTCATCCCGGATGTCGTCGGCTTCCGCCTGGACGGCAAACTCCCGGAAGGCACGACGGCCACAGACCTTGTCCTGACCATCACGCAGATGCTCCGCGCCAAGGGCGTTGTCGGAAAATTTGTCGAGTTCTATGGTCCTGCGCTGGATCACCTGCCCGTTGCAGACCGCGCAACCATCGCCAACATGGCCCCGGAATACGGCGCAACCTGTGGCTTCTTCCCTGTCGATGCGCTGGCACTGGATTACCTGCGTCAGACCGGCCGTGACGAACACCGTATTGCGCTTGTCGAAGCCTATCTGCGGGCTCAGGGCATGTTCCGCGACGCTTCCACGCCAGAACCAGTCTTCTCTTCCACGCTTTCGCTGGATCTCAGCACTGTCACGCCATCTCTTGCAGGCCCCAAGCGCCCGCAGGACCGCGTAGAACTGCGCTCGGCCTCCGAGGCTTTCGAGAAAGCTCTGACAGAGACGCTCGGCGTCAAACCGGAAAATACCATCGTCACCGCTCCGGTCGCGGGAACGGATTACGCGCTGGAACATGGCTCGGTCGTCATTGCGGCCATCACGTCCTGCACCAACACATCCAATCCCGCTGTTCTCGTGGCGGCTGGTCTAGTCGCCCGGAAAGCGCGTGCACTTGGCCTCAAGCCCAAGCCCTGGGTCAAAACCTCCCTCGCTCCCGGCTCTCAGGTCGTGACGGATTATCTGGATCGTGCTGGCCTGTCCGCTGATCTGGACGCGCTCGGTTTCGAGACCGTAGGCTATGGCTGCACAACCTGCATCGGCAATTCCGGCCCGCTGGACCAGCCGCTGGTTGATGCAATTGAAGGCCACAATCTGGTTGCAACGTCCGTTCTCTCGGGCAACCGCAATTTCGAAGGGCGCATCTCACCAAACGTCCGCGCAAATTACCTCGCCAGCCCTCCGCTTGTGGTCGCTTATGCTCTGCTGGGCACCATGCGTCAGGACATTACGACGGCCGTTCTGGGACATGCACCGGACGGAACACCCGTACATCTGAAGGACATCTGGCCGTCCAATCATGAAGTCGCGGAACTGGTCGGAACGGCCGTCACGCGCGAAGCCTTCGTCGATCGCTACAGCCGCATCACCGAAGGCACGCCGGAATGGCAGGCGCTCGGATCAGCCAGCGAGTCCGCAACCTTCAAGTGGCAGCCCGGTTCGACCTATGTGCAGGACCCGCCCTACTTCACGGACCTGAAGGCCGATCCCCAGAACCCGACGGATATTTCCGGCGCCCGCGTTCTGGCTCTGCTCGGTGACAACATCACCACGGACCATATCTCCCCGGCAGGCTCCATCGCCGCGTCTTCCCCGGCTGGTGAGTACCTTCAGGAACATCAGGTTTCGGTCAGAGATTTCAACTCTTATGGCTCCCGCCGTGGCAATGATCGTGTGATGGTTCGAGGCACATTCGCCAACATCCGTATCCGCAACGAGATGGCCCCCGGAACCGAGGGCGGCATGACACGCCATCAGCCCGACGGCACCCTGATGTCCATCTACGATGCCGCGACCCGTTATGCTGAAGAAGGCACACCACTCGTCGTCTTTGGTGGCAAGGAATACGGCATGGGCTCCTCCCGAGACTGGGCCGCCAAAGGCACACGCCTGCTCGGCGTTAAAGCAGTGGTTGCGGAAAGCTTTGAGCGTATTCACCGCTCAAACCTCGTCGGCATGGGTGTTTTACCCCTGACGTTTGAGGACGGCACAACCCGTAAAACCCTCGGGCTGGATGGTACAGAAACAATCAGCATTGCCGGCATCAACGACCTGACGCCCCATAAGACGCTGATCATGACCATTACCCGTCAGGATGGCAGCCAGCAGCAGGTTCCCCTGCTCTGCCGTGTCGATACCGTGGACGAGGCGGATTACTACCGCCACGGTGGTATCCTGCCTTATGTTCTGCGCGGCATGGCAGCAGCCTGATGGCAAAAGCCCCTCGGAACACTCATCCGAGGGGCTTTTTATATTGAAACCTACTTTACTCGTCAGTGGGTCAGATCAACCGTTGGGGCGACCGGGGCGTTCTTTGTAACGGACTGGATCCCAGCCTCTCTGGCGCTCTCACTGCCATAAAGCTGACTATTCCCGATAATTTGCCCGTTCGAAGCTTTCAGATTGAAGAAAGGCTTCCCGCTTGAAGCCGTTTTGCGCTCATAGAAACGGTCTTCAGCCGCATGTTTCTGTACGGAAGCAATGCCGTTCAGAGCACTGGCTTTCTGGACGTACCCCTCGCCTGAGAGAATAATTTCGCCATTGGCTGCTTTCAGGCGAAAACGGTATTCGCCAGCCGTATCCTTATACAGCTCAAATTTTGCACTCATCATCAGGCTCCTTCTGAACAACAGGCATTCTCGAGAGGCAGCTTCCCCCTGTTGCCGAAAACTGCCCTCTCACTTTGCCCGAACCCACGCAGGAGATCGAGCCCTCTCAGGCCCGTCGTGCCAAAGCCAGTTTCAGGCTGAACATCAGAAAAACGCCACCTGTCAGACGATCCATCCGCCGCACCACAACAGGGCTGGACAAAAACCGCCCCAGCGGAATGGTCAACGCGACAAGAAGCCCGAGCCATGCAAAGGACAGTACGGCCTGAATAGCCGTGAGGAGCAGGGAAAACTCCTGAATATTCACATGCGGGGGAATGAACTGCGGCATAAATGTCATGTAAAACACGCCGACTTTCGGGTTGAGCAAATTGCTCAGCAGGCCACGACGGAACGCAACCCCGATTTCGGGCCGGTTCGTCGGCTGTTCGGCAGCCGCTTCTTCCTGCTCATGGGCAAGGGACGTGCGTGGATGGAGCAGCAACTTGAGGCCCATCCATCCCAGATAGAGCGCGCCGGCCCATTTCACGGCCGTAAACGCCGTTTCAGACGCTGCAAGTAGAGCAGTCAGACCGAACGCCGCGCCCAGCCCCCAGACAGCGAGACCAAGACATATCCCCAGAACAGCCCCCAAACCGGCTTTCCAGCCGGATGTGGTAGCAGTTCGCAGTGTCATGGCCGTATCGAGACCTGGCGTAATGGTGAAAATCGCCGCCGTGGCGGCAAATGCTAGAAGGGGGAGCAGATAGGGATGCATAACCAGATCATACACCCGCTTCTTCCGCTCCCCAATCCCCGATCAGGCCAGCTCTACTTCCTTTTGAACAACTGGCATGCGGATCAGATAATCAAAGGCTGACAGAGACGCCTTAGCCCCTTCGCCCATCGCAATCACGATCTGCTTGTAAGGCACTGTCGTCGCATCACCAGCAGCAAAGATTCCCGGCACGGACGTCGCGCAATGATCGTCGATGACGATTTCGCCATAGGGGCTGAGGTCCAGAGAACCCTTCAACCAGTCCGTATTCGGCAGCAATCCGATCTGCACGAAAACACCATCCGTTTTGATATGGTGCAGTCCACCATCCGCATCACTGTAGGTCAGGCCAGTCACTTCCTTGCCATCTCCCTCGATCTTCGTGGTGAGCGCGCTCATCAGAACTGTGACGTTCGGCAGGCTCAGCAGCTTGTCCTGCAAAACCTTGTCCGCCTTCAGATGCGCCCCACGCTGCAGAAGCGTGACGTGAGACACGATGTTGGCCAGATCAATCGCAGCTTCCACGCCGCTATTACCACCGCCAGTCACGACAACCGGACGCCCCTTGTAGAACGGACCATCGCAATGCGGGCAATAGGCCACGCCCTTCGTGCGATATTCTTCCTCCCCAGGGACGCCAAGCTGACGCCAGCGCGCGCCTGTAGCCAGAATAATCGTCTTGGACCGCAGGGTCGCTCCGCTTTCCAGAACAATCTCGTGCAAGCCGCCCAGCTGCGTTGTCGGAACCAGCTTGGCTGCCTTCTGAGACGCAATGATCTGCACATCATACTGCCGCACATGGGCTTCCAGCGCCCCGGCCAACTGCGGACCTTCCGTCTCCTTCACGGAAATGAAGTTCTCGATACCCGCCGTATCCATGACCTGACCACCAAAACGATCAGCCACAAGTCCCGTCCGCAGGCCTTTACGCGCGGCATAGATGGCAGCCGATGCACCAGCAGGACCAGCACCCAGCACAAGCACATCAAACGGTGCCACATCCTTCAGCTTTGCAGCCGCGCGCTCAACGGAAGAGGCATCCAGTTTGGCGAGAATATCCGCGACCTCCATACGGCCCGACGCAAACGGCTCCCCGTTCAGGTACACCTGTGGCACGGAACGAATACCCAAACGCTCAACTTCTTCCGGGAAATCCGCGCCATCAATAGCCGTGTGATGGATCTTCGGGTTCAGAACGCTCATGGCGTTCAGAGCCTGCACAACATCCGGGCAGTTCTGGCAGGACTGGGAGAAATACGTCTCGAAATGGAAGTCCCCATCCAGCGCCTTGATCTGTTCAACAAGATCAGCCTCAATCTTGGGCGGATGCCCACTGACCTGAAGCAGGCCCAGAACCAGAGATGTAAACTCATGCCCCATGGGCAGGCCGGCAAACGTCACCTCCTCCACGGAACCGGCACGACGGATCACAAAGGAGGGGCGGCGCGATGCCGTTCCCGCATCGGAAAACGTCACCTTGTCTGACAGGCTGGCAATATCTTCCAGCAATCCGCGCACTTCAGCAGAGCGGTCGTCAGAGCCAAGCGTGGCTTCGAGCACGACGTCGCTCCGCAGGTACTCCATATAGGCGCGCATCTGGGTTTTCAGGTCGTCCTGAAGCATCGTTTTTCTCCAGCGGTTTTGTAAGAAAAAATTCTTGTTAAATCCTGCCTCTCAAAGAGAGGCAGGAGGATGGTGAGGCTGTCACGCCTCACCGGGCAGGATCAGATCTTGCCGACTAGGTCGAGGGACGGCTTCAGCGTTGCGCTGCCTTCCTTCCACTTGGCCGGGCAGACTTCACCCGGGTGGCTTGCGACGTACTGCGCAGCCTCAATCTTGGCGAGCAGTTCTGTCGCGGAGCGGCCAACGCCACCAGCCGTGATCTCGATGTACTGAACCTTGCCTTCCGGATCGAGCAGGAACGTCCCACGGTCAGCCAGACCAGCTTCTTCGATCAGAACACCGAAGTTGCGGGAGATCGTGCCTGTCGGGTCGCCAAGCATCGTGTACTTGATCTTACCGATTGCCGGAGACGTGTCGTGCCAGGCCTTGTGCGTGAAATGCTTGTCCGTGGAGACAGCGTAGAGTTCAACGCCCAGCTTGTCGAAAGCAGCCTGGTTGTCAGCGAGGTCTTCCAGCTCGGTCGGGCAGACAAACGTGAAATCAGCCGGGTAGAAGAAGAAAACGGACCACTTGCCGCGGACGTCTGCGTCCGTGACGGTCAGGAACTTGCCGTCGCGGAATGCGTCGGTCGAAAACGGTGCCAGCGGCGAATTGATGCGAACCATCAGAAGGTCTCCTGCTTTGTCGCTCGTGTTGTGTTGCGGAACCTATGTCCCACAGAATGAGAGGGACAGGAAACAGTTCCTGTCAATATGATTGATCGGTCAGACCGAATACAGATCAAACCCTCATCACAATTGCCTATCTCATATCAGAGCCGCTGGCCAGACCTTCAAGCCCATTGCCGCTGAAAAGCCTCAAGCTTTGCAAGGTAGGTTTTCCGTTGAGCCGAACCGATCCAGGACGCTTCAAAACTGTTGCGCGCCAACGTCAACAGATCCTGCTTGCTCAGGTTTGCATCCCCCTGCGCCACCACAAGGCTTTCTGCGACGTAGTTACCCTTCATGTAAGCCGGATCATCGGACGCTACCGTTACCTTCAGACCACAATCCAGCATCCCGCGGATGATGTTGATATTCTCGCCATTTTCCCGCAGCCACCCACACGCAACAGGACAGACCGTGAAAGCCGTTCCCCGGCGTTTGGCAATGGCGACAAGATCGGGGCGTTCCAGAATATTGCCGCCGTGATCGATCCGGTCTGCCTGAATGTCTTCCAGAACCTGGCGGATGTGCTCATGCGTATCGAGCTGATTCAGATCGCAGTGCATCGTCAGGTGGAAGCCTTCCTTCCTCGCCCGGGCAAAGACCTCCCGGAACTTGTCAGGCGGATTGTTCTTCTCATCTGAATCCAACCCAATCCCCACAATATGCTGGCGGTACGGAAGCGCAGTTTCCAGCGTCTTCATGGCGGATTCAGCACTCAGTTCCCGCTCGAAACAGAGCACAAGCTGAGAGTCGATTTTCAGGTTCTTTCGAGCATCTGCCTGCGCGCGGGTCAGGCCAGTCATGACCGTCGAAAAAGCAATGCCACGATCCGTATGCATCTGCGGGTCAAAGAACATCTCAGTGTACAGAACGTTCTGGGATGCTGCCTTCGTCAGATAGGCATAGGCCAGCTCATAGAAATCCTGCTCCTTGAGCAGAACACTTTTGCCTTCATAGAAAACTTTTAAAAAGCTCTGGAGATCGTGGAAGTTGTAGCTGTCCCGCATCTCTTCCACGGTTTTATAAGGGAGCGTCACTCCGTTCCGGCGAGCGAACCGGAATTTCATTTCCGGTTCCAGCGTGCCTTCAAGATGCACATGCATTTCGGCTTTCGGCATGGCGTAAATGAACGCCGTCAGATCATCACTACCGGGAGACGGCATTGCCGCTGCTCGGGCGCCAAGTGCGAAAGTCCCCGCAAAAAGCGTCGTATTTGCCAGAAAGGCCCTGCGCCCGAACGTCATCCTGTTTTCCTTCTCATCCTGCCAGCACACTCAGCCTGACCAGCTGACAGGATGTTGCGAAGGCGATCTGATAACAAGCCGAGAAAACAGGATGACCCGAATGGATTTTGCGATCAGGCGGTCAGGCCACCATCGACCGGCAGAGACGCGCCGGTGATGTAGGACGCAGCCGGACTAGCGAGAAACCCAACAAAATCAGCAATATCCGCTACCTTGCCGTAAGACTCCGTCGCCGTGAAGCTGCGGATCAGTGCAGCACCTTCGCCATCGGCGGGATTAAGATCCGTGTCGATCGGGCCCGGTTCTACAACATTGCAGGTGATGCCCTTCGGCCCCACGTCACGCGCAACGCCCTTCGCAAAACCTTCCAGAGCAGCCTTCGTTGCTGCGTACAGGGAAATTCCCGGGAAAGGCGCACGAGCACCGAACGCAGAGCCAATATAAATCAGGCGACCACCCTGCCCCATATGCTTCACGGCTTCCATGGTCTCAACCATAACGGCGCGCACATTGAGATTCAGAACCTTGTCGATCTGCTCAACGCTCATCTGATCAATCGGGCCATACGGATAAATACCGGCGTTACAAACCAGGGCATCCAGACGACCAAACGTCTCAACAGCCTTGGCGACAACAGCAATATTCCCTTCCGTTCCACCATGAGCCTTGATGGCCACGGCCTTACGACCCTTGGCCTCGATCTGGCTGACAACGGCAGCGGCAGCCGCCTCGTTGCTTGCATAGGAAATGGCAACATCATAGCCGTCTGCGGCAAGACGAAGTGCGATTGCGGCACCGATACCGCGGGAACCACCGGTCACAAGAGCTACGCGCTGGGACATGGTTCTTGATCCTTTCTCTGGACAATGTGTCGAACCTTATACGCCTCGTACTTCGGTGTGTCTTCCACGCACAGATGAACCTTTGAATTTTTTAACAGGTAAAACCGCACTTCCATATTTTTAAGTTCGATCCTATCTATAATTCCATGAGCTATGTTCCCCTTTCCGGCCTCTCCCTGCGAGACATCGAATATGTCGTGGCGGTGGACGACCTCCGCAATTTTTCCCGCGCTGCCGAACGCTGCGGCGTAAGTCAGGCGGGGCTGTCCGAACAGGTCCGGAAGCTCGAACAGCTTCTTGACGTCACATTGTTCGAACGGTCGCGCCGTCACGTCGCGCCAACCCCCGACGGGGAACGACTCATTGCACTCGGCCGCGACGTTCTGGCAGCCGCACGCAATCTGCTGGAAGCTGCAAGGGCACATACCAGCCCGCTGGATGGTATTTTGCGGCTCGGTGTCATCCCGACGCTCGGACCGTATTACATTCCGGGCATCCTCCCGCATTTGCGGAACGACTATCCCAACCTGCATCTTCGCCTCATGGAAGGCATGACTGACACGCTTGTTCATGCTCTGCGAAATAACGAGCTGGATCTGGCCCTGATGGCGCTCCCTGCCCCTTCGGAAGCGCTGGAAACCATTCCAATCTTCGAAGAGGCATTTCTGGGTGTCTTCCCTGCGACCCATGAACTTGCTGGCAAAAACAAAATCTCTCTGAAACAGCTTGGTCGCCCTGACCTTCTGCTCTTGGAGGACGGACACTGCCTGCGCGATCAGGCACTCTCCATCTGCCCGACCGTTCCCCGTCAACGTGAGCCTCGACTGGCCACCAGCCTCGAGATGCTCTGGCACATGATTGGCGCGGGTGAAGGCTTCTCTCTGATCCCCAGACTGGCTCTCCGAAACAGAATGGATTTCGAGAGCCTCATCACCGTCCGTCCCCTCTCCGAACCCGAGGCCTGCCGGACGATCGGTCTTGTCTGGCGTGCCTCAGACCCACGCGCCTCGACATTCAGGGAACTTGGTAAATTTCTGCGTCAAAATGCGCCGGAAGGGTGCAAAATGTATCCAACCTGAACCACCAGCGCTCCATGACGTTCACACTCCGCACAACAGAACACACTCAGGCCCTTAACTACGATCTCAGGAGACAGGCCGGAGACTCTGTGTCTCATCCCGGGTCGAGTGCAAAGGAAAGAGTCTACCTGTGAAGAATGTGCTTATCGGTACATTCCTGCGGCGCGCTGGAGCACCAAAAATTCTGGGTATCATGCCCGGCCTGAGGATCAATGATCCCCTTCTGGCCGCCGTACTGGACTTCGATACGCCGCTTCTTCTGCTGCATGAAGGAATGACACATGGTGAAGGCCCTGTTTGGGACGTCGAAGGAAACCGGTTGATCTGGTCAGATGTCATTTCCCGTCGATTGATGGCATGGCATCCGGACGGTCATGTCCACACAGTTCTTGATCCGACATGGTTCATCAGTGGCAATGCCCTGCTCCCTGATGGAACAATGGCTCATTGTGAGCATGGCCGCCGGTGCATCAGTGTTTCCCACCCCGGAAAAGAGGCCCTGCCTCTCATCACGCATTATCAGGGTGGAAGGCTGAATGCGCCCAATGACATCGTTGCAGGACCGCACGATACACTCTGGTTTACAGACCCCGTTTTCGGCATCACGTCCCCCCGCGAAGGGTACATCGCAGACCCCGAACTGCCTCATCGGAGCGTGTACCGATACCATCGGCCAAGTGCCACGCTGACCCGCATGGCGGATCTGGATCAGCCAAATGGTCTGGCTTTTTCACCCGACGGCCATACATTGTATGCCTCGGATACGTCGCGGGCGATTGGCGGAGCCACTCACGCCATTCAGGCTTTTACCGTCGCGGAAAACGGTACTCTTTCCGAAGAGCGCCCTTTTTACAGCGTTGAACACGGTATTCCCGATGGATTGGCCGTGGATCAACGTGGCTGGATCTGGACGACGTCAGAGACCGGAATTCATATTCTGGACAGTTCAGGATGCCCTCTCGGCTTCATCCGACTCCCCTATACCCCGACCAACTGCACATTCGGCGGCTCTGACAACCGCCGCCTGTTCATCACCTGCAACCAGCACCTTCTGGCGCTGGATCTCAGGGATTAAGCCAGAAGATTACTGAGACGTATCACAGGCCTTTTTTGACCCCGGAAAATCTGAACACCCAGCTTTTCCAACGCCCCACTGATAGTCCTTTTCGTCGCTCGCCATTCCGTTGGGCGTCACCTGCGTCATGACGGCGGACAGATCGGAGACACGGCCTGCGGTATATTTCAGTTCGATATATCCGTTGTAGGCACCAGGATTCTTGTTGGCGCTCTGGAAGTAGCTGGCCTTATGGTCCTTTCCGGGCACACCAAGAATCTGCGTCACCTGTGCGGGGGTTGCGTTCTGAAGGCTCCGAAGCAGGTCTTCCGTAAAGCTGCGACACGTCACATCCGGGCGCTCGTCTTCACCGGGGAGCGCTGTCCAGCATCCCTTCTGACCGGGGAAACCAGATGCGGCGGAAGCGCTTTCCGCTGCGCAAAACAGGCTTCCTGCCACCAGCATGAAGCCCATTGCATATTTTACTGTCATCATTCTGTCCTGCTCCCGCCAGTCCATTCATCCTCTGCCAGATCGGACCGGCAGGCCATTATCAACTGGTACTCTTCGGATAAAGCCGATTGACTACCCTCTCCATCGTCAGCCCCTGCACAATGATTGTAAAGACCACCACGCCATAACACACCGGCAGGAGTGTCTCGCGAAGGCCCCCGGGAGGCAGCCCCAGAGCCAGCGCGACGGAAATTCCCCCTCTCAGCCCACCCCAGGTCAAAACACCGAGAGCTTTCCCACGCTCCCCCTTCCGCAAATGGACAGGCATGGTGGACAGAAAAACGCTTAGCCCCCTCACCACGACCGAAAGGGGAATGATGAGAAGGGTTGCCACCAGCGTCGGAAGATGCGGCGTGATTTCAAGAAGTTCGAACCCGATCAACAGAAACAGAAGCGCGTTCAGAATTTCATCAATCAGCCCCCAGAACGTCACCAGTTCCTGACGGGAATGTTCTGGGATGGCCCGCTTTCCGGCATCCGTCGCCAGCCACATCCCTGCCACCACGACGGCAATCGGTCCTGACATGTGCAAGGCACTGGCGAGACTGTATGTCCCCGTCGCAAGCGCAAGCGAGGCCAGAAGATCAATCTGCATATCCTTGACGCCACGGATGATCTTCAGCGCAACCCAGCCAGACACACCGCCCAGCAGCCCCCCTCCAACGGCCTCGATCAGAAACCGCACAACGAAATCGGTCATGGCGACACTCTGGGCCTCTCCCGTCGCGACACCGATCACCGTACCAAAAATGACAACCCCCACACCGTCATTGAACAGGCTTTCACCCGCGAAAACGGCCTGTAATGAGTCCGGCAACCCCAGCCGACGCAACATCCCAACAACGGAAACCGGGTCCGTGGGGGCGAGAATTGCCCCCAGCACAACACACCAACTGAATGGCACCTGCATACCCAGAAGCGGAAAAACAAACCACGCCGCCCCGGCAAGAAGAGCGACCGCCAGAACCGTCCCAAAAATCGCAAGCGCTGCCACGGCTTTCCCGCGGGCAAGCAGAAGTCCCAGATTAACCTGCATGGCACCTGCAAACAGCAGGAAGGACAGTGCCCCTTCAAGAAAAGTCTCGGGCAGATTGACCTGCCCGAGCAGCGAACGGGGAATATGCTGAAGGTCATAGCCGGGAATCAGCGGGTTGATCAGCATGACCAACATCGAGATGACCATGGAAATCAGCAGGATACCGATTGTCATAGGCAGTTTGAGCAGGCGCTCGTTCAGCACACCGAAACACGTCGCGCCCACCATCAGTAATGCAAAAAGCCCGAGTGAATTCATATGCCCTGCTCCATCCTGCCCTGACTTTCCGCCGCCTGCCTGACCATCCATCCCGGTCCGCATTTACCACTCACTGTCAGACACAGAAGCTTCTGTAACAAGCAGAGTTTCAATCGACAGATTTCAACATATCGCTGTTCAGGGTTTTACAGCGCCATTATTGTGAAGATACGGCAGTCGGTTCGCCAGAAAGCCGGTCACCGCTGCTTCCTCGGCAGACAACCCATGTTCCGGCGTTTCCAGAACATCCTGCGCCCGCTTCTGGAACGCCGCCCGAAGAGTTCCGTCCAGATGGCCATCCACCACACAGGGGTTGATATAGCTTTTCCGGCAGACCGCAGGCGTATTCCCTAGCCGGGCAGCCACGGATTTCACAGCCTCGACAACCTGTTTCTTGGCTTTTGCCTTCGTATCGTAATCACTGAACGCACAGAGTGTAACGGCTGCGAGCTGCGTGGCAGCCCAGGTCCGAAAATCCTTGGCCGTAATATCTTCGCCTGTAATCGTCTGAAGGTAACCATTCACGTCCTGCGAATGAACTTCATGGCGCGCGCCATCTTCGTCCAGATACTGAAACAGACGTTGCCCCGGCAGATCTTCCAGTCGGGAGACAAGTCGCGCCAGACGCGTATCAGACAGATCCAGATGTTGCTCGATGCCGTGCTTGGCGCGGAAGTCAAACGTGACGTGCTTTCCACTGACATCCACATGCCGATGACGAAGCGTTGTCAGGCCATAGCTCTTGTTCTCACGCGCATACCGGTCATTGCCAATCCGCGCCATCGTCCGTTCCATGATGAAGACAATCGCAGCCAGAACGCGGTCCCGATCCAGCGTCTTTCGCGCCAGATCCTTGGCAACCTGCGCCCGTACCGCAGGAAGCTTCTCGCTGAACACGAGCATCCGATCAAACTTCGCAAGATCCCGCGTTTCGCGCCATTTGGGATGATAACGATACTGCAACCGTCCGCGCGCATCCGTGCCCACGGCCTGCAGATGCCCCTCAGGGTCCGTACAGATCCACACATCCCGATAGGCCGGCGGAATACCAAGGCGTTTCAAACGGTTAATGACGTCCTGATCGGCAATACGCGCCCCAGCAGGATCATAATAAGCAAATCCTTTGCCAGCACGTTTGCGCGTAATCCCCGGCTCAGTCCGGTCAACATAGTGAAGCCCTGCGCGTCTGGCCTGTTTCTGCTCTGGTGAAAGTCGTGCCGTCACAAATCTGCGCCCCTGTCCGTCCGCCTGTAACAGCGTGCTTCAGCAACGGGAGTTTCGTCAGATCCGCTTACGGTTCCTTATACTTCCTGACATGACACTCACCCTTTCAAAGGCGACGTAGAAAGGAACGATTTTCAGAGCAGGGAAAGCATTGTCATGAAGCGACTATTATGGGGATGCAGCCTACTCCTGCTCGCAAGCTGCGCCTCTCATCCATCGTCCGACATGTCTGAGACTGCCGATGGCGGGGATGGTTCATCCTATACCCAAACGGCTGGCGGCCCAGGGGGAGGACATGGTGGCGGCAATAACATCTGGTCAGACGTCTTCCGCACCGCGCTACAAACCGGAATGGGCTTCGTCCATCACTGAACGAAGCCAGAAGCCTTACTTGTCCTCGTAAGACAGTCGCCATTCGGCAGGCTCTGCCTCGGCAAGAGCATACCATTCCTGCATCAGTGGGTGCGCCAACAGCGTCTGCACCCATGTCTTCACGACCGGATCGACATCCAGCTGATAGGTGTGAATGCGGATTGCGACAGGCGCATACATGCAGTCCCCAACGGTCAGGCTGTCACCAAACAGATAAGGCGTGGCCGTACCAGACCGCAGAAGCGCACCCTTCAGCGTGTCACTCAACAGAGCAACATCCTTGGCAAGATCTTCGCTGATCTCTGCAAGAGGTGCAGGAACGCGCTCCACATCCATCGGGCAGTTCTGCCGGATCGGACGGAAACCGGCATGCATCTGTGCGCTGATGCTTCGGGCATGGGCACGCACCACACGGTCCTGTGGCCAGAGCGACGGCTCATACTCGGCACAGTATTCGCAGATAGCCAGACTTTCCCAGACATGTGCACCATCATGCTGCAAATACGGCACCAGTTTGTTGGGAGACAGCGCGTGGATTTCCGTAGTCTTGCCACCGCCCTTGAGAGCAATGACCTTTTCATCCACGTCCAGCTTCGCCAGTTTAACAGCCAGCCAGCCTCGCAGGGACCAGGACGAATACCGCCGCGATCCGATCAGAAGTGTCCCCGCCATATTTACGCTCCCGCCAGAATAAACCCGCCGCCCAGAACGCGGCTTCCATCATACAGAACGCACGCCTGACCGGGCGCTGGCATGGCGGGTTCCGTCAATTCAACAAGTGCCTCACCATTCGCCAATGGCTTCACAACCGCATCCCGGAGCTTCTCACGGGCGCGGATCTGTACGCCGCAGGAAACACCTTCAGGCGGCGCATCCATCAGCCAGTTCATATCCCGCAGACGGATTGTCTTGCGCGTCTCGACTTCGGTCGCCTGAACGCGCGGTCCAACGACAATCCGACGCTTGGGCACATCAATCCGCGTCACCATCTGGCGCTCGCCAACAGCCGTATGGATGTCTCCCAGCCGCTTACTCTGGCCGACCGTATAGCGCGCAACGCCCTCATGATGACCAAGGACATTGCCCTGTTCATCCACAATCTCGCCTTCACCCCGGATTTCGGGACGCAGCTTTTCCACGATATCGACGTAAGACCCGCTTGGGACGAAGCAGATATCCTGACTATCCGGCTTAGCCGCGATTTCGAGCCCAAGCTCCTGCGCCAGTTCACGCACATGCGCCTTGTCCGGCATCTCGCCAAGCGGAAAGCGCAGATAATCGAGCTGATCCTTTGTCGTCGCGAACAGGAACCAGGTCTGATCCCGTTCCGCATCAACGGGCCGGTGCATTTCTGCGCCATCCGGACCTTCCACGCGCCGGACATAGTGCCCGGTCGCCATGGCTTCACACCCCAGATCGCGGGCCATGCCCAGAAGATCCGTGAACTTCACGCCCTGATTGCAGGCCACGCACGGCACAGGAGTTTCCCCGCGCGCATAGGCGTCCGCGAAGTTCTCGATCACACTGTCCCGGAAGCGGCTTTCCGCATCAATGACGTAATGCGGAAAATCCAGCTTATCCGCCACGGCGCGGGCATCCATGATGTCGCGCCCGGCACAGCACGCACCCGGCTTCGACGCCTGACCGTGATCATAAAGCTGGAGTGTCGCGCCAATCACCTCGTGGCCCTGCCGTTTCAAAAGCGCGGCCACTACGGAGCTGTCCACGCCTCCCGACATGGCAACGAGGATACGCATGGTCTTCAGCCCGCCTTCGGAAGCTGAACGGTCAGGCCATCCAGATCTTCGGTCATGACAATCTGGCAGCCCAGACGCGACGTCTGCTCCAGGCCGAACGCCAGATCGAGCATGTCTTCTTCATCGTCGGTCGGCTCGGACAGCTTGCCAGCCCATTCCGGGTCCACGATCACATGACAGGTGGCGCAGGCCAGCGAACCCTCACAGGCACCTTCAAGGTCAATGTCGTGCTTGTGGGCGATTTCCAGCACCGACAGGCCGACAGGGGCGTCAACTTCACGGCGGGAACCGTCACGTTCGATAAAGGTCATCTTGGGCATGGGCTGTCCGTCTTTTTCAGTCTCTTGAAGGTTGGCAGGTACGGACAGCCTCGATCAAAAGAGCCGCCGCACGGTCAATACCGGGCTTGGAGGTAGAGCGTCCGACCGACAGGCGCAAGCACCGCGATGCTTTCTCTGCAGAAAGTCCCATCGCCGTCAGCACATAGGACGGTGTAATTTCCGCGGCCGAACACGCCGATCCCGTAGACATGGCGACGTCCGGAACGCGTTCAAGGATGTCTGTTGCCCGAACACCATCCGGCAGACAGATATTCAGTGCACCGGGTAATCGCGTAGCCTCGCCACCATTCAGTTCGCAGTCCGGGAGCGCCGTTTTAACCTGGCCCCAGAGATCGTCGCGGAGGGCAGAAATCTGCTGAATATCAGCCTCCAGTCTCTGCGCGGCCAGTTCCGCTGCTTTCCCAAAACCGACAACCAAAGGCGTGGGCAGCGTCCCCGAACGAAACGCGCGTTCCTGTCCCCCACCCGAGAAAAGCGGCTGCAATCGCACGCGGGGCCGACGCCGCACATACAACGCGCCAATCCCTTTCGGACCATACATTTTGTGAGCAGAAAAAGACGCCAGATCAACGTCCGAAAGCGAGACGGGAAGCTTCCCAGCCATCTGCGCCATATCGGTGTGAAACAGGGCCCCTGCCCCCCGCACGATTCGTGACAGAGCCGGAATATCCTGCAACACGCCCGTCTCGTTATTGGCGGCCATGATGCTCACAAGCAGGGTTGGCACCGTCAGAGCTTCCTGAAGCTCAGTAGGATCAACGCACCCTTGAGAATCCACGCTCAGAACAACAGGCTCGAACCCTTCTGCTTCCAGATCCCGGACGGACTCCAGAACGCATTTATGCTCCGTGGCGACCGTAATGACCCGGCGGCGCTCATCACCCATCCGTTTGAAATGCCGGACAGCCCCCTTGATGGCGAGGTTGTTCGCTTCTGTCGCACCGGACGTGAACACCAGTTCGCGCGCCTCCACACCCAACAGGTCAGCCACACTCTGCCGCGCCCGCTCAACAGCCTGAGCCGCCTTCTGCCCCGGACCATGCACACTGTGCGGATTGCCATAATCCTCGGCAAACCACGGCAACATTGCGTCAACGACAGCTGGATCACAGGGCGTGGTCGAAAAGTAATCCAGATAAATCATGACACAGCCTTCCGCAGACGCGCCGCCATGCGCCCGTAGGCCACACAGAACGCCTCAACCTGCTCTTCCCGAACATTCCAGGGCAACGACACGCGGATGGCCTGACTGGCGCCAGTCGTTTCTCCCATGGCGGTCAGAACATGCGATGCCGAGACTTTTCCGGAGGAACAGGCCGACCCGGCAGAGACGCAGAACCCCTCCAGATCCAGCGTCATAAGCTGCACCTGAGCCGCGACACCATCCAGAATGAGGCAGCTCGTATTCGGCAACCGCGGAGTCCCACGACCGGCAACACGCGCCCCAGCCTCCATAGCCGTCTGCTCGACACGTTCCCGCAGACAATCAACAACCCTCCAGTTCTGCTTCTGCGCCTCTTCAAACGCAGTCGCCATCCCAAGAATTGCAGGGATCGCCTGCGTCCCGCCACGGCGCCCACGTTCCTGACCGCCACCGATCATCAGCGCATCAATCGGCTCATCCTGCGGCAGAAGCAGTGCCCCCGCTCCCTTCGGGCCACCCATCTTGTGACCGGACAGGGCGACACTGCACTCCGTCAAGTCAAACGGAACACGCCCGGCGCTCTGAACAGCATCCACATGCAGATGCGCACCCGAGTCGCGGCAGAGTGTTGCCACATCGCGCAACGGTGAAAGGACACCGGTTTCGTTGTTGGCGGACATGACGCACACCAATGTCGGCACACCATCGGACAGTTTTTTCCGCAGGTATTCGAGGTCCAGAACACCCTGTCCGTCCACAGGAATAACTACTGCTTCAGGAGCAGCCTTACGCACCGCGTCATGCTCCGTTGCGCCGATCAGAATACGCCTGCCCCGACCGAACGCATGAATAGCCATCGCATCAGCTTCCGTCCCCCCGGACGTGAACACGCAAGTCCCGGAAATCCGCACAAAACCGGCACTGATCTGGCTCCGGGCATTTTCCAGAAACCGTCTGGCCTCACGCCCCTCCGCATGGACGGAAGACGGATTGCCAGACAGCATCAATCCTTCCAGCACAGCCTCCCTCGCCGCGGGGCGCAGAGGCTCGGTTGCATTAGCGTCAAGATAGGTCGGAGCGGATGCGTTCGTCATGTTCCTTAGATCGTGCAGAGTTGCAGGAATCGCAATCCCGAGTCGATTTTGGTGGAAATTCGGGCTTTCAACTCGATATACAGACGCCCACCGGAAGGCAGGGCCGTAATCCTGCCGGACATAGAGCGAGAGTATACATGCCTGAAGTGATGTTCGCCGGCCCAGATGGCCGGCTTGAGGGTCGTTACCACCACTCCAGCGAACCAAACGCTCCCCTCGCCCTGGTGCTGCATCCCCATCCGCTCCACGGCGGCACCATGAATAACCGCATTACCTACACGATGTATCGCAGCTTCGAGAAGATGGGCTTCTCGGTCATGCGCTACAATTCGCGCGGCGTTGGCCGCTCGCAGGGCCGCTACGATGGTGGCATCGGCGAGATCTCCGATGCAGCCGCTGCCCTCGACTGGATGCAGATGGTCAACCCAAACTCCAGCGAACTATGGATCGCCGGATATTCGTTCGGTGCGTTCGTCGGCATGCAGCTTCTGATGCGTCGTCCGGAAATCAGCGGCTGGATCAGCGTTGCTCCTCCTGCCAATGACTATGACTTCGGCTTCCTCGCGCCCTGCCCTTGCGGTGGCCTGATGATTGCCGGCGGCAAGGACGAAATGGCGCCAGAGCCGGGTATCCGCAAGCTGGTGGACAAGCTGAACACGCAGAAGAACGTGACGGTCGATTATCGTATCTTCGACGATGCCGACCATATCTTCGCCAAACAGGCTGACCGCGTTGGTGAAGCACTGGAAGATCACGTCATGACCATGCGCGGCCGCAAGGCTCTCGCACTGGCTGCTGACTGAACAAATCTGACAGTCTTATGAAGAAAAGGCCTGCGCCCTCCGGGACGCCGGCCTTTTCTTTTGGGGCTCTTGCCGGACCATACACATTATGTAACGACTGTTACATGAACAGCCCGCAAGACGTCCTCCCCGTCCGCGTGACGGACCTCACCAAGCGTTTCGGTAGCTTCACAGCTCTGGAGGGTGTTTCATTCACCGTACATCCGGGTGAGACCGTTGCCCTGCTGGGAAGGAATGGCGCGGGAAAATCCACTCTCATCGGGTGCCTAATGGGTTTCCTTGTCCCAGACAGGGGTTCGGTGGACCTGTTCGGTCAGAATGTTCTGAACCTTCCAAGGGAATTGCGCGCCAGAACCGGCTTTGTTCCGCAGACCATGACGGGGTTCGGAGCGTTTACCGTTGGCAAGCTGATTGATTATATCGGCGCCTTTTATGGGTCACTTCCGCCGGTCGATTCCACCCTTCTCCGCTGGGCCGATCTGGACCCTAAAAAGTTAGTCAAAAGTCTCTCGGGCGGTCAGCGCCAGCGCCTCGCAATCCTGCTGGCCATGCGTCATGCGCCGGACTTTCTGGTGCTGGATGAGCCTGTTGCCAGTCTCGACCCGCATGCCCGACGGGATTTCATGAATCTGCTCGGAGACTATGCGCGCCGCACAGGCGCCAGCGTTCTGATTTCCTCGCATATTCTTTCCGATCTGGAGCGCCTCTGCTCCCGCCTGCTGTTCCTCCGGCAAGGTCAGGTGGTGCTGGATGTTTCAACCACGGTGTTCCGCGCCACAACACGCTGGCTGGATCACGCGACACCGCACATCCTCAGCGATCTTCCCCTCCAGATCATCGGACAGCGCGAGACCGGACTTCTCGTACATGGATGGTCGGAAGACGTCATGCTGCCTGAAGGCACAACGGTTTCCGTGCCCGATTTTGAGGATGCTTTCCTGGAAATCACTGCGACACAGGCTTCCTGAGCCCATGGGAGGATTTCGTCTTTCTCCGCTGGAATGGTCCGACCTGCGCAGAGCGCTTGGCCTTTACTTCTCAGCAACATTCCTGCGCAGCAACTACATGGCGCTAATGCTCGTGGGCTGGCTGATTGCCGCTCTTTGCGCGCTCTGGAACTTGCATGGTCTGCTCAAACACGAAACACTGGCACAGGCTCTTTCGCATACCAGCATCTTTTACGTCATTCTTGTCGTCATCTTTGCTCAGAGCGTCCTCCAGCTTCATACGAACAATCAGATCGGCGGCTCACAGGCGCCTTCCATTCCCGGACTGGCCATTGCCGAAGCCCGTGCCGCCAGTATCGTCGCGAGCATAATCATTCTGGGCTTTGCCGGTCTGATGAGACTGCTGCCCATCCCTTTCCATGACGCTCTGTTTTTTATCCTGTTCAACGCTATTCCCTCAGCCGTGCAGTGGTATGCCCCGCCGCATGAGCAATCCAGAAAAAAGCGGCTTGCCATTGCTCTGTTCGGCGTCGCTCTCATGCTCGCCCAGTTTGCACTGGTGCTCGTTTCGGACGCCACCTTCTGGATGCTGACGCGCCCTGCGTCTCTTACCATTCCCGCCAGCATCGTTTTATTCATCGGACTGATCGGCAGTATTATGTCTTTGCCGAACCGACTGCATGGTAGCAAACCTCTTGCACCAGCCGCGCATGAGCATCCCCTCCCGGCAGCAAGTACAGGTTCGAGCGTCGCACAGCCTTCCGCAAATAAAGCGCTGACACCCTATCAACTCCGTCAGATGCTCCTTGCCCCCATAACCCCCGTTACGCTTAGAACCGACATTCTGATCAGCCTGTTCGCCATTCCCGTGACGCTCTCCGTTTTTGCAACGATAGAGATGTTTTTAAGTCACCGCAGTTTCAGCACGGCATGGGTCAAATCCGTTGGTACCGGGTGCATCATGCTGGTGATTGGAGACAAATGGCTCCTGGACCGACAGCACTGGCCACTCCTGCTGGTCACCGGGCGGTTCGGAAGCCGGCTGAAGTTCGTGCAGGCCGTTTTTAAAGCCAAACTGTCCCGAATGCTGATTGTCACACCGATCCGTGTCCTCAGCCTTGTTGTGCCTTATGCTCTCCTGAAACTGCTTCTTCCTACCACTGCTTTTTATGACGCGCTGGACCTGATCGTCCTGGCCGTTGGCATGACCCTCTGCTCTGCCTTGCCATTCCTGTTGTTACGCTCCCCGGCAAAATCGATTGTTTTCGCCTTTAACCTCGCCCCGGTCCTCCTGGTCCAACTTTGCTCGCCCTTCCTGCTAGGCCTTAGATATGCTGGATACCTGGCCCTGACCGCTCTTACCTTAGGCGCCTTCAGCTATCTCTTTGCGCCATATCGGATCAGCCGTTCAGACTGGCCTTACGAAAACGAATAACTGGAATGGGCGAAATTTTCCCCGGGAGGATTTTCCAACGATGTTCAGAAATCCACCCCGGCCTGGGCAAACACATAGCGCCCTGGGATAAACCCTGAATACTGCGCCACCGCTGTGTTAGATGCTCCATCCACAACGAACGGCGGCTGACGGTTGAACAGATTGTTGACGCCCGTATTGACCGTCCATCGGCCCGCCCGATAGCCAAGCGTCACATCCTGAAGAAAAACGCCGGGAGACCGCGTACGCCCAGCTGCCTGCGGCGCCAGGTCATTCGTGCCATCATTCCAGTGCATGCCGCCAATATACTGCACCATGTAGGTCAGGCTGAACGCACCATGCTGCCAACTGACCGTGGTGTAACTCCGCTCACGCGGCATCCCGCTGCCTGACAGATACAGCAGTCGCCCCGTGTAATTCCGCCATGCTCCACCCGGTGTGTACTGCTGGAAATACCCGATCAGCTGCTGGTAATTTTCGGACAGGGACAGGCTGTCCTGCCGCCCCAGACGCATCCGGTAAGTCAGGTCGATATCCAGACCGTTCGTGCGCAGGCCACCAAGGTTCTGCTGAACAGCGGAAATGGCCGTAAGCTGACCGCTTGTGGACCGTGGGGACACAAGAGAGCAAAGCTGCGGTTCCGTTCCCGTATAGCACCCGTCCAGAATATACTGCGTTCCCGGTGCGGAAATCATGTTCTGCAACGTGTAGTGCCAGTATTCGACGGACAGCGAGAGATGCGGCACCCAGTGCGGTGTGACGACTGTTCCGATTGTATAGGTGCGGCCCGTCTCCGGTTTCAGAGCAGTGTTCCCGCCCGAAAGCGTGGGCAACTGTCCCACGAACGCCGAACTGAACGTCTCGGGATTGATCTCTTCCGAAAGGCACCTTGCCCGAACCGTTCCGGCCCGCGCTCCATAGGCCCCGGCCTGACTGCATGGGTCGGACGCAGACGGATAGCTCAGCGTGCGGCCGCCATAGAGACTGTAAATGCTTGGCTGCCGATAGGACGTTCCCAATGTGGCGCGGAATGCAATGTCCTGAACAGGTGCCCAGTGCAGCCCCACCTTCCAGTTCTTCGTCGTTCCAAACGTATTATAGGCCGAGACACGGCCCTGAAGATCCACGGTCAGATCCCGGGCCAGAAAGGCATTCTCAAGAAGTGGAATTTTCCCTTCGACATATCCTTCCGTCACATGGAAACCGCCACCCGTATAAGCCGTCGTTGCTCCTGTAGAATCCCCGCGTTCCACAATTGGGTCGGGCTTATAGCTGAGTTGCTCGCTCCGGTGCTCCATCCCGAATGCGAGACCGACCTGACCGCCGTGACGGTATGGCAGGCTCAAAATATGATTGTTATGGAAGCGCAGATTGACGTCCCGCATCTGGTAATCCGCATGATCATGCTGCGTAAACCGGACGTAGTTTGCGGCCTGTTCCGAATAGGGCGCGAACGGATTTTGCAGAACGCATCCTGACGCTGCCACGCAGATATCCGGGTTATATCGCACCGCACTCGACGAGCTGGACGGATCAAGCTGTTCCGTACCGGTCGTTTCCAGCAGGTGGCGATAATTCACCATGTTCTGCGTCTGTGCCGTCAACTGACTGACGCCGTAAGTCATGGATGCATCGTACTGCCAGTCCCCGACAATGCGTCCCTTCGCCCCTCCCATGACGGTCCAGGTATCAACCGCGAAATCATTCTGGCGGTATCCGAGATCCTCCATCCTCTTCGTCACGGCATAATCCTTGCCCCATGGATTATCAGGGCTACCAGCCGGAATGATCCACGAGGATGGAAGGCTGGACGGTGGAATACTGCCCTGAACCGGGGCTGGAGAAAGCTGACGGGACGCCGTGGTGTGGCTGTAACGAACGTTGGAATACAGTGTGATATGTGCGTTCAGATCGTAATGAGCATCTCCGGACAGCGCCGCGTTCTGGTGATAGTTCTGAAGCATTGACCCTTCGGCGAAGTTGTACAGATCCGAAGACTGAAGCGAGCGAAAACCACCATTTCCGTCAGAGACCATTTTCTTTCCCGTTACGGGATTAAACGCCACGCCACCGGGAATGATGGAAGAGCCAAAACTCGGCGCACCAGATGCGGGATTGTCATTTTGCGGGAGGGCGGCCCATTGGCGATCACTAGAGGCTATCGGCCCGGTCGTATCGTACTGACCAAACAGCGTGATATTGCCGCGCCCGTGATCGAAATTGAAGCCCTTGTAGCCGGAAATCAGCCCCGACCGGCTGTCGCCATATTGTGTGATACCACCCTTGATCGTCAGGTTGCCGCCCGTCAGATCGTGTTTCAGACGGATATTGATGACGCCCGAAACGGCATCCGCTCCGTAAAGCTCGGAGCCACCGTCTTTCAGGATCTCAATCTTGTCGATCTGCTGCACAGGAATGGCATTGAGATCCACACATTCCGAACCTGCATTCATGGCCGTGCGTTTGCCATCAATCAGGATAAGGACACGCCCCTGCCCCAGATTTCGCAAGTCCGTGCAGGAGACACCTCCGCCACCATTCGTGCGCGTATTCGGCGTTCCCGATGATCCGACGGAGGGTAGTCGTGTCAGATAATCTCCAAGGGAGATGGCGGATGTTCTCTGAATATCCTTGGATGAAATGATCTGAACCGGATTGGCTGTCCTGTTGCCCGCCCCTGCCAGATACGATCCCGTGACAACGATATCTTCCGACTTCGAGGATTTTACGCTCTCTGTCCGATCATCGGCAAAAAGAGCTGGGCTCCACATCATGCCGCCAACCAGAGCCGGACAGAATGGGAGAGCGGCTTTGGAGAAGAAACGGAGACGCATGGTCGGAAACACACTCAGATATTATGTTACGATATAACATATCTCTAATGGTCTGATACCTGTTCCCTCAAGCGACAAACAATGACTGGCTCTCCTCGCCTGCGCGCAGTCGTGCTTTTGCCAATGTTATGATAGACAATCCGTCCCTTCTTTTCAGACAGTGCAGCAACAAGACCGATCCATGCCAAAGAGCCCGTTCCTCCTCGAAGCCCAGGCACGCGGCCTGATCTTCCAGTGCACCGACCTCGATGCCCTCGATGCCGCCATGCAGGCTGGACCGATCACCGCTTATGTGGGCTTCGATCCAACGGCTGACTCCCTGCATGTCGGGAATGCCATGTCCATCATGGCGCTGCGCCTGCTCCAGAAGCACGGTCATCGCCCGATCGCTCTCATGGGTGGCGGTACGGCCAAGATCGGTGATCCGTCCTTCCGTGACGAGGCCCGTTCGCTCATGACGAACGAGACCATTGCGCACAACATTGCCGGGATCGAACAGTCCCTGCGCCAGTTCATCACCTTCAACGATGAAGACCCATCCAGCGGTGCAATTCTCGCGAACAATGCGGAATGGCTGGACAAGCTCTCCTACATCAACCTGCTGCAGGATGTTGGGGTTCATTTCTCCATCAGCCGCATGTTGTCTTTCGAGAGCGTGAAGCAGCGTCTGGACCGTGAGCAGGGCCTGACATTCCTGGAGTTCAACTACTCTATCCTGCAATCCTACGATTTCCGTGAACTGAACCGCCGTCATGGTGCCGTGCTTCAGATGGGCGGCTCTGACCAATGGGGCAACATCGTCGCCGGTATCGACCTGACACGCCGCACCGACGGCAAGCAGGTGTTTGGTCTCACAACGCCTCTCGTCACCACGTCGTCCGGCGTGAAGATGGGCAAATCCGCGCAGGGAGCCACGTGGGTCCGGGCCGAGAAGCGCTCCATCTTCGAATACTGGCAGTTCTGGCGCAACACGGAAGACGCCGATGTCGGCCGTTTCCTCAAGCTCTTCACGGATCTGCCGGTTGAAGAATGTGAGCGTTTGGGTGCGCTTGAAGGCGCAGACATTAACGAAGCCAAGAAAATCCTCGCTACGGAAGCGACCGCCATCTGCCATGGCCGCATCGCTGCGGAAGAGGCTGCCGAGACGGCGCGCAAGGTCTTCGAACAGGGCTCCGCAACGGCTGCCCTGCCGGAAGTCGATCTTCCCGCCAACATGCTGGCAGAGGGCCTTCCAGCCTTCCGCGTGTTTCAGGAAGCCGGTCTGGCCGCCAGCGGTGGGGAGGCACGTCGCCTGATCCGTGGTGGCGGTGGCCGCGTGAACGACGCCGTCATTTCAGACGAAAATCAGGTCTTCACGCTCGAAGACCTGCGTGAAGGCACGCTGAAAGTATCTTCCGGCAAAAAGAAGCATATTCTTATCCGTCCTGTCTGAATCTGACAGATGTCATGACGTCTTCATGACCACCTTCACTGTTCCGGATCATGGCGCATGTCATACTCTTTCCGGAACAATGGAGTCCCTGGTCATGACACGTCAGAAGAACTGGAAAGCCCTTTTCACGGACGCCGCAGGTCTGGCCTTCGCGGCGATCTGGGCCACGCGCGGTGCCACTGCCGCCCATCTTCCAAAACCCGTCATGGTAGCGTCGCTTGCCGTTATCAGCCTGATGCTTCTGGCGGGATTTGCCTATCGTGATCTGATCCAGTGCAGACCGGAAGGTGTGCGGGATGCCGCCCTTCTGAGGCGGGTCAAGATCATGCGCATCGTCGCGATTACGGTCATGATTACGGCTGTCCGCTCTGCCCATCACGCCGAACTGCTCTACCCGCTCCTCGGCTGCATTATCGGCCTGTCCTACATCCCGATGGGCCGGGCCATGCAGGAGCCGGTCCATATCATTGTAGGCGGTGTGATCGTCGGCATCTCCGCTCTTTCTTTCCTGCTGCCAGAACCGCTACATCTTGAAGTCGCAGGGTTCGGAACCGCGCTGGCAATCTGGGCCGGGTCTGTCCTGCGTCTGCGCAATTCCGGGACCTTTTCCGTCCCGCCAAGGAACGCTCTGCCCTCATGATGGCACCAGAGACCTTCATTCCTCTTCCCGGCAACAAGGAAGACAACTGGCCGAGCTTCAATCGGTATCGGGTCTCTTATCTCGTCTATCTGCTGATCTATCCCATTCCATGGCTGATCCACGGATCAGCCACCATTCCGGCCGTCCTGTTCTCTATCGGCGCCCTCGCCGTCTTTTTGCTGCTCTACTTCGCTCCTTACAGGAACGACCGCTACTACGGCCTCCCCGAAATTATTCTGACGGCATTACTGGGCTTTGCCACGTCATGGACAGAGGGAGACTGGCTGGTCTTCAACATCTATGCCACGGCCATGTGCGCCTGCTTCCAGCGCCCCCGACAGGCTATTCTGACAATCCTTGGTCTTCAGGCCGCACTTTTCGGGTTTGTCTGGTTGCAGAACAAATCCATGCTCCATGCAGCCTTCGGCGCATTTTTCAGCATCATCACCTATATCGGCACATGGATGCAGTGGAAGCTTGGCATGCAGAACCTTCAGCTCCGCAAGGCCCAGCACGAAATCCGCACACTGGCCGCTACAGCCGAGCGCGAACGCATTGCGCGGGATATGCACGACCTTCTGGGACATTCCCTGACTGTCATTTCCGTCAAGGCCGAGTTGGCCAACCGTCTATTTGAAACACAACCCGACCGTGCCAGACGGGAACTTCAGGATATTACGCAGATTGCCCGAACATCTCTCAAGGATGTTCGGGATGCCGTCACCGGAATGAATGGCGCCTCCCTCCAGCATGAACTCGAGCATGCCCGCAAAGCCCTCGAAGCGGCTTCCATCACCCTGACCGTCCATCATGACAACCACCTGGCAGACCATCCGCAAAGCAGCGTTCTCGCCATGGCGCTTCGTGAAGCCGTGACAAATGTGATCCGCCATTCGGGCGCCCGACACTGCATCATCAGTTTTGATTGCGATGCCGCTGGCCAGCCCTGTGCCATCCGAATTGAAGATGATGGTGCGCAGCAGTCTGGCAGAGACCCATTTCCTCCGCAGGAAGGCAATGGCCTTCGTGGCATGAGAACGCGCCTTGCCGCTGCGGGCGGCTCCCTCATGCTCAACCACACGCCCCGCGGCCTTCGACTGACAGCGAGTATTACCCCATGATCCGTCTTATTCTGGCTGAAGATCAGGCTATGCTTCTGGATGCGTTCGAAGCTCTTCTTGGCCTGGAAGAAGACATGCAGATCGTCGGACGAGCCGCAGACGGGCAACAGGCCCTGCAACTGGCCCAAACCCTGCGTCCGGACGTTATCATCACCGATATCGAAATGCCGCACATGACCGGCATTGAACTGGCCGAGCAGATCCGTGAACAGGGCCTTCCCAGTCGCGTCATGATCGTGACGACCTTTGGTCGGGCGGGTTATCTGCGCCGCGCCCTTCAGGCCGGTGTACGCGGCTACATGCTGAAAGACGCTCCAATCACACAACTGGCGGACGCTATCCGCAAAGTTGCCGCAGGAGGACGGGCCATCGCGTCCGATCTGGCAGAAGCCGTCTGGGATGCGCTGCCCGATCCGCTCTCAGACCGGGAACGGTCCATGCTGCGTCTGGCTGAAGCCGGACGGACCAACAAGGACATTGCCGAAGAACTGTCCCTCTCAGCGGGGACCGTCCGCAATTATTTCTCGGAAATTGTGCAAAAGCTGGATGCCCGAAACCGGATTGAAGCCGGACGCATCGCAAGGCAGAACGGCTGGCTCTGACGCCAGCCGTATCTCTTTTCAGGACGGCGCAAACCCCTGTACGCCAATCTGAAGCACGAACAATGATCCCGCCGCACACATAAAGAGATGATCGCGCTTCGGGCCTCCAAAGGTCAGGTTCGAACAGCCCTGCGGCAGCCGAATGCGCCCGATCAGCTTACCAGCCGGATTAAAAACAAACACCCCGCACAGGCCAAGCGGGCCGGACGCACCGCACCACAGATTCCCGAACACATCCACACGGATACCATCCGGGTTCAACTGTGCGCCATTGAGTTTCATATCCGCAAAAATGCGTCCGTTGGACAGGCCGTCCCCCTTCACGTCATAGACGTGGATTGCCTGATCTCCCCCAACCTTCTGCCCTGGCCCTTTGGGCGTCGAGACAATGTAGAGTTTTTTGTAATCCGGGGAAAAACACAGACCATTCGGGTCCAGCAGGTCTTTTTCCTGCAAGACCGCCTGAAGCGTCCCATCGGGCGCAATGCGAAAGACATGGTCACTCTGGCGTTTCGTTCCGCCAATTTCGCCTGTCAGTTCACGGCCAATATTCCAACGGATTTTACCGTCCGGATTGGTCGGTCCACCGGGTTCATCCGCATGTCCCTCTGTGATGTTCGTTCCGTATCCGGGATCGGTAAACCACAGACTTCCATCAGGATGTGGCACAATATCATTGGGAGAGTTCAGCCCCTTCCCCTCGAACTTGTCTGCAAGAACCTTGACGCTCCCGTCATGTTCCCACCGCACCACGCGCCGGAAAAAATCCTCGCAGACCACGAGGCGACCGTCGAAATCAAAGCAGTTGCCATTGGCCGCATAGCCATCAGGCCGAAAATCCGTGATCTCTCCCGTTTCCCAGATATAGCGCAGCGCACGGGAGCGAATAACGTCGCTCAGAACCAGAAAGCGCCCTTCACTGCTCCATGCGGGGCCTTCCAGCCAACCGCCCTGATCCCACACGCGACGGATTGGAGCAGCAAAATATGTCAGATCACGGAAAGACGGATCAATTGCAATAACGTCCGGGTCCGGCAGATAACCTGGCCCCGCTTTTGCGCCCCAGGCGCGTGGGGGCTGACTGATAACACTCGGCGGCTCGACCGTCCCCGGTATGGTGGCTGCTCTGGCTTTGATCGCCCCCAGACAGGCTAATCCGGCAGCACCGGACAGAACCTGCCGACGAGCCATAGAAAGAGCAGGCAGTCTTTTATCTTCAGTCTGAACCTTGGTTCCTTCAGACATCGTTCCTAACTCCAGAGAGAACGCCTCTATTCTGATTCTTTTTCTAAAGAGCGGAAATCAACATTTCGAAAGAACCGAGAAATACCAAAGACTTTTACAAAACAGTGGATGTCGTTTCCTACTGCCCTTCGATTTCGATCAACCGCACAACCCGTTCCATAATCCGCTTTTCACTATAGGACGCGACAGCACGCTGGCGCCCGCGTTCCCCCATCAGGCGAGCCATTGGCAGATCCTGCGTCAGAGACCTTAGAGCCCGAGCGAGTGGCGCAGACAGACCCGGCGGCACCAGATACCCGGTCTGTCCCTCCACAACCTGCTCCCGCGGGCCACGTACATTCGTCGCAACAACTGGGAGTTCCGTCAGCATCGCTTCGATGACGGACATGGGCAGACCTTCGAAATGGCTTGGCAATGCGAACACGTCTGCCGCAGCCAAAAGGTCCGGAACGTCTTCCCGATACCCCAGCATCCGCAAACGGTGTCCCAGATGCTCTCTGGCTCTTTCAAAAGCCGGGCCTAAATCGTCCCCATGATCGGACGGCAGGCGCTCACCCACGACCCACAACTCGGCTCCCGGTACATCTTCCATGGCCCGAAGCAGTTCCGGATGACCTTTATGACGCACCAGTCGGGACACCACGATCACGACAGGCCGATCTTCCGGAACACCCAACTCCTTGCGGATGCGCGCTCGAACCAACGGATCAGCGTGATAGAGCTGCGGGTCACGCCCGTTCCCGATTGCAAGAGGATGACTATTCAGATGCAGGCGCCTCGCATCCCGCGCTTCTTCTACAGAGACGGTCATGTAAAGCGTGGTAATGCGCCCCGCCGCCCATTCCAGAACAATAGACAGCAGACGCCGTGACAATGACCCTGGCTGATTGAACAGAAAGCCATGGCAGGTGTAGGCAATAATCGGAACGCCACAGATCCTTGCGGCAAACCGGGCCAAAATCCCACTGATTGGCATATGTCCATGCACGACATCGGGCTTTTCCCGCCGGATCAGCCGGGCAAGCGCCACAAACGCCCGAAGCTGGGCCACCGGGGACAAGGACCGCGCCATCGGAACCGCATGAACAACGAACCCATCAGCGCGCACAGGAACCAGATGAGGCCCTTCCGCACACGCCCCCTGAACGTCATGCCCAGCGTCACGCAGGGCTTTCATCAGCGGAAACAGGAACTGCCTCAGGGAGAAATCAACATTCGTGATTTCGAGAATTTTCATTCAGGGATACGTTCCAAGAGCCACGTTACCGTCTGGGAAACGGTCTGCAACGGCTTGACGGGCGCTGCCTCCGGCTTGGGAGCATCAGGCTTCACGTCGCCTGACTGATCAGCGCTCTCCGTCTGGGGTTTGTCCACAACCGGAACCACCTTCCGCAGCGATGCAATCACAATCTGCTTCGTCGCTTCCCGTCGGCCACGCGCCAGATAGACGTCATCTTCCAGCAACAGCATCCCGCCCTTCTGGCGGAAGCGCCAGATCATGCCGCCGACCTGAAGAATAATGTCCTCATCATCCCGCGTGACACGCACATCCGGATGAATGTGAAAGCGCAGGGCAAAAGGTGTTTCACGCTCGCCTTCGAGCACCTCCTGTCCGCGCAGATCCTCACCCTCTGCCCCCAGATACAGACGCCGCGTCCATTTTACGCCCAGCGGGGGATGATACCCATCATGGGACAGATCCAGCCAGTGCGCCTCGCCGCTGGTCTGATGTTCGCAGGTAACGTGCGCCGGGCGACGGGTCACATGCCCGTTCGGACCGAAATCTGAAGAGGACAGACCATCCGCAACCAGTACCGTATGCGACGCGCTGGTTCGCAGAGCCTGCTCCCAGGCACCCGTCTGTGCACTGCCGCAATTGACAAACAGACGATGCCGCTGATTTGAGAATTCGAAGGACAAAGTGCCTGCATGGGCCGTGCGGTCATATCCCGCAGGCGCAGGGGCCCCACTGTCCACAAGAATCAGAGATTTCCCCAGCGCCAGCCGGGTGAATTTCCCTTGAGGCATGGCTGGGGCGATCAGCTTCTGGCGGGATCCCTGCGCCAGAACATCTTCCACCGCCGCGCTGTAGCGCTCGCCAGAACCATTAAAAACAGCCAGACCACCATCCCCATGACGCATGGCCCGCAGAACAGGGCATACACGATCCAGCGCCATATCGAGAACCGGAGGCACACTGGAATGGGCCGTACGGAACATGACAGACATTTCCGCCAGTTCGCGTGCTGTCTGGTACTGCGCTTCCGGTGACCGCTCGATCACGGCTCCATCCGGCAGGATCAGACGCTCGATTTCGGACGGCAGATACCGCAGAAACCGCGTCATGAAGCCGGAATGATCCGGCATGGCCAGTGCTGCCGCCAAAAGGCCACGCAGAGCCGTCAGAGCCCGCCAGCCCTGAGGTTCCAGCGGCAGAAGGGCTGCGATGGTCCGCCCTTCCACCAGCATTCGTTCCATAAGCTTCTGCTGAAGTTTCCGATCCGCAGAAGCAAGACAGAACTCATGATTGGCAAGCCAAGACGACAGACGTGCCCCGGTCACACACGCGTCTTTTACCAGTGGATCGGTCGGCGCATGAGACAACCAGTCGGCAACCAGCGCACGCGCCGTCAAACGGGCATCGTCACTGCCAAGGGCACGAAGATCACGCAGCCACGAAAAACTGTGCAGCCACTGTTTTGCAGGTTCCGGCCAAGGACCGCGTTCCCACTTGCCACGGGGCAGATCGTAGTCCTGACGATCAAACCGGAAACGACCCGCGACCAGGCGGGCGCCCTGCTCGGCATCCCCCTTCCACGGGTCACGATAAACATATACCGGCCCCTCAAGAGCGGCCCCGCCAACAGGCAAACGTGCGAATGAAAGCTTTGCGTCCTTGATCCAGCGACTAATGGGCATCAGGCGCTGTCTTCCTTGAATGGACCTTCAAGGGCGTGAATGGCGGCATCGCGATCCGGCTTTCCGAAGATCGCGGAACCTGCGACCAGCATCGTTGCTCCGGCTTCCACCACCCGCGGCGCGGTCGTCGGGTCAATTCCGCCATCAACAGCCAGAACAATATCCCGCCCACTGTCTTCAATCATGCGGGACAGGGTGCGGATTTTTGGAAGCTGGCTTTCGAGGAAGCTTTGACCGCCAAATCCCGGGTTCACGGTCATGACCAGAATAATGTCCACCAGATCAAGAACCTGAGACAGTGCTTCCGGCGGCGTTGCCGGGCAGATCGCGATTCCCGGGCGGCACCCCAGAGCCCGAATGGTCTGGAGCGTCCGATGCACATGGGGAGCATTTTCCACATGAACCGTGATGTGATCCGCACCGGCCTTTGCCGTGGCTTCCAGATACGGGTCCACCGGATCAATCATCAAATGCACATCGAACTTCGCGTCCGTGTGCTTTCGCAACGCAGCGATAACCGGCGGGCCGAAGGAGATGTTCGGCACGAAATGACCGTCCATCACATCCAGATGCAACCAGGGCGCACGGGAGATGGATGCAATCTCATCTCCGAGACGGGCGAAGTCGGCAGCCAGCAGGCTGGGGGCGACAATGATCGGGGATCGTTCTGTCATGATCTATGTATCGGCAAAGCAAACTCCAGACGCAAGACAGTTCCGTACGTGCCCGCGTGTTCGTGAGCGACAGTCGCTCCGGAACCCGGCGGCGGCTGATGCGTCCTCACTGACACTGTCTGATGATTACAAGCGCAGTGTGGAGTTTTTATGTCCGACCGCCTTTCTCCGATCCTTTTAAGCCGGGACGCTTGGATCCGCCGTCCGTCCCACCGGGCGTGGCTGGAAATGCAGGGACGCAGACTGCTCGATTTCAGCAAAGAAGGCTGCATCGACGGCGGCTTTGCCGGACTGGATCTGGAAGGGCATCTACCAGAAGGCGCCAAACCGGAAGCTACCCTTACAGCCCGCTGTGTCCATGCCTATTCCACCGCAGAACTTCAGGGCATTCCGGGAAGTGCGCCTCTGGTTGCGCATGGTGTGAACGCGCTCATGACGTCATTCCGGGATCAGAAACACGGCGGCTGGAACCATTTTGCGGACCGGCCTCATGACCGCAAGCAGGCTTATCTCCATGCTTTCGTTGCGCTGGCCGCCTCGTCTGCCGTTCTGATTGGTGTGGAAGACGCAAACACGCTCCTCAAGGATGCCATTCATCAGATCGAAACACATTTCTGGTCCGAAGACGAAGGCGTCATGCGCGAGAGTTTCGCAGACGACTGGTCAGACGAAGAGAACTACCGCGGCGCCAACAGCAACATGCACTCCACCGAAGCCTTCATGGCGCTGGCGGATGTCACGGGAGACGTGAAGTGGCTGCACCGTGCGCTCCGGATCGTCACGCGCTTCGTTCATGAACTGGCGTCCCAGCAGGGCTTTGCCATGCCCGAGCATTTCAACCGGAACTGGGATCTTCTGCGTAATTACCATGAGGACAAGCCAACGGACGATCTGCGCCCCTATGGCATGACGCCGGGACATTTCGTGGAATGGTCTCATCTGACCGTCAAACTGGAAGCCGCTCTTTTGCGTCGAGGCGAAAAAGCCCCCGGCTGGATGCTCCATGATGCGCAGGCCCTGTTCGAAACCGGCATGAAAACTGGCTGGAACGTCGATGGCCTGCCCGGCATGGTCTATACGATCGACTGGGAGCACAAACCTCACGTCCGATCCCGCGTCCACTGGGCCCATGCCGAAGCTCTGACAGCCGCGATCAACCTGTACAAGCGCACCGGCAATCCGCATTACGAACACTGGTACAGAACGATCTGGGATTACATTGATACGACCCTGATCGACCGCGATTTCGGAAGCTGGTTCAACGAAGTCAGCCCTGAAGGCGAACCCACCGAGCATATCTACAAGGGCAAAGGCGATCTGTATCACGCCTATCAGTCAACACTGGCTCCCATGATGCCTCTTTCACCGTCTCTCGCAACAGCCATCGAACAGATCGGCGTTCCTTACTAAGCACCATCTCTGGAAGGCGGCGTTTTTGTGAGGGCATACACTGGCAGCGCTATAGCCTCCCGAAACAGATACCAGAGTTCCGGGGGGCGAAACTTCGCAGGATACGCGCCGGAAACAGCTGTCACGCCAGCATGGCGCAACGCCCATTCAGCCCGCATGATATGAAACCATTGCGAAACAACGATTGCGCCATTGGGAGATTCCTCGGCCACATGCAACGCTGTCAGCCAGGTATTATTGCCCCGGGAATCAACAATAATGTCTGACGCGGGCACGCCATGCGCTTCCAGCCAGTGCGCCATGATTTCAGCTTCGTCCTGATGGTTTTCAGTCTCGACTGCCCCGCTGACCATCAGTGTCTGCACATGACGGGATTTCCACAACTCCAGCCCAGCCTCAAGCCGATCCCTCAGAGCTGGTCTTGGCACCCCCTGATCGGTCACAGCCGTTCCGAAAATGACAGCCATCTCGGCAGGCTGCACAGAAGCCCGGACGTCGACCCATGCCACGACGGAACACCACCCAACTAGCACAAGACATATCCCGCACAGAACGGCCAGCGCGAGTTTCCCTGACAAGCGCCTCACGACTGCGTCTCACCCTGGTGCCGACGCACATGCATGATATAGAGCAGCGCAACAACGGCAGCCATAAACCCGGACAGCGCGCCCACACCCAGCGACCATCTCGGCCCAAAATGGTTCGCCACCCACCCAACAACAGGCGCGCCGAATGGCGATGCCCCGGCAAAGATGGCAAACCGGATCGCCAGCACACGACCGCGCATTGCAGGCTCACTGGAGAGCTGCATGAAGCTGTTGCTGGTCGCTGTAAACGTCAGAGACGACATTCCGGTAACGATAAGCGCCAGCGCAAAGATCCAGTAAGTCGGAGCCAGAGCGGCAAACAGACAGCCTACACCGAAAATCACAGAGCCCTTCAGCAGGACATCAAAATCCGCATTCATCCGTCGTGCTGCCAGAAAACCGCCGAGGATTGTCCCGATCGCCATTGCAGAATTCAGAACACCATAGCCATGCGCTCCAACGTGAAAAACACTGACAGCCATTGTTGCAATGAAAATCGGGAAATTCAGCCCGAATGCCCCGATAATGAACAGCATCACCAGAATGGTGCGAAGATCTTCCCGCGCCCAGACGTAGCGTAAACCGCTTGTCAGGGCATTCCGCTCATTCTTCTTTGCGCGTTCAAAACGGAACAGCTTATCCCTGCGAATAAACAGGAGCGAAACCATGACGCCGAAAAATGACAGGCCATTGACCATGAACGACCAGCCAGACCCCACTTCCGCAATGCAGAACCCCGCAACAGCTGGCCCTACCATTCGCCCTGCATTGTAGGACATGGAGTTGATGCCAACCGCGTTATGGAGGTCTTCTTCGCCGACAAGCTCTCCAACAAATGTCTGCCGGATCGGACTATCAAACGCCGCAACACACCCGCTGAGAAATGCGAACAAGTCCACCTGCCAGAGTCGGACCGCTCCCGTTACAACCAGAAGCCCTAACCCGACGGCGAGCGTTCCCAACGCAGCTTGCGTGAACAAAAGGAATTTATGCTTTTCCACCCGGTCCGCGACGAGACCCGTCCACAGGATCAGTAACAGTGGCGGAGCAAGTTGAAGGGCCATGACAATACCGATGGCCATGGCATCGTGATTTGTGAGTTCGGTCAGAACCAGCCAGTCCTGGGTCGTGAGTTGCATCCACGTCCCAATGTTGGAGAACACAGCTCCACAGGCCCAGATACGATAGTTGGGGCGTCCCAGAGACCGGAAAGTACCACCGGTCACAGGCGACACTCCAGACTGAAAAAGAGGCAGAAAGGCGGACACACTGGCATTCACCCACTGTCAGGAATCTTCCGTTGGATGTCGAGGGTTATTCCAGCGGAGAGCGTTTCCAACACGGTTGTGATTCAACCATGATGCGAATTATCCCGCGTCTGGAACAAATGTCTGTTTTCCGACAGACAAAACAATCAATCCTCGAATACTCACAATGACGGACAGCCCCGCTATCCGCAGTTTCTAATATGCGGTTTTTGTTTTCCTCTGAAACCTGATGCGCGTATTCCACCAAAAAACCCTGCCTCACGCTTTTTTCCCGAAGCTTTGATACCCTCTCCAATACGGAAAATATTGACATTGCCCCGCCTCCCATGAATGGAGTGCTGCATCACCTTGGGGTGCCCTGCCATAAGGGCTGAGAGACTGCTGAGGGTGTGTTCCGTTGCGGGGCAGACCGGCGCAGTGACCCATCGAACCTGATCCAGTTCATGCTGGCGGAGGGATGGTGGCTCCTGACAGATCCATAAACTGGATTTTCGGTGTCTCTCGTTGCCCCCACCCTGCACGGATGGGATCGCCAGTTTTGCAGGCGGGACACGACATTCATGAGCAACCGATTTTCATACAGGCCGCGTCCCGTCCCTGTCGTTCTGCTCGGCCTGACCGTCTGTGCCGGTACGGTGCGCGCGGCTGACACCACAGCCCTCACACCACCTACCTCCAGTGCCCCGAAAACCGAGCACATTACCGTTCACCGCATCTCTGACAGCGCGCCCGGACATCAGCCCGGCGGAGGCCTTATCCGCCCGGAAAACAGTGTGCGCTCCATCAGTACGGTCAGCCGCGATTACATGGACAAGCAGCCCCCGATGGCGACGGCCTATCAGCTCGCCTCCATGCTACCCGGAGCCAATGTCGCCACCTCCGATCCGTTCGGCTTTTCGCCCAGCACCAATCTGACCGTGCGCGGCCTGAACAATGATGCCATCGGTTATGTGCTGGAAGGCACGCCGCTGAACGATGTCGCCTATTATTCCGGCTATCCGAGCCAGTTCGCTGACAGCGAGAATTACAATCAGGTCGCGCTCGCCCAAGGTTCGGCCGATCTGGATAGCCCGGTTTTGAACGCTGCCGGTGGGCTGATGAGCCTGTCTTTTCTCGATCCGTCACAGAAGGCCGGGGGTTTCGCCAGCGTCTCCTATGGCTCCTTCGACACCAACCGCGAATTCATTCGCCTTGAAACGGGCAACATCGGCAATTCCGGCATTCGTGGTTTTGTATCCTACTCCCACAGCGCCAGCGATAACTGGCGTGGGCCGGGACGGGACAAACGTCAGCATGTCGATTTCAAATTCCTGAAGGACTGGGGGCAAGGCAACCACGCCAGCCTCATTGGCTCCTTCAACACCACCGTCACCAGTTATTATCCTCAGGTTACGATGGAAAGCTGGAAAGCCGATGGTATCCATGGCGCAAACAATCTTGCTGGCCATTATGACGCGTCCAACGCAGACAATGCCGTCAATTACTGGCGTCTGTGGCGCGCGCCGGAACGCACTTTCTATGCAGGCGCCCCTGTCCATCTGCACCTGACGCACAAACTGTCGCTGGACGTCACACCCTACGCACAATTCGCTTATGGCAATGTTCCCGCCGGCTCCACGTTGACGGAAACGGGCCTCTATAACGGCACGCAACCTCTGAGTGACACACTCACGCTGCCCAATGCACAGGATGGAACCGCTGTCGTTCGCGCCAATTACACCCAACGCAGCTATCGGTCTGGCTTCAATTCCACCCTGCATTACAAAACCGGCTGGAACGATTTCGTCCTCGGCTACTGGTACGATTACGGAGACGACAACGAGCAGCAGCCCTTCACAACCGTTTCCGCCACTGGTCGGTCAGGCGATATCTGGGCAGAAAACAGCAACAGCCTGATCCATCTTGCGAGCGGACAGAAACTGCTGGGCGGCAGCTTCCACACCATTTCCCAGACCAACGCTCTGTATGTGGGCGATCACATCTCGCTCCTGCATGATCGCCTGACCATCGAAGCCGGTTTCAAGGCCGTCATGATGAGCCGGTATGGCACGAACAATGTCCCCGGCCCTCAGTATCGTGTGGCGTCAAACAGCATGGAGCCTCTACCGCGTCTTGGCGTCCGCTGGCGCATTGATGAGCAGAACCAGATTTTCTTCAACGCCACGACCAATTTCCGCGCACCGGACCAGACGGCGCTTTACAACACCTACGACCCAACCTCCGGCGCACTCGCGACGACAGGTAGTGCGGATGTCCGCAACGAATATTCCATTTCAGAAGAACTGGGGTATCGCCGTACAGGGCAGTGGATCATCGGCAGCCTGACGCTGTTCAACTACAACTTCACCAACCGCCAAATTTCAACACTGGCCTCCCAGAACGGCTCCATCATCCAGACGACCATGAACGCCGGAGGCCAGACCTCTCGTGGTGTGGATGTGGAAATCGGCCTCCGTCCCTGGCACCATTTCAGTCCCTATGTTTCTGGCGAGTATCTACACGCCACCATTGATAACAACATCGCCTCAGGTGGCGATCTTCTGCCGACCAAGGGCAAGATTGCGGTTCGCAGCCCGACACTTCAGGCCGCGGCTGGCATCAGCTACGATGACGGGCATATCTTTGGCGTCGCCACCCTGCATTACACGGGGCACCAATACGCAACCTTCATGAATGATGAGCGAATGTCGGACCGTACGACAGGCGATATCTCCGTTGGCTATCGCTTTGGCGACGTCTCTCGCCTGCATAAGCCAACCCTGCGCCTGAATTTCATCAACATCACCAATGAGCGCTCCCTGTCCGGCGTTGCCAGCCCAACCCTGAATGCAAAGGACACAACCGGCATTTACGGCAGCACGATCAGTGGGAGCGCCCCGAGTTATTATATCGGCGGCGGTTTCGCAGCGCTGTTCACAGCGTCCACAGGCTTCTGAACTCGTGACCGCTCCCGGACAGTTCGGCGTCAAGGGTGTGCAGGCTGAACGGCACTGGCCGCCTCTAACGCTGGAGGAAGCTGGCCGTGTTCTGGGGCGGTTTGCTCTGGCTTCCGCTCCGGATACTCTTTTATGGCACGGCCAGCGCCCCTTCTCCGCAACTGCACTCGTGAAGCTGGCGGACGGAACCGTGCTGTTCCTCAAGCGGCATGATCCCCGCTTGCGCGATTACGCCGCCCTCATGGAAGAACACGCGTTCATGGCGCATCTCACTGCGCAGGGTCTGCCGGTACAGGTGCCGGTGAAAGATCGCGCAGGGCGTTCCGTAACGGAAGAAAATGGGTGGACTTACGAAATCTTCCGCCCGCTTCCGGGTTTGGACCTGTATCGGGACGTTCAGTCCTGGGAGCCGTTTTTCTGCGCTGAACAGGCACACACTGCTGGACGAGCACTCGGCCGTCTCCATCTCGCTTCAAAAGAATATGAGGCTCCTGCACGCTCGAATGACCGCCTGCTGCTTTCCAGTTTTAAGGCTATTGCTCAGCCAGACCTTGAGGCAGGTCTTGCACAGTGGGGCCACTCTCAACCGGGACTGAACGCACTCTTTCAATCATCGTCATGGGAAACAGATCTCAAAGTCCTGCTCCCATTCCATGACCGTCTCAAACCCCTTCTGTCCCATATAGAACCACTCTGGGGACACGGAGACTGGCACCCCTCGAATCAGTTCTGGACGTCCAGCGATCCCACAGCGGAGATCTGCGGAATTTTTGATTTTGGCATGTCAGATCGGACCTGCGCAGCCTATGACCTCGCCGTTGCAATCGAGCGCACAGCCATCACATGGCTTGCTCCGAAATACACCGTGGCATGGGATCAACTGACGGCCCTACTCGCCGGATATCAGTTCATCTGTCCGCTCTCACCAACCGAGCGCAAACTGGTCGTCGCGTTTCTCCCCTTGGTGCATGTCGAATTCGCACTTTCGGAAGTCTCGTATTACCGCACCCTCGTGCACGACGAAGCCTCCGCCACAGTGGCCTATTCGGGCTATCTGCTCGGTCATGCCCACTGGTTCGCAGGGCCAAACGGCCAGGCACTTCTGCACTGGCTTGAAGCCACTCTGGAACAGACTGCTTCATGTCCCTAACCGAACTTCTCGCTGCTCTTCTCAGCGCCGCAGGTGTCTGGCTGACGGCAAAGCGCCAGATGGCCTGCTGGCCAGTCTCACTAGTTGCCGCTCTGCTTTATGGATGGGTTTTCTTCGCAGCCCGGCTTTATGCAGATGCCGCCCTGCAAGCCGTGTTCTGCGGTTGTCTGCTCTACGGTTGGTGGCAGTGGAAATCAGATGGCGCCCAAGGGGATACCGCGCTCCATATCCGCTCGCTTTCTGCCTATACAGCCAGTACGGGTCTGTTGGCGGGTCTTGTCGGCGGCGGCCTCTGGGCGTTCTGCCTCGCCCGATTTACGGACGATCCCACGCCTCTGGCTGATGCCATGCTGAGCAGTTACAGCATCGTCGCACAGATCTGGGCTGCCCGACGCCACACCGCAAGCTGGCTGATGTGGATCGTAATCGACACAGCCTATGTGCTGCTTTTTCTCACGCGCGACCTGTATCCAACGGCCGTGCTGTATGCGGTTTTCATAGGGCTCGCTCTACAGGGCTTCCTGCGCTGGCGAGCCGCTGAACAGACGGATCAACGTCTGGGCTGAGCCGCAAACCAGGGCACCATACGGCGCACAGCCTCTTCAATCCGGTCCGTGGAGACCGCAAAACTGAAACGCATGAAACGGTTCCCATTTACCGGGTCAAAATCCACGCCCGGCGCAGTCGCAACGCCTGTTTCCAGCAACAGCCGACGGCAAAAAGCAAGACTGTCATCCGTGAGGTGGCTGATATCCGCGTAGATATAAAACGCACCATCAGGCGGCGCGATATGCGTTAGCCCCATCTCTGGCATGGCCTCGAGCAACAGATCACGGTTACGGCGATAGGTGTCGAGATGGCCTTCCAACTCGTCGACGCAATCAAACGCCACAAGTCCGGCATGTTGGCTCAGGGCAGACGGGGTCAGGAACAGATTGCCCATTCGCGCGCGGGCTGCATCAATCCGATCCGTAGGAACCACCAGCCACCCGAGACGCCACGGCGCCATGCTGAAATATTTGGAGAAGCTGTTCACCACCATGGCAGACGGCTCGTACTCCAGAACCGAATGAGCCGGATCACCATAGCTCAGGCCGTGATAGATCTCGTCTGACACCACGCGGATACCACGATCGCGGCAGACCTTTAGAATAGCCTTGAGTTCTTCATCTCCAAGAATAGTGCCGGTCGGATTAGCCGGACTGGCAATAATGAGACCGTCTGGCACGGGTTCAATCGCAGCGACTGCATCTGCCGTAAGCTGGAAACGCTCAGCCTCTCCGCACTCGATCTCGACGGCCTCCATGTGAAGCGCCCGCAGAGTGTTGCGGTACGCAACATACCCTGGACGGGCGAGCGCCACCCTCTGCCCCGGCACGAAACTACTCGTCAGCGCCAGAACCAGAGCAGGCGAAGCACCACATGTCAGAATGACCTGATCCGCCTGAACCGTCGCGCCATACATGTCTTGATAATGGCGCGCGACCCTTTCCTTCAGAGGCTGACTTTCCCAGTAGCCCATCGGGTCAGTCGCGAGGATATGCTGCGCCCGCTCAATGGCTTTCTGTGGCGCCCCTGTCGAAGGCTGGCCGAATTCCATGTGAATGATGCTGCGCCCTTCGGCGGCCAGTTTGTGCGCCAGGCTGCTAATGGCAATGGCATGAAACTGGTCAATATCAGGAACGGTCATCGGAAGCTCAAGAAAAACGCCAGCTTTGCCAGCAGGAAACAGGGAAAATGCATGATGGCCTGAACGCTGCACACAGGCAAACCCACTACAAACACAAACGGCGGGAAACGGGCTTCACGCCCATTTCCCGCCGCCGATCAAATCCGAATGAACGAATAATCCAGCCTCAGTTGGAAGCTGTATCGTCTTCCGGCAGAGGTTGAACATGCGTGACCTTGCCGTAGCGATCATAATAGATCACCGCATTACCACGACGTTCCGCATACCCATCCGGCTGACCATCACGGGTACGGAAAAGCAGACGGAACGCATCCGGCTGCTCAATAACCTTGTCCCCCGGTGGCCGGTACGTGAAACGGCTGAAATCGGCGTGACTCCGGGGAAGAGAGGAGTTGCGATACAACTCGTGCATGTCCGGCTTCTTCGGCCCGTCTCCATCCGCATCCTGCGCGACAGCGGTGCCCGTCAGGGCGAGAACCGCCAGTGTGGAAGTCAGGATCCTGCGCATGATGCTCTCCGGTCAGTGCGTTGCGGCGGGCACTGTAGGCGAAACCGTCTTCTGGCTCCACCCACCACCGAGAGCACGATACAATGTGACAAGATTCTGGAATCGTGCCGCCTGAACCACAATAGCGTTCTGTTGAGCCTGATAGAGCGTACGCTGCTGCTCAAGGGTCGTCAGATAACTGTCAATTCCGGCATCGTACCGCATCTTGGCCAGATCATAGGCTTTCTGCGACTGATCAACCAGTTCCCGCATATGCCGTTCCTGCGCCGTATAAGTCTCCCGTGCCGTAAGCGCGTCAGACACTTCCCGGAAGGCTGTCTGCACGGTCTTCTCATACTGCGCGGCATACTGGAGCTTCTGCCCCTTCGCCATCAACAGATTTCCCTCACTCTGCCCCCAGGTAAAGATCGGCAGGCTGATGGATGGAGACACCGACCATGTCTCGGCGCCCGGTGTAAACAGCTTGCGGAACTGAAGGGAACTTGTCCCCTCAGACGCCGTCAGCGTCACCTTCGGGAAAAACTCTGCTCGTGCCGCACCAATACTCGCATTGGCGCCGATCAGAGTATGCTCCGCTGCGACAATATCAGGACGCTGCGCCAGAAGATCCGACGGTAGCCCTTCTGGTAGATCACTGATCATCGTCTGAGCGCCAAACGGTGCCGGCGGTGGGAGATCATCTGGTAACGGCACGCCAACCAGAACCTGAAGGGCATGTTCGTCATCCGCTACGGCACGCAGGTACTGCGCCTCATACGCCGAAGCCTGCTCAACCTGGGTTTTGACCTGCGCCAGCGTCAGGGCGTCCGTCTCGCCATTGTCATACGAGAGCTGCGTCAGCCGCAGCGTATCCCGCTGTGACTTCAGCGTGTCGCGCGTGACACGAAGCTGTTCCCGATCCGCAAGCCATTGAATGTAGGTCGTCCCGATTTGCGAGACCGTCGTAATCAGAACGTTCCGTGCACCCTCGACACTGTTCAGAACCGTTTCGGCCTGCTGCTTCGTCAGATTACGAATACGCCCCCAGAGATCCACTTCGTAAGACGAGAAGCCAATGGACGTCTGATACAGCCGCAAGGTTGAAACGCTGGTCCCAAGGCCAGGAGCAAACGAAAAGCCCGCTGTATCGGACGGCGCCATGAACATCCCCTGCCCCCCAGCAGAAATAATGGGGAACAGGGAGGCGTTCTGAATTTCATATTGTCCGCGGGCCACCGTGATGGCCGCTGCCTGAGCGGCCAGATCCCGATTGTTCCTCAGCCCCAACTGAACCAGAGCCTTCAGACGAGGGTCCGTGAAGAAATCTTCCCATCCCAGATTGTAGGACTTGGCCACCGAAGCGACGTTTCTGGACCCTGTATCCTGCGGGTAGGCATTCTGCACCGCCTGTGTCGGCTGATGATATCGAGGTGCCATATTGCACCCCGACAGCATCAGCAGCGCGGCAAATCCAAGACGGGCCTTCATGCGCCGTGCTCCCCTTCAACAGCCGGTTGGGACTGTTCATTCAGATGATCATACGGGTCCTTCCGGTCCTTGATGCGGGTCACCCGGAAGAGACGCAGAACAACGACGAAGAACACAGGCACAAAATAAATCGCAAGCAACGTCGCAGACAGCATACCGCCCACCACACAGGTTCCGATCGCCACACGCGCGGCAGAGCCCGCACCCGTCGCGATTGCCAGCGGGAACACACCACACACGAAGGCAATGGACGTCATCAGGATCGGGCGCAGACGTTCCTTGCCCGCTTCCAGAACGGACTCTTCAAGGGACTGTCCCTGCTCGAAGAAGGCCTTGGCGAACTCCACGATCAGGATCGCATTCTTCACCGAAAGACCAACCGTCGTGAGCAGGCCTACCTGGAAGTAAACGTCGTTGGAGAGACCACGCCCCAGCGTTGCAGCAATTGCCCCCAACACACCGAGTGGCAGCACAAGCAGCACCGCAAACGGAATGGCCCAGCTTTCATAGAGCGCTGCAAGACAGAACAGAATGACGATCGCAGCCAATGCATAGAGAGGCCCCGTCGCACCGCTGGACGCAAGCTGCTCATAGGACAGACCCGTCCACTCATACCCAATGCCACGCGGCAGCTTGGCAAGGATCTTTTCCATTTCCGCCATGGCCTGCCCGGAACTGGATCCCACAGCCGGCTGTCCCTGGATTTCGTAAGAGTTCATGCCGTTGTAGTCTTCAACCTTCTGCGGCCCACTCTCCCACGTTCCGGATGCAAACGCATTGAACGGAACCATCGTGCCGGTCGCATTGCGGACATACCAGCGGTTCAGATCTTCAGGCGTCATACGGGCCCAGGGCTCACCCTGAATGTAAACCTGCTTCACACGATCATCCCGCATGAACTGGTTGACGTAAATTGACCCCAGAGCGCCTTCCAGCGTCGTGTTGATGTCAGCATTGGTCAGACCAAGGGCATTCGCACGCTCACGGTTGATGTCCAGCTTGAACTGCGGGGCATCTTCCATACCAAGCGGACGCACAGCCTGAAGAAGCGGATTCTTGGCAGCTTCCATCAGAACCTGATTACGCGCCGCCAGCAGCGCCGCATGACCCAGATGCCCCGTGTCTTCCAGTTCCAGATCGAAACCCGTCGCGTTACCCAGTTCCATCACGGCAGGCGGGTTCACAGCAAAGATCTGTGCATCCGGATCCATCCAGAAATGCATCATGATCTCACGGGATACCGTCATCGTCGTATGGGCAGAACCCGGACGCTGATCCCATGGTTTCATACGAATGAAGAACGCACCTGCAGACTGTCCCTGCCCGGCAAAACTGAAGCCGTTCATGGCAAAGACGGACTGCACGTAGTCACCATAGTTCTTGAGAACGTAGTCCGTGATCTTCTGGTTGACGGCAGCGGTCTGCGCCTGTGTGGCGTTGTTTCGCATGGTCACCTGACCGAAGATGATGCCCTGATCCTCATCCGGAAGGAAGCCACCCGGAACGCGCAGGAACAGGAACACCACACCCGCCGTCAGCAGCGCAAAAATAAGCATGCTGACGACCGGAACCCGGATCAGCCATTTTACGCCGCCCAGATATCCGTTGGTCAGACGATCAAACGTGCGGTTGAACCAGGCAATGGGGCCCTTCTCATGGCCCGTATGCGTCGGCTTGAGCATGGAACCGCACAGGGCAGGCGTCATGACCATGGCCACCAGAACGGACAGCCACATGGCGGCAACAATGGTGATGGAGAACTGGCGGTAAATCACACCCGTCGATCCGCCAAAAGCAGCCATTGGGAGGAACACCGCGGTCAGAACCAGCACGATACCGATCAGCGCGCCAGAAATTTCGTCCATGGACTGACGGGCGGCTTCCTTGGGAGAAAGCCCCTGATCCGTCATCACACGTTCGACGTTTTCAACCACGACAATGGCATCGTCCACCAGCAGACCAACAGCCAGAACCATGGCCAGCATGGTCAGAGTGTTGATGCTGTATCCCAGCACAGACAGCAGCCCGAACGTCCCAAGAAGAACCACTGGAACGGCAATCGTTGGGATCAGCGTTGCACGGAAGTTCTGCAGGAAGATCAGCATCACGAAGAACACAAGCACAATGGCTTCCACCAGCGTCTCGATCACTTCCTTGATGGACAGCGTAATGAACGGCTCGGTATCCAGCGGGTAAACCAGCTTCAGCCCACCCGGGAAGTACCGCTGCAAATCGGCCATTTTGGCGCGCACTGCGGCTTCCGTGTTAAGCTGGTTGGCACCCGGAGCAAGCTTCAGAGCCATGGCTGCAGCCGGATGTCCGTTATAAACAGACCCCAGCGCATAACTCTGTGCCCCCAGTTCAACACGCGCCACATCTTTCAGGCGGACCTGACTGCCATCCTGCTGAACTTTGAGCAGGATCTTTTCGAACTCTTCCGGAGAACTCAGACGCGTCGGCCCGATCACCGTCGCATCAAGACCAATCCCTTGCTTGGCCGGAAGGCCACCCAGTTCACCAGACGAAACCTGAATATTCTGTGCCTGAATGGCAGACTGAACGTCTCCCACCGTCAGGCCGTAATTATAAAGCTTGGACGGGTCGAGCCAGATACGCATGGCATATTCGGAACCGAACAGCGTGTGATCACCCACACCCGAAACGCGCGACAGCGGATCGGAAATATTGGAGGCCACGTAGTCCGAAATATCCTGCCCGGACATGCTGCCGTCTTCGGAAATAAAGGCCAGAACCATCATGAAGTTCTTGGTGGCCTTCGTGACACTCAGCCCCTGAGCCGTCACTTCCGACGGCAGACGCGGCTGTGCCAACTGCAGCTTGTTCTGAACCTGAACCTGAGCAATGTCCGGATTGGTTCCCTGCTCGAAGGTCAGGTCGATTTCCATCTGCCCACTCGCATAAGACGAGGCGGACAGATATTCGAGATGATCCAGACCATACATCTGCTGCAGGATCGGGCGCACAACCGTGTTGTTCACCGTCTCGGCAGATGCGCCGGGATACATGACGGAAATAGCGATCTGTGGCGGCGCGATGCTCGGATACTGAGCAATCGGCATACGGGTGATGGCAACGCCACCCACCAGCATGATGATCAGCCCAATGACCCAGGCAAAGATCGGCCGATCAATGAAAAAGCGTGAAAGCGTCATGGGAGATTACCCGGCCTTTCCAGCAGGAGCAGGCGCTTCCTGAGGTGCCACCTTGGCACCCGGCTGAACCTTCTGAAGACCATTCACGATCACCCGGTCTCCTGCCTTGACGCCATCCATCACAAGCCAGTCTGTCCCGATCGTGCGGCTCGTCTGAATGGCACGCTGCTGCACCTTGTTGTCAGCATCGACAATCATGACATACGGCTCCCCCTTGGAGTTCCGCTGGACAGCCACCTGCGGAACAAGAAGACCGTTCGGATCAATGCCTTCCCGAACATGGGCATGGACGAACATACCCGGCAGGAGCAGATGGTCCGGATTGGGGAAAACAGCTCGCATGACAAGAGTCCCTGTAGCCGGATCAACCGTCACTTCCGACAACTGCAGCTTGCCGCGCTGAGGATATTCGGAGTTGTCCTCAAGCTTCAGGCCAACAGCCGCCGCATCATCCCCCTTACGCTCAACCTGACCGGTCGCCAGTTCATGCTTCAGGCGCAGCATGTCCGCCGCCGCAAGATTGACGTCCACGTAAATCGGATCGAGTCGCGTTACGACAGCAATCGGTTGTGTCTGACCAGCCGTCAGCAGAGCGCCCGGCGTGTAAAGCGTACGGCCAATACGTCCATCAATCGGCGCACGAACATGGGTGTAATTCAGATTGACGGCAGCCGCTTCAACATTGGCTTTTGCCTGTGCAACCTGCGCTTCGGCTTCACGGGCCGTAGCCAGCGTATTGTCATAGTCCTGCGAACTGACAGCATGCGCCTTGACCAGCGGGCCATAACGACGCAACTGACCTGCCGCGCGGCTTGCAGCAGCCTGTGCGTTCAGAAGCTGTGCTTTGGCCTGATCGTAAGCTGCCTGATAGGGGGCGATATAGACCTGAAAAAGCTGTTGCCCTGCCTTGACGTCTGCACCCTGCTCAAAGTCACGCGAAACGATCACACCATTAACCTGTGGTCGGATCTGAGCCTGCTCATAGGCTTCAGTACGACCCGGCAGGGATGTTTCCAGCGTGACAGGCTGGGCCTGTAACGTAAGAACGCCAACAGATTGCGGCGGCATCTGGGGCGGAGCCTGCTTTTTGTGACAGCCCGCCAGCACGAGCGGTGCAACGAACAAAGGCAACAGCACGCCAGACTTCAGCCACCGATGCTGGTCTTTCTCCGAGACGGCTGCTGAGGACATCAAAAAAGTTTTCTGAAAAGAAGGCATGATACAGCCGCTATCCTGTGATACAGAAACCACGCAGTTTCCAGTTGAACTGGAAACTAGCCGGTTTCTTTGATGAACGTCAATTCGGTTTGACCGAATAATACCCGGAGTTGATCTTGAGCAGTTCTGACGCCCTGTCCGATGCCCGCAAGCTGCGCTGCTGCGACCACACCGGCACCTTGGACGACGTAGAGCGCAGAACCCGCATCCTGAATGCTGCCAGTTCAATGCTGTCAACATACGGATACCATGCCGCCTCAATGGATAGCATTGCCGCGTGTTCCGGCATGTCCAAGAAAACGCTGTATCAGTTTTTCGAGTCGAAAAAATCCCTGTTCGAAACGCTGATCATTGAACGGCTTTTCGCCCCTATTCCTTATGCACCCGTCGAAACAGATCCACTCTCCACCCAGCTTCAAGGCATGATGCTGCTCATTGCAGAACAGCTTCTGGATGAAGAACGTCTCAGTCTGCTCAAGTCCCTCGTCACGGAGACCACACGCAACCCTGCCATCCGTCAGATCGTAGCAGACTTGTTCCACCTGTCAGGCCGCGCCCTCCCTGTCCAGGACTGGCTGACCAAACAGGTGGCTACGGGCACTCTCGACATTGACGACGTCGAGGAAGCCGCGGACCTACTATTCAGCATGACACTCGGTGGCCCCCTTCTTGCCCATCTGACGCATTGCAAACCCCCCAAAGAGGGTGAAAATCTCACTCACTTCATCGAATATGGCGTTCAGACGTTCCTGAAAGCTCATACGGTCAAATAGGCGAAATCTTTAGCCACCTGCTGGCACAGACGAATCCTTGCCTTCTGTTAACAACTGGAACATAGCCGCCGACGGCTGGCCGCTCATTCTGGCGGAAAACTGCTTCGCCAGAATGGAAAGCATTGCACTATCATGTGCCCGGGACGCATCCGCCCCAATTCTCAACACAAGTTGGCTCTGCTCCGATGTCAGAGGATCTGCCGTCTCGTTTTGACCTGACAACAAGGGCTGAAGCAGGTTTTTCAGCGCCTTAACTGCTCCATTCCAATCTTTTTGCTGTTCCAGAACACTCGCCTGCATTTCAAGAGCCTCCGGTTCCGAACGGTTTTTCAAATATCCCAAAGCCTTTTGAGGATCATGCTGCGCCAAGGCAATTTTTGCCCGAAGAAGCACGGCCTCCGACGACTCAACATGTCCACCAGGCAAGACGTTAATACTTGCAGGCTCCTCCGGTGGAAGAGCCTGCAGAGCAGCATCCAGAGCGCCCGTTTCAAGGTTCAGACGCGCAATCTGAAGCTTCGTCTTTTGCGCGTCATCCCCTTCTTGAAGCTGCGCTAGCGCCTGAAGCGTATCCCGCTGCGCCAAAGGCAGGCTCAAAACAGCATATCGGTCAGAAAGCGCTTTCAGAAAATTAAGCTGGATCCTGCTCTGCCCTGTCGCTGCAAGCACTGCTTTCTTCAGGAGGTCGGCTTCTGCCAATGCGATGTCTGGCTTGTCAGGAGCATGAGAAGCCATTCCCTCAGCCACCAAAGATAGCCGCTCCGCTCCAGGAAATTTCTCTGTTCCATAGAGTTGCTGACCATCCTGAACGGCTTGCAACGCTTTCGGCCATTCTCCCGCTTTTGCAAACGCATCTACGGTTAACAATCTCGCTTCCGGCTCTCGTCCCGCCATTCGGAAGGCCGGCATCAATGCATCAAGACGCGCACCGACAACGCCGGGCGGTATCTGACCCGTCTCTAGCCCAAGCCTTAACGCAGTTTCCCGTGCGACCGGCCAGATCATGGGCGACGATGAACCTGCCAGAATTTCCAGTTTTTTCGAGGCACCCGGATCACGGTTCTGCGCAGCCAGCAGTGCATGGGCCAGAGCCGTGTCCGAATTTTCTGGGATTTTTCGAACAACCGCACGATCTCTCTCATCGCCGTACCGCACGACCCACTCAGCGGCAGAGGGCACCAGACGATGCCGTAAGGGTTGAGCATAGGACATCACGGAAGGCAGCCCTGCCGCGATCAGTTTTGCCGCCTGTCCCCGCTCAGAACCCGAAACAGAGTTTTCTTTTTCCGAAGAAAATGTTTGAACCATCCCACGCCAGAACTGGTCTTCCGGCGTGGAGCCTTCTTCCTCATCTCGTAAATCTGCCGAAGGGCGGTGATTCAAAACCGCCGCAATCTGCCGCAACCGTTTTACATCAGAGCGGGCAACACCTTCAGGCTGATCTTCCAGAGCCGTTTGAAGAACCTGAGCAAGTTCAGGCCCATTTCCCAGACGTGCCAGTTCCTGAGCCAGGCGAATCCTCGCGTCGAACCTCTGCCCGGCAATCGCCATCGCCGCTGATATCCATGCATGATACGCTGCAGAGTGAAGCGCTTCCGGAGAGGTCTCCCCCAGCCGAACGCCCGCCATTGAGGCACCATAGGTGGCCATCTTCCCCTGAGACAAAAGGGGCAGACTGCCCGGCCCTATCCGATCCAGAAAGAATTTTCCTGATGATTGCCGCAATTCCAACACGTCAGAATCGGCTGCAATGACAACACCCATCAGGCTTGGGCGCACTTCAAATCCGTCCCCTCTCCTGGCCATCGTCTCAGAAACCACACCTGACTGAGCCAGACCAAGCAAAAGACGACGTCCTGAATCAGGGTCCTGGACCGTAAGCACCTGCATGGCATCACTTGCCCGCGGAGGCGTAAAGGTCAGCGCCTGACCTTCCTGTCCAAGCTTCATTGCGCTGTTGGGCTGGGAAGGCGCGAGCGACACTGTCCACCCTCCCGCAACTGGCTTGAGGTCCAGTGCAGCATCTACAGGACAACTGATACGCACCAGTGTGCTGTTGCCCAAAATCTGGCTTTGCACGGTTCCAAAGGGAGTAATTCCACCCAGGGCGGCTGTATCGAGAGGGTGGCGCCCCGCCGCCACAAGAACAAAACTTCCCCCTCTCCGAAACGCTGCAACCGGCGTCCGCTCGCCCAGAGGCAACCATAGTCCCGTCGCGTCCGAAGCAGATGACACGGCGGAGGCAGGTCCAACGTCGATGCCCTTCACGCCTTCCCCTTTCAGGGCAGCGTCTTTCTCTTTCACTCCCCTGGGGGATAAAAGAGGGGACGGATCATTCAGAAACGACCATCCCTGCGGAAGAGCAGGCCCCTTGGCGGACGATACCGACGGCCCTGCAAACGCTGTTGCAGCGGAGGTCATCAGCAGCATTGCCAAAGCAGGAATCCGCCATCCGGTCATTCGTTGATACCGCGCGAGCCAGCATGCGCATGAATATTGGCCAGTAGTTGCGTCGCAAGAATGGCCCGTTGTGGCGACATGGCTTCCATAATTGCAGAAGCCTTGCGGGAACTCATGCGGTTCAGAAGACCTACGCCCACCCTGAGATCCAGAATATTGAAAATAACAGCCGCATCAGCAGGCTTCATGGCTTCGTAAATTTTGACGAGCCGATCCGTATCCTGATTGAGAAGTTCATCGGAATGACGTTCACTGTCTTCAATCTGAGACCGTGACGCCTGCAAGGCCGTCATCCGGCGCTGAAGTTCTTCTTCCCCTGCATCAACGAGACGCTGTCTCTCATCCAACGCCTTGGACCGCCGGTCCAGTTCCTGCTGCCGCTCATTCAGATCGGCCTTCAGAGCTGGGTCAACGGTTTCTGCTCCCACCACTCCCGAAGGTGCCTGAGGCGCGCCCTGACAGCCGCCCCCCTTGCATAGATCGGCAGTAGCAGGGACCGGTGACGCCACGGAAGATGCAGGTTTTTTCTCCATGGGAGCGGCCGCATCGTCTTTGTGTGTAGACGCTTCACCAGAAACCGGCGTCACAGATGGTTGAGCAACGGCAGCAGCAACCAGAGACGAACCCGCAGGGACTTCGGCGCCTACATATTCAACCAGATCGTAAACCTTGACGCCCAGAAGAACGATCATCAAACCACATGTGATGTGAAGAAGACGGAAAAACATCAGTTTTATCCCTGTCTCTGGCGAAGTGCGCGCAGAAGTTCACGTTCAGCCGCGCTTTTACCCACCGGCGTTTTGACCGTTCCCACGCTCCCCATCCGCCCCTCATCCATTCGGGGCCGAAGAGGCATGCGCGCGCCCGGAACATCCTCCTCCTCTGGCCGAATTATGGGTTTCTGGGAGGAGGCTTTCTGTGTGGAAGCGCCTCCTTCAAGCACCTGCGCTACCGCTTCCGAGCGTTCACACAAGATCGTCAGTTCATTCTTGAGGGTTTTGCCAGTCTCAACAGTTTTGCCCAGTGCACGCCCAACCATTTCAGTTGTCTGACGAAGATGATCGATTCCGGATTGTGCCTGTGCGCTGCTGCTCTCCAGGCTCATGATCAATGCATCAAGCTGCCCACGGTCACGCCGGATCACAGCGAGGGCCCGACCGAGATAGAGACTGTAGAAAATTGTCACCAGCAGCAGAACTGACAGGGCAATTTCAAGCCCAAGCTGGAACCTGTCCATGAAAAATGCTCCGTCTTTTCAGCTATAAGCGGAGGGCCGTTCCGTAGCCTCTCCTCCAATAAGATTTTCTTCAATCCGGACAGCCACCTGCCCCTGTTTTTTGCCGACACGGCCTCGAAAAACAGTCTTTCCACCACATCGCATCTGTACCAGAGCGTCCGGGTCCCGACGCAGCACCAGCCGATCACCGGGAGAAAGGGTTAGAATGTCCTGAAGGTTCATGGTCTGCTCCTCCAGAACGGCATCCAGTGTAACGTCTGTATTCCAAAGTTCCTGAGCCAGATGACTTTCCCAGATCCCGTCATGTCCGAACTTCTCACCCATGAACTGCTGGAGCAGAATTTCACGAACCGGCTCAAGCGTCGCATGAGGAAGGATGAGATCCACGTCACCGCCGCGCCCATCCATATCGATCCCGAACCGGGCCATGACCACGCCATTGGTGGCCCGTGAAATGGTCGCAAAGCGGGAATTCAGTTCCAGACGATCCAGCCGGAAATTCACGGCGCAAAGCGGACTGAAACTCATGGAGAGATCGCTCAAAATCACACGAATCAGCGGCTCGATCAGTGCGCGCTCAATCGCCGTATGATGCCGACCAGCAGGTCGATCCTCTCCACTCAGGGAAGCCCGGACACGGTCATGCCCACCGAGCAGGGCATCAATAATGCTGTAGATCAGGGACGAGCTGAGGATCAGAATCCCGTAATTGTCCCACTCTTCCGCCTTGAAAACCGCAAACATCGACTGCCCGGAAACATTTTCCAGGTAATCACCAAAGCGCAGGGAATTGAGGCGGTCTATCGAGACTTCAACATTATCATTGGTGAAGTTCCGAAGACTGGTCGTCAAAATACGGACGAGACGGTCAAAGACCACCTCCAGCATGGGCAGACGCTCATAGGAAACGGAAGACGTCGTGATCAGTCTTTCAAGCCCATTTCCTTCGCCTCCCCCCTTCAGCGTGGCATCACTTCCGAACAGACTGTCAATTTCGGCCTGATTGAGAATACGGCCAGTACCGACCTCATCTTCCGGGAATCCGAAATCGTCCATGGAGAGAGCAAACTTGGGAGTCGGCATGTCGCCGTCTTCTTCCAGAGCCTGATCCGGTTGTCTGCCGTCCATGTTTGTCGCGTCTGCAGTCACTGCACCAGCAACTCCACGAAGAAGAGATCCCGCACCGGCAGAGGCGCCAGAATATTAGAAACCTGCGCCAGCAGCGTCTCTCTCAGGCGATAGATTCCTGCACCAGAAAGCTCTTCCGGACGCATGCCATGAAGGCAGGTCTGGAAAGCATCCTGGATCTGCGGCATGAGCGGCCCGATTTTTGCCGTATCTTTGCTGTCTTCAACCTGAAGGCGCGCACTGATCCGGATATAACGCGCCCTGCCCTCCCCGGTATCCAGATTGGATACCATCGTGGGAATGGTAATAATCGTCAGCTTTTCGGGTTGTGGGGTAAGTTTTTCAGGATGGGACGCAGGGTGATGGAAGTGCTGCCAGGCGAATGCGCCTCCTCCGGCCAGCAGGACGCAGAGGATCGCTGCAATCATGATGATCCTGCGCTTCCCGCCCCCTTTTGCAGGGGTTTCAAGTTCCGGAGTCTCCGTCGTCACCGTGTCTCTGCCTTTTCTTTCGGACAGCCCCCATCATCTGTTCAAAAGATTAACATTGGGTTTATGACGCCCCGGAAAAGGCTCCTTTTCCTCTATGTCGGAACCCTTTGTGTGACCGGTTTTCTCCTTTCTGGCTGCGCCTCTCAGACATCCCCTTACAATCGGTATTATGCTGCGAACGGAGCCTATAAGGCGCCTGGAACCCCGAGTGATCCTTGGGGTCCATACATTCAGCAGGCTGCCAATCGCTTCTCGATTCCCGAAGCATGGATTCGGGCCGTAATCCATCAGGAATCGGGAGGCCACCAGTATCTGAACGGGCAACCCATCACATCCAGCGCTGGAGCCATGGGACTGATGCAGTTGATGCCCCAGACCTATGCGGAAATGCAGAGTCGCTTCGGGCTGGGATCCGATCCTTATGAACCTCACGACAATATCATGGCCGGGACAGGCTATATTCAGATCCTGTCCCGCAAATATGGCGCTCCCGCATTTCTGGCAGCTTACAATGCAGGCCCGCAGCGCCTTGAGGACTATCTTTATGAAGGACGGTCTCTTCCTAACGAGACCGTTAATTATGTCGCCAGCATTACCCCTCATCTGGGAACACAGGTGGCCATGACGGGGCCGCTTGCAGCCTATGGGTCAACGGCCCAGCTGAATGCGTCTCCAATGGAGGTAGCAGAAGCACCCGACACATCCCCTCAACTTGCCATGAACCAGACGTCAGCCAGATATGCCGATCCACAACAGAGTGTGCAGCAGGCCTGGGCCAGTCGACACATCACCTCAGTACCATCTGATACTATGCCCCCCGATCTTCCTCCTGCCGTCCCCTGCAATCCAAACGGCGCCTATGATCCCGACGCCACCTGCGTCCAGACACCCGTTTCATCCGATCAACTCGCCCCACCATCGGCCACGCCTCACTATGCCGTCGGCACTTCCTTACCTCCACCGCCCGTCATTCCTACGCCTCCCAGAACACCAAGAGCCTCATCTGGCCTGACGCCCACGAGTGTGAGTTACCGCACGCCGGGAAGCTATGGGGACTGGGGCATTCAGGTAGGCGCATTCGCGAATCCCGGGCAGGCGCGCTTTGCTGCAACAATGGCCAGACAGAGCGCATTCTCGCCTCTGCAGGCATCCCGCATCGAAATCCAGCCCACGATCGCACACGGCACACGCTTCTGGAGGGCAAGACTGGCTGGAATCAGCCGGACAGGCGCTGCTCAGGCCTGCAATGCTTTGTCAGGACAGGGCATGGCCTGCATGGCCGTGCCGCCGGGGCATTAAGTTACTTGTAGGGTGAGATTTTCGTAAGAAAACTCAATGCGCGTTGGCAACGGCTATGGTTTGCCGTATGTTCCCATGCAGATTGGACATACCTGCCACGCATGAAGCGTGGATGTCACTGTCCGGACATTGTTTCACCACGCCGATCCAGGCCCTCAGGATGCGCAGATGACGACCAGCCCTGCTCACGATTACACTCCCCCATCGGAAGATGTCATCAGCGAGGAAGGGTATCACAAGGACCTCGGTCGTCGACATATCCAGATGATCGCCATTGGTGGTGCCATCGGGACAGGTCTATTCCTTGGTGCAGGCTCCCGCCTTCAGGTTGCTGGCCCTTCCCTTGCTTTGATTTATGCCGTCTGCGGTGTTTTTTCCTTTCTGATCCTTCGCGCACTGGGCGAGTTGGTCATGTACCGCCCCACAAGCGGAAGTTTCGTCACTTATGCGCGCGAGTTCCTAGGCGAAAAAGCGGCCTATGCAGCCGGCTGGCTGTCATTTCTGAACTGGGCCATGACAGGTATCGTCGATATTACCGCCGTCGCCCTCTACATGCATTACTGGGCCGTTTTCGTTGATGTCCCGCAATGGGTTTTCGCCTTGGGCGCATTAACCATTGTCGGTGCCATGAACATGATCGGCGTTCGCTATTTTGGCGAAATGGAGTTCTGGTTTTCGCTCATCAAGGTTGTGGCTCTAGCGGCATTTCTCATCGCAGGAACTCTTATTCTTGGTAGTCGTGTGCCTGTGGGGGGACATACTACTGGGCTACATCTGATTACCGAAAATGGGGGTATTTTCCCGCATGGAATTATTCCGGCCTTCCTCCTGTTACAGGGTGTGGTCTTCGCTTACTCAGCCATCGAACTGATCGGAACGGCTGCTGGCGAATGCCACGATGCACGTGAGGTTCTTCCCAAAGCCATCAATAGCGTGATCTGGCGCATTGCCCTGTTTTATGTTGGCTCTGTTGTACTACTGGTCTGCCTTCTCCCATGGACCGCCTATCACGCTGGTGTCAGCCCGTTTGTGACGTTCTTCCAGGCTCTGGGAATTCCCGGCATGGGAACAATCATGAACATCGTCGTCCTCACGGCGGCCCTGTCCAGCCTGAACTCCGGTCTTTACTCCACCGGTCGTGTTTTACGGGCTCTGTCTCTTGGTGGATCCGGCCCGAAAATGCTGTCCAAAATGAACCGAAGCTCCGTGCCTTACATTGGCATTCTAACCACACTGGCCGTTTATCTTGTCGGCGTTGGTCTGAATTACCTGATTCCTGCGCGTGTCTTTGAAATTGTTCTGAATTTCTCTGCCATTGGCATTATCAGCACCTGGGGTTTCATTCTTCTCTGCCAGCAACGCCTGCGTTCAGCCATCAAACGCGGCGAAATCGCTCCGACGACATTCGCCATGCCGGGCGCCCCTGTCACCAACTGGCTAACGCTGGGCTTCCTGGGGTTCGTGCTGCTTATGATGGCTTTTGATTATCCAGATGGCACAATTACGATCGCAGCCATTCCTTTGATTGGATTAATCCTCGTCGGCGGTTGGATCCTTTTAGGAAAAACCCGCGCTGACATCCGTTAAACATGCCTCTCTGAACGCTCCTTCGTGGGCGTTTTTTCGGTTTTCAGAGACAGATCGAAATCCTCATACCGCTTCAGGCTGAACAACACTTACTGGTGGCAGCCAGACCAGGCATGTTGTTCCTCGCCCTGGCGCGCTTGCGACCCGCAATCGACCGCCATGACGATCCAGAATATGCCGAACAATGGAGAGACCCAGGCCCGTTCCCTGCTGGGCTGGCTCAACATTATCCACAACCCGATAGAAACGCTCGGTCAGCCGTGGAAGGTGATGTGCTTCCATACCGCGCCCGTTGTCCTCAACGCCCAGGAGGATGCCTCCGTCCTCCGGCCAGCGATCATCCCGTTCCGGCGCCCTGCGGGCAAACAGGGTCACGGAAAAATCCCGCCCCCGCTCCCGTCCATATTTCAGGGCATTTTCGATCAGATTCAGGAGCACCTGCACCATCTCGTCTTCATCTGCCTTGATGATCAGATCATCTTCGAGCGCCAGATTCAGCGTACACCCGTCCTCATCAAACCGGGGAGCCACCTCTCCCAGAACAATGGCCATCAAATCAGCCACGTCCACAACATCCCGTGGGCGTTGATGCTCATGAGCCTGCACACGGGATAAATAGAGCAGCCGGTCAATCAGCCGCTTCAACCGCGCTGACTGCTGTCCCATTATGTCGAGAAACTGCTGCCGCGTTCCCTCATCCATCGTGCTGCCACCCGTTCTGAGCGCGTCAATAAAGCCGCTCAGCGATGCGAGAGGCGTCCGAAGCTCATGGCTGGCATGAGCAACGAAATCCAGGCGCATCCTGTCCAGAACCTGCGCCTCGCTGCGATCTGACATCACCACAAGAACCCGCTTGTGACGCTCCTGCGGAGCGGGAATTCCCCTTAAGGACAAGTGCAACGTCCGGGGAACAGGAACATCAAGAGTAAAGGTGGTGGAGCAGACAGGCGGAAGGTCATCTGCCCCTTCAGGTTCAGCCCTTAACGCTGCGGAAAGCGCCGAACGAGCAGCAGGGTGCCGCAGAATGGCTCCTACGCTGTCTCCGAACTGCATTGCAGCCTCTTCATTGGCCTGGAGCACTGCACCAAGCCTGTCCAGTAACAGCACGCTTCCGGGGAAAAACTCGATTGGCAGGGGGGCATCCGGCAGAGGAAGCGAAAGACCCGAAGCCGAATATTCGGGTATGGCAGGCTGCGGAGTCGACCGACGGCGAAACGCCAGAGCCGCACACCCCCATCCAGCGACAGCAAGGCCTGCAAAGGTGAGGCCAACCCAGAGAGGCAGCCCATCATGGGGAAGAACTGCCAGACTCTCGGTCCTCACTCGTTACAGTCCGTCCGCAATTGGGCCATCATCCAGAGCATAACCCGCCGCCCGAACGGTACGGACAAGATCCGGCTCGTTCGGACCATTGATAGCCTTGCGGAGACGTCGGATGTGAACGTCGATCGTCCGAATTTCTACGTGGATGTTCTGCCCCCAGATCCGACGCAGCAGATCTTCGCGGGAAAACACCTTGCGCGGATTACGGATCAGAAGATCCAACAAACGATACTCGGTTGGCCCCAAAGACAGCAGACGCCCCGCACGCTCCACACGATGCGTTTCAGGGTCGAGGGTAATATCCGCGAAGGACAACACGTCGTAGGACGACTGGTGACGGCGAAGGAGCGCTCTGAGACGTGCATCCAGTGTATCGACACTGCAAGGCTTGACCAGATAGTCGTCAGCGCCAGTATCCAGCCCGCGGATAGCATCCTGCTCTCCGGAACGGGCCGTCAGCAGAAGAACGGGCAAATCCCGGAGCGCCGGATTGCTCCGGATACGTCGGCAGAGATCCAAACCGGAAAGGCCCGGCAGCATCCAGTCCAGAACGGCAGCATCGGGGCGAGCCGTTTCCAGAAACTGGAGGGCTGTTTCCGCATCGGGAGCGGATTCAACACGATAACCTCGCTGTTCGAGATTGTATCGCATCATGAGCAACAGGGCGGGATCATCCTCGACGACGAGGATGAGGCCCTTTGCTCGTACCTGCGTCGTCCCGCTCACCGGTCTGCTGGCTCGGCTGTGTTTTCAGCGGCTGCCGGGCCACCGCGCGGACGAACGGCTGGCAGATTGTCTCCGGTCACAGCGTAAAAGACGCGCTCGGCAATATTGGTCGCATGATCGCCGATCCGTTCAAGATTTTTGGCTATGAACAGTAGTTCCGTGCAGGCCCGGATATTACGGGGGTCTTCCATCATATACGTTACGAGTTCACGGAAGAGCGCCGTGTAATACTCGTCCACGGCACGATCCGCATGCCAGACTTCCATAGCCCGGTTGGAATCCTGCTGCGTGATGGCATCAATGGACCGTCGCAGATTGTCCTGCACCAGACGACCCATGCTGCGTAGCCCCGACAGGGAAATCTGACCGTCAGAACCACGAATCCGCAGAGAACGACGAGCGATGGACGACGCGTAATCGCCAATTCGCTCGAGATCACCCGTGATCTTCAGGGCCGCGACGATTTCACGAAGATCACTCGCCATCGGGCTGCGCAGAGCCAGAAGACGGATGGCGAGGCTTTCGACATCACGCTCAAGTCCATCCACATCCGGGTCCTGACGAGCGGCAGCATCCGCCGCTTCCTCATTCCTGTCTGCGATGGCCGAGAGCGCAAGAGCGACCTGGTTTTCCACGATACCGCCCATCTGGGACATCATGGACCGGAGCTGACCCAGCTCCTGCTCGTAGCTTTTGACAATATGAGATCTGTCAGCCATGGCGGATTATCCAAATCTTCCGGTGATGTAGTCTTGGGTCTGTTGCTGGCGCGGATTCGTAAAGATACGATCCGCAGTATCAACTTCAATCAGGCGACCCATGTAGAAAAACGCGACCTGATCCGCACAACGTGCAGCCTGCTGCATATTGTGAGTCACGATCGCAATCGTGAACTCCTCCTTGAGCTCATCCAGAAGTTCTTCAATACGCGCGGTCGAAATTGGGTCCAAGGCAGACGTCGGTTCGTCAAGCAGAAGGACTTCCGGGCGCGTAGCAATCGAACGCGCGATGCACAGACGCTGCTGCTGACCACCAGACAGACCGGCCGCCGGAGTATTCAGACGGTCCCGGACTTCGTTCCATAACGCCACGCGCGTCAGAACGTCCTGCACACGCACATCCATGTCTGCCTTGTTCAGACGTTCATGCAGACGCACGCCAAATGCGATATTGTCGTAAATCGACATCGGGAATGGCGTTGGTTTTTGAAACACCATCCCGATCCGGGCTCTCAGAATATTCAGATCAAGTCCGGTATCGAGGATGTTTCGTCCATCAAACAGGACTTCGCCTGTTGCTCGCTGTCCCGGATAGAGGTCATACATCCGGTTAAAAATCCGCAGCAGCGTGGACTTGCCACAGCCGCTGGGGCCAATCATCGCCGTGACCTTCCGGGCAGGGAAGTCAATGCTGATATCATGCAGAGCGTGATTCTGTCCGTAATAGAAATTAAGGTTACGAACAGCGAGGGCCACCTGCGGCTTGGTCTCGGTCATATTGAAATCCTGTAAAATCATCCGCGACGGGCCGAAAGACGGACGGCAATATTGATGGCCAGAACACCCATGGTTACAAGCAGGGCGCCGGCCCAGGCAAGCTGAACCCAGTCTTCATAAGAAGCCCCTGCATACTGGTAAATTGTCACAGGCAGGCTGGCCATTGGACGATTCAGACTGAAAGACCAGTTCTGATTACCCAAAGATGTAAAGAGCAGCGGTGCGGTTTCACCACTAACGCGAGCCAGCGCTAGAAGAATACCAGTCAGAACGCCAGTTTTTGCCGAACGCAGGCACAGGAACAGCGTCACGCGCCAGCGCGCCGCTCCAAGAGCTGCGCCAGCTTCCCGCATAGCGATTGGGACAAGCTGAAGCATGTCCTCTGTTGTACGGACAATGATGGGAACTGCCAGAATGGCGAGCGCAACCGACCCGGCAAATGCCGAGAAATGCCCGAACGGTGCAACAAGGATCTGATAGACGAACAATCCCACCAGAATGGAAGGCACTGACATCAGAACGTCTGACACGAAGCGGACGCAGGAAGCAAACCGGTTCTGACGGTTTCCATATTCCGAGAGGTAAATCCCACAACCCAATCCAAGAGGCGTCGCGATCAGAAGAGCCAGAAAAGTCTGGATCACACTGCCGAGAATAGCATTTGCAAGACCGCCGCCAGAGCCTGGAGGCCCCATGGGTTTCATGATTGCAGCCGCAGAAAGACCAGTTATTCCCCGGGACAGCAACGTCCACAGAATGGACGTGAGAACCAGCACCAGAATACCAGCTGCAACCATTCCCAGCAGAGTTGCAAGTCGATCCTTTCGGCGTCGGCGAGCACCATTTGCGTTTGGAGCCCAGCCACCAGATGACGTCGTCATACCGCTCATTTCCCGTCCTTCCGCAACATACGGGCCAGAGAAAGACTGGCGAATGACAACAGCATGAGAATAAACCCAAGAGCCAGAAGGGAAGACAGCCTCAGAGACCCGGCAGGACTTTCCGGGAACTGTAGTGCAATCAGGGACGCCACTGTGCTGCGAGGCGCAAACAGCGACCATCCTACAGACGTTACGTTTCCGATCACGAACGTGACGGCCATGGTCTCACCCAATGCACGCCCCATTCCAAGAACAGTTGCGCCAATCATGCCTGTCCGGGACCAGGGCACAACGACTTTCCACATGACGTCCCACCGCGTGGCTCCCAATCCGTAGGCGCTTTCGCGCAGCATGCCGGGCATGGCGCTGAACACATCGCGCATTACGGCCGTCATGAACGGGGCGATCATCATCGCAAGGACGATGCCTGCAGTCATGAGGCCTGTTCCAAAGGGGGCACCATGGATCAGTAGGTTAATTCCTGGCACATGCCGGAAATTGTGCATCATGAAAGGCTGAACGTGCCGCGCCATGAATGGCACGATCGTAAAAAACCCCCACATACCGAAAATAATCGATGGCACAGCCGCCAGAAGCTGAACTGCAGTACCCACAACAGCAGCAACCCGTGGAGGCGCAATGGCCGTAAGCCAGAAAGCCGTACCGAAAGCGAGAGGCATGGCGATCAACACGCCGATCAATGTACTGACAATGGTGCCGAAAAGTGGTGCCCACGCCCCATAATCATTTGCGACCGGGTTCCACACATTCCGAAAGGTGAACCCCAACCCGAAAGTCCTGAAAGCTTCCTGACCACCGACACCCATCAGAACGACCAGCCCGCCCAGAGCGATGAGCACAATGAGTGAGCAGCCTCCTACGATGGCCTGAAATGTGGTATCCGCGCGGCTCCGCTTTTCCTTGATTTCAGGAACGGAGACCTTGTCGGGCTGCCTGGCTGGGGCAAGTGTCATGCGTCAAAGGCTCTGGCTGTGATAACGGATGCAGACTGACGACTAAATGCCGCCACTTCCGTGCATTAGCCTTCCGGAACGAGAAGAACAACCGGCGCAGCCACCAGTGGCCATGAAAGATTTATGTCATGAGTAACGCTTTTTTTTTGATTCTTGGGACTGAGATACCCAAGACAGGGTGAAATAACTCATTTAAGGTTAATGAAAATTATCGCGCCGCTCTTATAAACTGAAACAGGCGCTGCTCGGGAGACAGAGTAAATGACCTTGCAATCCCCTCCTCCTTCTCCACTTGCTTCTGCCAGCGTTTTCATTGGTCATTTCGACCAGTTTGTTGAAGGGCAAGCGCGCGGTTGGGTGATCGATACAAGGGGTTCTGGTGCAGCTCGCCTCCATGTTCTGATAGACCAGCAGGAAGTCATGCAGGTTCTCTGCGATCAGGACCGTCCCGATGTACAGGCAGCTCTGGGACTACCCATCGCAACTGTAGGTTTTGAATTCAGCATTCCCGAGAAATTTATTGATGGGAAACCACACGAACTTTCCGTACGCCTCCCGGACCGCTCTGTTCTCCCGCTGACTAATCCGACAGACCCGGAAGCAGACCCTATCCCAGTCATCCAATTTACACAGAAATTCCAACCCCAGTATCAAAGCTTTGTAGACGGTGTGAAGCAGGGCGCTCTGCGCGGCTGGCTTCTGAAAGCAGAACGCCCCGGTGCCGAAATGCATGGCGGGTGCATGATTTCCGTCATGGTGGACGGGGTCCGTGTCGCACAGTCTCGCGCAGACCGATATCGTGGTGATGTCGCCGCAGTTCTGGGTTGCGACCCAAACTGTGGTTTCGAGATTCCCATACCTCAGCATCTTCGCGGCAGTACCCCCCGTCAGTTCAAAGTTGTTACCCTCCCGGACAATACCGAACTCAATGGCAGCCCCTTCGTCACCTCGCTGGCGGATGACGCGCTTGAGACGCGTCTGGTCGATCTCCTCGGCGTGATTGATGGACTACACCGCCAGCTTTCTGCGCTTCGACAGGAAGTGCGCGATCTGGTGCCACGCCGTGGCTACAATCTCGGCGACTACAATCGTTGGGCCCAGAAATATTACCCCCTTTTGCGTGAACGGACGGCTCGTCAGCGTCAATTGGAAGAAGGCAAGGGCTACGAGGAACCTCTGGTCTCCATTCTGTGCCCGACCTATCGCCCTCTGAAGAGCGATTTCGAGGCTGCCATCAATTCCGTTCTTTCCCAGACCTATCAGAACTGGGAGCTGATCATTGTTGATGACGCTGGAAAATGTGCGCAGACAACAGCCATCATCAACGAGTTCTGTAAATCGGATCAGCGAATTCGTGCGGTTCCCCTGAAAAAGAATGCCGGCATTTCAGGCGCAACCAATGCCGGCATGGACGCGGCGCGTGGTCAATATGTCGTATTCTTCGATCATGATGATCTCATGGTCGATGTTGCCGTGGAAGTGATGGTTCGCGCTGCCCGCGAGACAGGTGCACGACTGCTTTATTCCGACGAAGACAAAATCGATCAGGCCGGGTACTTCCTGGAACCGAACCTCAAACCCGACTTCAATTATCGCTATCTGCTCGGCTGTAACTACGTCTGCCATCTGACCATGGTGGAAACCGAAGCCATGCGGGCCATCGGACATCTGAAGTCTGACTATGACGGCGCGCAGGACCATGATTTCATCCTACGGGCCACGGAGATCCTGAAGCCTTCAGAAATCCATCATGTTCCAGAAATCCTTTATCATTGGCGCAAGACACCCAATTCTACGGCCGTAAACGTCGCGAACAAGACCTACGCCATTGAGGCAGGTGTACGTTGCGTTCACGACCATCTCAAACGGCGCGGTGTTAAGGCAAAGGTCTCGTCCATCCGTGGCCTGACGCTGTATGGCGTCCAGTGGCTCACACGAAAGACCCCCAAGGTCACGATCATTATCCCTTTCAAGGATCAGGTGGAAACCACGCGCCAGTGCGTGGAGGCTCTGCTGACCAAGACGGCCTACAAGGCGTTCGACATCATTCTCGTCAACAACTGGTCCGTTGAAGACGAAACGGCTGCTTTCATTGAGGAAATGCAGGCTCACCCGAAGGTGTCCGTGCTTACCGTTGAGGAGCCCTTCAACTACTCCCGCCTCAACAATCTGGCCGTAGAACAGACCAAGGCCGACTATCTGATGTTCATGAACAATGACGTGTTCGTGGAACATGAGGACTGGCTGCATATCGCCATCGGGGAAGCTCTGTCCGCTCCGGATGTTGGAGCGGTGGGCGCAAAACTGCTTTATCCGAACGATACCATCCAGCATGCTGGCGTGATCGTTGGGCCCGCGGGCATTGGCGCGCATGTCCATCGTGGCGACCCGGTCTCTGAATATGGCTTTATCGGACGCACCATGCTGTCCCACGAAGTCACAGCCGTCACGGCAGCAGCAATGCTTGTTCGTGCCGACGTCTTCCGGGAAATCGGAGGCTTCGATGAGAAGGAACTAACCGTCGCCTATAACGACGTCGATCTATGCCTAAAGATTCGCGATGCCGGATACCGGATCATTTTCTGCGCAGAAATCGTGGCGTACCATCACGAAAGCCTGTCACGCGGCAGCGATGACCGTCCGGAACACGAAGCCCGGTTCTTCCATGAAACCCAGACGATGCTGGCTCGTTGGAGCAACAATCCACTTTTCGAACGCGACCCGGCTTACCCACGCTACTTCACAGTAGACCACCAGCCGTTCTTCGATCTCGTGGATCCGGAAACGCTGTGAAACCCATTTGGGAGTTCTGCGTTTCTGGATAACGAACCTGTTACAGGAGACTTATCGTGGCTACCAAGTCCAACCGTCATGTCACGCAGAACAACACGGCAGACAACACCAAGAGCGTCTCCATCGAGACGCTCAATGCCCGGCTGGCAGACCTGATTGATCTCGCCTTGATCACGAAGCAGGCTCATTGGAATCTTAAGGGCCCACAGTTCATCGGTGTTCATGAAATGCTGGATGGCTTCCGCGCCAGCATTGATGACTTTGTCGATACGACAGCAGAGCGCGCCACCCAGCTTGGCGGTACCGCCTATGGCACAGTGCAGGCTGTTGCGAAGAACAGCAACTGCACCCCTTATCCGACCGATATCTATCGTGTCGCGGACCATATCGCGGCACTGATCGACCGCTACGCAACCGTTGCAAACAACGTTCGCGAAGCCATCAAGATTACGGATGAAGCAGGCGACGACGATACTGCTGATCTGTTCACGGAAGTGTCCCGTGGTCTCGACAAGCACCTCTGGTTCCTTGAGGCCCATGTTCAGGAGCCAACAGGTCAGCTGCGCGACGGCGACCACGACGGCAAACGTAGCTGATTAGCTACTACTGGTCAGAAACAAAAAAAACGGGGCAGTTAACTGCCCCGTTTTTTTATATGCATTTCAAGTAAAAGTTTCTTCGTTGCCTCAAAGGCAGCGCGCCAGATGCTCTCGCGCAAACCGGAACGCGTCTTCATCCAGAAGCACAGCGTCCTGAGACATTCCATCCGAAACTTCAACTGGATTTTGAGACGCCTCTATAACTCTCACGGGCGTCATAAGCCCTTTAAGAGCCAACTCCACAAACATCCGGTACTCTTCGGACCTGAGGGGAAAGGGTATATGACCTGGAGGGATCGAAGAACTGTTTGTTGATGCGCTTGTCTGATGATTTTAGTTTTTTGGCGCTTTGATTGAGGGTTTCCGGGGTGACTTTCGCTCTGCGTTTTGAGCAGATCACGGTCCATCGCCGGT